>NC_009828.1:1200000-1511780 GCF_000017865.1 Pseudothermotoga lettingae TMO
CACACACAAATGTTTTCATTAAAATATTTCTCTAAAAATTTATTACAACAGGGCTTAAAGAGTTCATCGACGAATCTTCTGTATGTTTTTGACTTCTCAGAAACATCATATATATTTTCTCCATTTTTCATTAACTCTCTTTCAAGCCATTTTCTCCAAACACCCTGATAAAGATGATCATCCAGAAGTCTTTCGAGGTAAAATTTAAATAAACCTATCTTATCTTTATTTGGTGCCTCTGCTATTTCTGCAAGTATTGTTCCCAAACTGTTTGAAGCTGTGTTCCAGGCAGAATATCCCTTTATTGAGCTGCCTCCGATTGCCAGAGCATCGTTAACAAAGTCGGGGTTAGATCCATTTGCTTTGAAGACATCAAGTATATAGATCTTTTTTCCAGTTTTCTTAAGTTTTTCAATGATTTTCAAGCTTCTCTCTTTGCTATTACCACTGATGAGTACCACATTTTCAGCATTTTCACTCACATTGAAACCAGTCAATCTCAGATGAGAATTTACGTTCTCCAGAAATTTCCTATCTTCGTAATCCATTATCTTAACTTTGGTTTCCTCACTATCGTATATCACATTGATAGTACCTTTGTTAAACGTTCTGATTAACAAATTCTGTAAAGCTTCATCTGCCCCGTTATGTATAAAACACTTGTCTTCAATTCCATATTCAGTAATTTTTTGCTTTAAAGCTTCCTCTTCTCTCTCATGAGGACCCCCTGGAAAAGTATCTTCAACGGAGAACACTATTAAATCAACTATGCCTTTCTTTACCAATTCAAGACATTTCAGGTTTATTTTATGATTCCTTTCTCTTGATTTCCAGTAATTTTCAATATAGCCTCTTGGAAAGTTTTTTTCTACCTTTTTTGCTTGCTCGGGGTTCGTTTTGAAAATTCTCAAATATGTGTTCATTTTCTCCCAGCACTCGTACGAACTTTCTGAAAAGACAGATGTTGATGCTCTTCTTATTATTGATGAAAGTTGTATGTTGCTATTCGGATTGAGTTTTTTGATAATCTTCAAAACTGATAATCTCTTTTCTGCCTCTTCAAAAGTTGTCCAATTTTCCCTTGATGCTATCAATCCTCCATAGCAAAGCATATCAGTTGAGATTATGTATAAATCTGCTCTTTGTCTAAGCAACCACTCAATCAGCAAGTTTATATCACCTGGTGTTCTATAAAAACCAAGAATATTTTTTGGAGGAAGTGTTACATCCAATTTGTATATATTTGCAAGATCAATTAAGAAACGATAATTTGGTGGCCTGTTATCCATAGGTAGTATGATTATTTTCAAAGTATACCTCCCATCCTTTTAATTTCACCTTGTAATTCTTGGTATCTTACATCTCTGATATTGCAATTTTCTCTTACGGCTATCGCGGCACAAATGCCAGCTGCTAAACCGATAGAAGCAGCAAGAGGACTCGTTCTAATTGCGGAGAAAGCTAAATGATCCGCGCTTATGTTTCTACCTGATAGTAAAACGTTATTCAACCCTTGTGGGAAAAGTGATCTTAGAGGGATTTGATATTCTCCCGGATAAGGAATTTTAATTGTTTTCAGCCCACTAGAATTCGGTGAATGTAAATCCACAGGGTAAGCTCCTATGGCTATTTTGTCTTGAAAATCTCTTGTCTCAAGTAAATCTTTAATTGTTAACTGGTAATCTCCAATTATATGACTGGTTTCTCTTATGCCTATCGTGCATCCCACTTGTTCTAATTTTGCACTTTCAAAACCAGGTATCTCATTATTGAGAAATTCCAAAAAGTTCCATATATCAAGGCTTGCACAGCTTTGAGCTCTGGTTAACTCCATTGGATCTGCCGCATATCCAGGATATCGAGTTGTATTCATGAAGACCTCGTCTTCTCTGAAAGGTACCTCAAAAAATAAGAGCCTATCACGTTTGAATCTCACATTATATTTTTCAAGTTTTTTCATGTGATCGAAGAATCCAGAAACAGCCAGATAAGAAAAATCTGGACTATTTGCAAGAGTAAACTGCTCAGGATTCGTCTGTATGTAACTGATTATTTCTTTCTTATTTACCCTGCTCAACTTCATTATCAGAGTCATAGGCTGGCATCTTTTTCTATCGTTATTTCCTTCCACATATGGGGCACCAGCTTTTATGCAAAAATTTCCATCTCCTGTCGAGTCTATGTAAATTTTTCCGTTTAAATTTATCTTTTTTTGCATTGTTGCTACTTCTATCTGAGTTACTGTTCCATTTTTTGTTTTAACATCACTAACGAGACATCCAAATAAATAATCAACGTTCTCCTGATGCAACATGTTTATCAGCACTGTTTTAAGTTTTTCCGGTTCAAACGGCGTTATGGTTTTTACAAAACCTATAGGGTCCTTTATATGTCCATAACTTCCTTTGATCTTTACTAATCTATCCACTATCTCTTGAGCAATAGCACCAGCTATCTGCCTCAGAGGTGAATGAAAAGTCATCATGGGATTAACCAAAGCATTCGTTAGTACACCGCCGAGAGCCATATCTTTTTCTAAAAGTAAAACGGAAACACCCATACGCTTTGCTGCAACAGCACTGCAAACGCCCGCAATTCCTCCACCTACTACTATTACATCGTAATCTGGCATAACTGCTTTCCTCCTCGGATAAGTATTATTTAATTCCTGAGCTTAAAGATATATCCGTAAAGTATTTTTGAAAAACGAAGAATACTATCACAATCGGGATTATACTCACTGTTGTTGCAGCCATAAGAGGTCCCCAATCTACTGTGTACCTGCTTTTAAAAGTTTCCAAACCTAGTTGAATGGTTCTCATATTGCTATCACTTGTTACAACCAAAGGCCAGAGAAAATCATCCCAAGCTTGTGTGAAAGTAAATATTGCAAGTGCGGCTAATGAGGGTTTTCCTAATGGCAAGAAGATTTTTGTAAATATTCTAAGCTCGCTTGCACCATCTATTCTGGCAGCTTCCATCAATTCTCGTGGAAATTGCATATAAAACTGCCTCATAACAAACACACCAAAAGCACTCATTATATGAGGTATCATAAGTCCAAAATAAGTATTAAGTAAACCTGTGCCGCCTCTGCCAAATATGTCATTTCCGCCGACAAGAGGGAACGATTTGACCAATAGAAACGTTGGAACGAGTGTAATCTGTATAGGAACCATCATGGTACTCAGCAAAATGAGAAAAAGAATATTTTTAAAAGGAAACTCAAGTTTTGCAAAAGCATAACCTGCGACTGAACAAAATATGAGATTTATGATTGCAGATGATAAAGCAACAATGAAACTATTCAAAAAGTATCTACCAAAACTTCGTGTCATAATTGCATTTTGATAGTGCTCAAAAGTCGGAGTTTTTGGTAAGAACGTGGGAGGCCATAAGAAAATCTCCTCATTGGATTTCACAGATGAGGTGATCATCCAAAAAAAAGGGAATCCCATTATAATAGCAGTGAAAACCAATAACATTATTGTCCATACTCTTCTGCTCTTCACACTTACACCTCTTTTCTCTTTCCCCACATAAAACTAAAAATGGAAAGAACCATTATGATGATGCCTAAAATAAATGACATTGCACTGGCATATCCCATGTTCATGTAGTCAAAAGCTGTTCTGTATACAAGTAATCCTACTGTCGTAGTGGACTGTAATGGTCCTCCACCGGTCATAACGTAAACTTCTGTAAAAGTCTGCAAAGTGCTTGCAAGACCAACTATTAGAACATATATATGAACGGGTCTTAGAAGTGGAAGTGTGATTTTCAAGAATCTTTTGAATTTTGTCGCGCCATCTATCGAAGCAGCTTCATAAAGGAATTTGGGAATTCCTTGAAGACCTGCAAGATAAATAAGCATATTCCAGCCGACCCCGCGCCATACTCTCATCACTACCAGTGAATGTAACGCCCATTTCGTATCCTTTAAGAAATTAATAGGTTGTATGTTGAAAAGCGAAAGTAAATAATTAAGAATACCAAATTGTGCATCATAAAGCCATATCCAGATCATACTTGCAGCTACCATTGGGGTTATTACCGGCAGATAGTAAATTGCTCTGAATATACCAACTCCTCTAATACTATTATTTACGAGAAGAGCGAGTAGTAAAGAAATGATCATATTCAGTGGCAATACTTCTGCGGAAAACTGAGAGGTTTTGAGAACAGCATTCCAGAATTCGGAATCTGTTAGTGCTCTTAGGTAATTGGAAATTCCTACAAAATTAGCTTTTCCAAATCCCGAGAAATCGGTGAAACTGAGATAAAGCGAAGCAAAGATTGGTACTATTCTGAATATCATATTGTATATGAAAACAGGTGCAATAAGTAAAAAGGCAGTAAAGATTATCCGCTTCTGCAATGTGTGCAATTTTCTTTTCCCGGTCACTTTTTATCACCTCAAAGAAAACTTGCCGATCCCGTTAAGGATCGGCAAAGCAAATCTTATTTGAGTTTTTTGATTTCCTCTGCAGCTTTATCAAGGGCTTCTTTTGGATTCACAACTCCTCTAATTGCCTGTTCCAAGTACTTAGATAGAATATCCCTTGCTTGTACCCAGAATGGCACGTTTGGATTTCCAAATGCATATTTTGTACCAAGCACAAACATTTTGATTACAGGGTCAGAAGACACAAAGCTCGCCTCAGCTGCAGATTGCCTTGGTGGGATACCACCCAGTGAGCTATTGATTTTAATTATGGAATCTTTTGATGTCAAATGAGAAAGAACTTTAATTGTGGAGTCAAGATTTTTTGTTGTGCGTGAAACCATAAAACCAGCAAATGAGTAAAACGCAGCTTTGGTATATCTTGCTGGTGAAAGACACAGCTGTATGTTGTCAAAGGCATCAGGTGCATACTTTTTAAATGCACTCATGGATTCGGAGGTTACAAATGCCATCGCGGCTGTCCCTGCTGCTATTGGTTCAAGGTTTCCAACTGCAGAGAGTCCATATTCCGAAGTAACTTTGTGTTTTCGTATAAGATCTACATAAAATTGAAGGGCCTCAGTGCCTTCTGGTCCGTTAAATATTGGATTAAATTCTTCATCAAAGAGCCTGCCACCATTCGCAATTAAGAACATTGTCCATACTTGTTGCAAATCGATTCCTGAGACTGGGAGGTCTAAGCCCGCAATTTTTAATCTCGAACCTTGCCATTCTGTGGTGGCAACTGCAAAGGCTTTAAGTTGCTCCCAAGTAACAGGAGGTTCATTAGGATCTAAACCTGCTCTCTTGAAAAAGTCTTTTCTGTAAGCAAGAAGCCTTCCAGAGCCAAAAACAGGTATAAAGTATGTCTTTCCTTTGTAAGTCCCCACATTCAAAGCTGTACCAAAGTCATCACTATTTTCGATTTGTGAGAGATACTCATCCAGTGGAAGAATCAATTCCTTCTCAGCAAACCCAGCCACTGCAGCCTGGCCATGCATGAATATGTCAGGACCTATACCACCAGCGAAAGCGGTCATCAGTTTTGTAGAAAGCTCTCCCCATGGCACAAAATCAACTACCATGTCTATATCTGGATTTTTTTCCTCAAATTCTGGTACTATTTGTGACTCGACAACATCCATAAAACTTTTCGTTGTACCTGCAAACCATACGGTAACTTTCTCTTTCGAAATTCCTGTCACAAGTGCCAGAACTAGAAACAAGGAAACAACTACTTTTTTCATAATTATCCCTCCTTTTGGATAAAAATATATATTCAAAAATCATCCATGAATGACTTTTCCATACTCTCTTACAGCCTTGCTGAAATCTCTTAAATTAACTCCTGTTACTATAGGGCCTATTATTATTCCCCGAAATCCCATTTCTAAAAGCCTTTCACATTCCGTTGATGATATTTTCTTTTGAGTGGGCACAAAAGCAGGTAGTTCAGTCATGCTAAGAATTTCTTTGTATTTTGTGATATCGAGGAGTGTAAGAGGTTTTCCATAATCACTTGGGTTTATGATGGAAACTTCCACAGCATCAGCACCTATCAAAACAAGATGTTTGACCATATAAAGTTCATACGTATAATTGAGTGCTAACATTTTTGCCATATTACTGTTAAGCAGATATAGTGGAGCATAGTCTATATAAACGTCGAAAAACGAGAAACCTGAATCTTCCATTTCCTTAATTTCAGAAGGAGAGGCCATTGTTTCTGTACCAGGGACAATGCCCATACAACAGTTTAATTCCTTTATTTTTTCAACCTCAGATTTTATTGCCTTCCATGAAGTATGGATTTGACCAGTTACTCTGTGTTTGAGATTTACGTGCAGCTTGATAGCATCAGCACCATTATCAATTGCTGCTCTCGCATAATCCAAAGAATTCTCAGGAAGGCTCACAATAAGAAGTGGTTTTTCTGAAGATAAAAGCTCATGAAAATTCAACATAAATCACCCCTGACCAAAGTCTCCCCATTTATTACTGTGGGCTCGACAAAGACAACCCCTTTAGCTTCAGTATTGCCATCAAGTAGTTCGCGTAGCATCAGAAAAGCAATTTTCCCTAATAAATATGGATTGAGCGAAACAGTAGAAATCTTAGGAGTGATGTGTTTGCAAAAACTCAATCCCCCAAAGCCAAGCAATCCTACTTCCTTAGGGACTTTGAATTTTAAAACATTCAGTTCTTCGAGGGCACCTTTTGCAAGCCAATCAGTAGTACAAAAAAGAGCTGTTCTGTAAGATCTCAGAAATTTTTCATGTTCTAAAACAGCCTTTTTGCCTGCCTTCTCGTCGAATTCTTCAAGCTCTATTATCTTAATATCATCAGTGCTTTTTCCTCTTTCTTTAAAGGATTTCAGAAAACCTTCTACTCTGTCGGAAAAGGTGGAAATAGATCTTGGACCAGTTATAACACACACTTTCTCATAATAAGTTTTTAGAATCTCGACTCCCGCTAAGTATCCTCCACGAATATTGTCATTATTCACTGATGGAAAGGATTCAAGTCCGTCATATTTGCCTATAAGTACAACTGGAAGCTCTATTTTGAGGAGAAAATTTTTCATGGACTCTGGCATAGGGATACCGCCAGCAATTATTCCATCAACAAGATTTAGAGGCACAAGAGTGTTGTCGAACTCTTCAATTGATGAAACTGTTTGAACTAAGTAATGAAAATTCTCCTTAGTAGCGTTTTCGAGAATGCCTTTTTGAACTTTTGAAAAAAACTCATCACTTTCCATTGATTCATGAGGATTGGCAACGAGGAGCATTATTATTTTATCGTTTCCTATTTCAATACTGGTTTTGTAACCTAATTCGCGAGCAACCCTGAGGATCTCCCGTTTTGTCTTGTCGCTGATACGTGGATCATTTTTAAGCGCTCTGGAAACAGTTGAAATGGAAAATCCTGTAATCTTCGAAATATCTTTCAATGTTCCAGCCACAAAACATCCTCCTTGCAAATTATGCAAATACTAGTTATAAGTATAACACATTTGGACTGAAAGTCAAATAGGTACAAGTATCAAAAATAGCGGTTTTATTCATCAAATACAGCATATTGTAAGCTCGAGAAAAAGAGAATTGAAATCACGCATAATCGAAGAACAGGTTATGCAAAATATGCAAATTTATGACGAGATGAAACATTAACAATCTCCACAAAGTGGCTGGGAAATACCCCTTCTGACTCATTTTTTGTGTCTTATATACCGGTGGGTTTGAGGAAATCATCTGTTGTTTTATTTGTTTTACTAGATAATACATATCCTTCTCAATCACTTATAATCATCTTGGTAGATCACCACACAGATTTGATCAATGATTTTTGGGTGAATCTGGCTTTAAAATTGCCAAATTTGAGGGAGGTTATATTTGTCCAGATCGGTTGGCGGAATCACACTTACTGAAGGAGTTGATGTTATCATATCATAGGCAAAAGTATTCTCGCTGATTCAGAACTAATTAAATGAAACCATAGGAATATAAAGTTTTGTGAGCCAATCAAATTTGCCGAAAAACAGTATCTCGAAACAAAATAATTGATGTAGATATCTGTGGCGAAGCGGTCTTAGATGACATAAATGCAAAAAAGCAAGACGACAAATTTGAAGATACTCCATCTCCTTAAAGAAAGTTTGTGACTGTATTTTAAAATTCAAAAACAGTGCCCCATCTGGGGCACTGAGTATGTTATTTCAAAAAATTAAAGGCAATGGATAAACTCTAACCTCAGTAGCACTGTCTGTATCATCGACAAATACCGCAAAGAAATAACCATCATCATTAATTATCAGAAATGGCAATGAGAAAGAAGTTATCGTACCATCTTCAGTCTCACCTTGAACTGTCATCATATAAGTCTTTTGGACAAAATCTGGTGGATTTGCCCAATTATAGGGCAAGAGTTTACTCTCAATTTCACTCAATCCTTTGAGTTCAACACTTGTAAGTGTAGAGGGCCATGTGAAATCAAAAAGAGGAACATAAGTAAGGTCCATTATTGCCTCACTGACATCCGTATCTGTAGCATCTTGATCAGGAGTATAAACGAACTTTCTAATCAACTGAATAAACTCTGTTGGGCTTGAAATTGGATCAGGAATTTCAGATTCGAGGGTATCTAAAACAGTGTTCAGTAAACTCTTAGCTATTTGGTTGACATCTGTAGCTGTTGGAGAAATAAACCCGCAACCTGCAAGTATGAATAAACCCGCAATCAGAAAAGTTAGAAACACTATTTTCACACTATCACCCCCCCCTCCGCGTTTAATAAATGTTATCATGATTTCAAAATAATGTCAATTTTTGTTGTCAAGACGAATATTTTTCATGTTAAATGCCTTAAGATAATTGACCATTTGAAGTGACACAGTGCAGATTTGTTTAGACATGCTATAATGGATGTACAGATTGTTAAGCTTTCAAGAAAACATCTTTTTGTAAGATTAAAACAACAACTTAAACTTGTAGTGGAGGGATGAAAAATGAAAAAGGTTCTCGCGGCTCTATTGTTGCTATTCGTTATTAATTTTTCTTTATTTGCAGTTACGACGGGGCAGATTCTTTCATCAAAATTTGGAGTAGTAGCCGCCGCAAACCCGTATGCAGCGGCAGCCGGAGCGGAGATTCTGGAAAAGGGTGGTAACGCTGTTGATGCTGCTGTAGCAACGGCTTTTGCGCTTGGTGTTGTGGAACCTTACGCAAGTGGTCTTGGTGGAGAAGGGGTAATGATTATTCATATGAGTAATGGCCAGAGTATAGCGATCGATTATAAATCCGCTGCTCCTCTCGATCTTTCAAAATATGAAAGAGCTTCAACAGGCCCACTTTCTGTCTGTACGCCTGGTGTCGTGGATGGCTTAATTAAAGCTCTTTCGGAATGGGGAACAATGACTCTGGAACAAGTTATGGAACCTGCAATTCGTCTCGCTAAGGAAGGCTTCGTATTAAATGAGACCTTCATCAGTGTTTTATCTGATAACTACGAAAAATTGCTTAATGATCTAGGTGAAGGCGCATCAGTTTACTTAAAAGATGGTCTTCTTTATGAAGTAGGCGATATCTTCAAAAACCCTGTTTTAGCAAAAACACTTGAATTAATAGCTAAGGAAGGTCGAGATGCATTTTACAGAGGGGAGATAGCAGAAAAAATAGAAAAATTCATGTCAGAAAATGGAGGCTTGATAACTAGAAAAGATCTTGAGGAGTACCACGCGATTGTCAAAGAACCTATTATAGGAGATTACCGTGGGTACAAGATAATAACTGCACCACAACCTGTTGGCGGTGCTACACTTCTTGAAGCACTGAACATACTTGAGAGATTTAATGTATCAGATCTTTCCTGGGACGATCCCCTTTATATTCATCTGCTTTCAGAGGCTCTTTATCTTTCCACTATAGATATGAGAACTTATTGTGGTGATGATCCTAATGTTCCGGTTGAAGGTCTGGTAAGTAAAGAATACGCAAAAAGCAGATTTGAAATGATCCCTCTTTCCAAGGCAATAACGAGATCGAGTAAGGCCTCTGAGCGGCAGAAACTGGCAGGAGATCCATCTAAATATGTTGAAGGAAAGAAATTTTTTGAAAATATTCTGAAAGAACTTGAAGAGGCTCCAAAAGTAGAAAGCCCGTCAACCACTCATGCCAGCGTTGTAGATAGATGGGGCAACGCCGTTGCATTCACTCAAACACTCAGTTCGTTCTTTGGTTCAGGAAACGTTGTCCCGGGAACGGGAATAATTTTGAACAATGAAATGGGAAATTTCTCAACATCTGGTCCTAACGCCCTTAAGCCCGGAAGAAGACCACGCACAACAATAGCCCCCACCATAGTTCTAAGACCCAACGGAGATCTCCTCATGGTAGTAGGAACACCAGGTGCATCGAGAATCCTTTCTACACTTTCCCAACTAATAGTGAATGTTATTGATTTTGGTTATTCTATTGATAAAGCAATGTTATTGCCGAAATTCTGTTCCTACGATACTTATACAGATTTGAAGATCGAAGGAGGATTCCCCGAGGAAACGATACGGATTTTGAAAAACTATTACGGTTATGAGCTGGAACTTTATCCTGAGCTTGATCTCTTTTTCGGTGGCCCAAATTGCGTATACAAGCAGGAAGATGGAACATATGTCGGAGTTGGATCATTCAGAAGGCAAGGTGCCGCTGCAGCACCAGAAAAGTGAGGGATTTTGATGAGAAAACATTTTTTGTTTTTCCTGATTTTGCTCATATTCATACCAGTGTTCGCACAGGAATCGCCGACTTTCCAGCAGCCTGTAGTAATAACCTCAGCCGGGCAAAGTGCGGGCGCTACAATGATGAAAGTCTTAGCAACCAGAGCTAATCTCCAGTTTACTTTTGAACCACTTATCAAAGCAGATAACTTGACCAATGACGTAAAAACAATCATTATAGTAGTAGGAGCAAGTTCCAAAGGCCTTGGAGCCGCTGGGTTAGATGTGAACCAGGAAAAAGAAAGAATAACAGGTTTGCTCAACAAAGCAAAAGAAATCGGTATAAAAATAATCGTAGCACACATTGAAGGGCAATCCAGAAGAGGCAAAACCAGCGATGAACTGAGCGAACTGGTTGTGCCCCTTGCTGATCTTGTAATTGTGACAAAATCGGGGAACGAAGATAATTTTTTTACAGATCTCTGTGAAAAACAAGAGAAACACATAGTTATTGTAGACACAACAAGTGCTGTTCAAGACATACTTAAACAGTATTTCAAGGCTGGTGAATGATCTTGCGAAAACAGTTTTGCTTAATACTTATCATCATAATTGCTGCTGCGGTGCATAGCATCGCAGCTCCTTTATTTCATGATGTCAGGCCCGGCTATGGTGTAACGCAGATAAAATGGCTCAGCGATTATTTCGAGCCTCTTAAAGGCACCTGGGGTGATACACGTGTCTATGTTCTTGAAGGAAAAGAACCTGGTGCGAACGTTTTGTTGCTTTCAGGCACTCATACAAATGAGATAGCGGGAATATTTGCTTCTATGATTTTCATTGAGAAAGCTACCGTGAAAAAGGGTAAAATTTTTATAATCCCATGGGCAAACAACAGTGCTGCCACATGGAGTAGCGTTTCATACGATAAACCGGAAAATCAGATCAATCCACCCGTCTATATAAATTTTGCATCGCCGAGTGGACCGAGAACTATTGTTGTTGGTGCCAGAAGGACAAACCCACTGCATCAGGAGACCGATCCTGCAACATACACACATGTCTCGGGTGTTGAATTTCCAGGCTATGAAGCGAGAAATCTGGACAGAGTTCATCCAGGTAGAGCAGATGGAACTTTGACAGAAAAAATCAGCTACGGTCTGTTTGAACTTGTGAGAAAAGAAAAAATAGATATGGTGGTTGATTTGCACGAAGCAGGTACATCTTCCAGGTTGGCAAATATGCTTATATGCAACCCAAAGAACCTGGATATGGGAGCTATGGTTGTTTTAGACTTGGAATTTGAAGGAGTTTATCTAAAGCTTGAGCAATCAAGTGAAGAGTTTCGTGGTTTAAGCCATAGAGAATTCGGTGATCACACAGATGCCCTATCTTTTTTGATTGAAACACCAAACCCGTCGCAGAATTCAGACGCGAAATCTCCATACACAATAGAAGACCCACAATTTCCATTATGGAGGAGAGTTTATACGCACGTCAAAACCTTTTTAAAACTATGCGATTATCTTCAAGATTTCACCGGACGCAGTGTTTTAATTGAAGGAATACCAGAATCAGAAAAATTCAAAGAGAACCTGTTTTTACTGTACAATTGAGCCCTGCGGGAGTGATTGAACCTTGGAGACTATCTTATTTTTTCTTATTATTTCAATGTTTTTCATATTAACCTTTTTGAAATTCCCAAGGGGTGTTTCTTTTTTTCTTATCTCGATGGTTTCCTTACTGGTAGTTACTCACAGGATTGACATAAGTATTCTGGTGGAAGGTGCCTTTGGTTATTTTGACGCAGTGCTGACGGTTCTCACAGCCATGATGTTTATCGTGGCGATAGAAAAATCCGGTCTGTTGAAACATATCGCTGAGTTTTTGGCAGAAAGATTTTCTGCGAAACCCAGGCTGCTCTTACTGCTTACTACTATTCTTGCGATGAGTGGTGGAATGATAACTGGTTCCTCTTCGGCGTCTGTACTGACAACAGGCGCTGTAGCTTTTCCCGTTTTCACTTCGATTGGATTGAATAGAAAAAAAGCCGGTATTTTGATAGCTATCTCTTCAGTTCTTGGTATGATTGCGCCACCCGTTAATATTCAGGCGCTGGTGATCTGCGAAGGAGTCGATATGCCATATGTTGGTTTCACTTATCCCCTTCTCTGGCTCACTATACCGACAGCGCTCATCATATCACTTTTTATTGGAGGAAGAGATGTTCGCAGGCCCAAAACACAAAAAAATATCACATTCAACGCTAAAGATCTGGTTCTCTATATTCCTTTGCTTCTTATGATTATACTTTCTATTCTCGACAGCTACGGTTTGATTCAGATAGGCTTACCTATGATATTTTTCTTAAGTTCAATCGTAGCCATTTTGAGTAGTGGTAAGAAAAGGGATTTTTTCCAGATTTCAATAACGGCTTTAGAACAGTCTTTGCCAGTTCTGGCGATACTGGTTGGTGTAGGTATGTTGATACAGGTAATGACTTTATCTGGAGTTCGGGGTTTGATTGTGGCAAACATGTTGTTTTTCCCGTATAGTTTTTTATTTCTGACAGTTGGGCTCGGTGTTCCTTTGTTTGGTGCAATTTCGTCTTATGGTTCGGCTTCCGTACTTGGTATACCATTTTTGCTGGCATTCCGAGGAGGAAACGATGTTCTTATAGCTTCTGCTATATCTTTGCTTGCTGGGATCGGTGATATGCTTCCACCGACAGCACTTGCCACCACAGTAAGTGCTCAGGTTGTAGGATTAGATTCCTACACTCAGATATTTAAAGGATCAGTTCCATTTCTTGCAGCAATTGGCGTATTTTCTGTTGTTTCAATTATATATTCTTCACGCCTCAGTCAGTTTTTTGCAAATTCCTGGTGGCTGTGGGGTATTGTAGCTATCATATTCATTTTTGCTGTCTCGATAGATATTGTTTACAGCAAAAGGAAGTGATGAGATGATTACCTGCTTGTATACATCTATGTTAATCTACTTTGTTGTGATTCTTGTGAGATTTGTTGTGAAGAAACCGGATAGATGGAACTGGCTCATGGGAGCAATGGTTGTAGTACCATGGGTGCTGAGGATATTTTTTATAAAATAAATAGGGAGAAGATCTGAATGAGGTTACTGAAGATATTTTTATTTTTCGCAATTTCTTTGTTTCTGATAACAGGTTCTGCGAAATATTTTTTATCTCAAAGAAAGCTTGAATCAATAAATATTGGTCCTGGTGTGACTCAGGTAAAGAAATTAAGCGATTATTTTCCAGGATTACTCAACACACCTGGTGATACAGATGTTTTCATATTGGAAGGTAAAGAACAAGGAGGGTGCGTACTGATCCTTGGAGGAACTCATCCAAACGAACCTGCAGGTTATGTAACTGCGAAAATAATTGTGGAAAATTTTCTTGTCGAAAAAGGAAAAATAATTGCCATACCTCGAGCAAATTTAAGTGGCTTCACACATACGCAGCCATTGGAAGCTACTCCCGAAAAGGTACTTTTCACATGGAATAATAAGAAAATGATTATCACTATCGGTGCAAGGTTGACAAACCCGGTTCATCAATGGCCAGACTCAAGATTATATAGAACTATCACAAGTCAGCAAATTGTCAGTGGATCTGAACAGCGTAATCTCAACAGAACATACCCGGGTGATCCAGATGGAACTATCACTGAAAAAGTTGCATATGCAATAATGCAGATCATATATTCAGAAAAACCTGATATATCAATTGATCTACACGAAGCGGCGCCTGAATATACTACAGTGAACGCAATAGTAGCCCACGACCGTGCACTTGATATCGCTGTGGAAGCTGCCATGATGCTTGAGATAGATGGAATTGATATAAGTGTTGAAAGATCTCCGAGGGACTTTCACGGGTTATCTCACAGAGAATGGGGTGATCACACCGACACACTTGCATTCTTGCTTGAAGTAGCCAATCCTTCCCAAGGACGCCTCAGAGGGAAAACCGATGAAAATCTTGTACTGACCGGCATTGATAAATACTATTTAAGAGCAGCAAAAGCAGGCAGACTGAATGTTCCCTACGATGAAAACGGACTTCCTCTGACTCTCAGGGTACAAAGACATCTTAAAACGATTCTCACGATAATTGATGTCTTCAACACTTACAATCCCAACAGATATATTGGTGTGACAAATACTGTGGAAAGTTCTTTCTGACCATTCATTTTCGGTGAACTACTCCATATGGAAAATCTGTAGGTTATCCAACCTGGTGGCTTGAAGAAGTTGGATTTGGTGATACAGTAGGAAAATGATATAGACTATTCTTCAACAGGCGGGCTAAATGCCCGCCTTTTCGATCTTTGATCTACTCATTCTTGACAAATTTTTTCAGCAAATCTCTTATTCTCTCCTTAGATGTTTCAGGAAGCGGGATAGGATCCCACGGTAAGTTATATTTTATAGCAATTTTTCTAAGATTCAAAAGGGTTAAGACTGGGATTTTCTCAGAAACCATAAGATCTATTATTCCATCTTTGCTAACAGATTCTTTATCTTTTACTACACCAGAAAGCAAAGCGTTGTCAACAGATCTCCCAATGTTGATGATACTTCCACCAATATTCACAAATGCTGCCAGACGGCCCCCACAATTAGTCATGTATACATTATAGAATCTCTGAACATCTTCTTCGAAAGATCTGCCTTCATATATTTGAAACCCATATTTTTCAGCTTTTTTCTTTAATAATTCTCGAAGCTCTTCTGGAAAGTCACGTCCTGTATTGTCAGAACCTCCATAACTAAACAAAAGAGGTTTTTCAAACCCAACTTCCATTAGCCAGCAAAACAAATCAAGAACAGTGAAATCTATCTGATTTGCCCCCCATTGAGATGATCCTATTGAGCAGATTACCATCGGTTTTGCCCCTATACTCCTGCAAGCACTTAAAGTTGCGACAATCAACCCCGGAAAAGAACCAGAGGCACCAACTGCAACGTAATCTCCTTCTTTAACTCCTATATCTATCAGAAGATAGCAAATTAAAGCAGCTATGTCAGGGTTGGTTGCAGTTCTTTTTGATTCAAGATTGCCGACAGTTGTTGTAAGTTCCGTGAACTCTTTACCTATGAATCCTGTTCTATTCGGATCGAAAATGGGATCGATGTCGTCAGCTCTCTTCTCTCTGAGCAAATTAATAAATTCCTCCATAATCAAAGATGCCTTGTACATCTTGTCGATGTGGGAATATCTTCTGTCAAGCGGTGTTAACAACCATATTGCATAAATCGCAGTAACTATTACCAGCCAGATGAGCGCTCTTTTCATAAAATCAACACAGTAATCAGTTTTACAGTCAATGCGACTGCGAATGTTGAAACAAGAGTTACCAAAATACCCTGCCGTTCCATGGTGTTTGCAAGCAATCCTGGGATAATCCAACCAACTGTTTCAAGCTCCACAGGCTTAAAGCCACCATAAATATCAAGCTGCCTTATCAACAATGACAGAAATGTCGATAAAAGAACCATTATCACAAAACGGCGCCTGCCGTATAAAAATAAATATCTGCGCAAAAATTTATACGATCCCAAACAAATTAATGCGATCATCACTGTACCCATAACCCTGTAAGGTTGATCAACGTAAAAAGATATCCAAACAGGTACAACAATTCCTCCTGGATACAAACCCGTGAATTCCACAAAAAAAGAAGAGATCAAAATTCCTAAGGCTGCAATTTCAAACATAATCCATTCTCCTGCCATTTTTCAATTAACTTCATCCCTGCACCTGCTATATTGCCAAAGCCAAAGATAACTGTCCTTTGATCGAATCTACTGACAACATCTATAAGTTTTTCAACTGTAGTAGCCACGCATTTTGGATTTTTCAATCTCTTCACAAAAAGCGCACTATCAGACCCAACAACATAAAGTTTTTCGAATGGAAACCACTCTTTCAAACAATTCAACCATTGAACGGTTCTGTCGACCCTATCGGCTCTGAGGTTTAAAATGCCAACAAACTGATCAAATGAACCGAGTTCATTCAAGATCTCTTTTGCTCTGTTGAAAACTCTAATAGTAGAATCAGGATCATTTGCCGCAAATCCATTCACAACAATAACATCATTTGTTAATTTCCAGAATCTGAGCACTCCTATATCACCGGATATATTCCGAAATGCATTGAAAATGCTGCTTTCATCTATACCCACAATCTCGCAGATTTTGTGGGCTAATGCCAAATTCTCGTCAAATTCGACGTAACTATCAGGTTTGATCAAAAATTTGTGTGAATCAATCTCAATTACGTTGCAACCTTTACGTTTTAATATTTCTACAGAAGATTTATCTAAGTTTTCCTTCATTGTTACGACAGTTGCTCCTGGATTACACGCACGAGCTATGTTCTGCCTTATTTCCTGAATAGTTTTTCCAAGATCTTCTGTATGATCTATTTCTATGCGTGTTATAGCAATGAATTGAGGCTTCAGAATATTCTGTATCTCACAGCGAAGTATTTCCGGTTTGATACTCATAGTTTCACTGACAAACCCATCAACATGCAGCATAATTGCTTTTTTTAAAAGAACTCTAACCTGCTCAATGACTGAAGGTTTTTTCTTTCTTTTGATATCCTCTTCTTTTCCATCCGGATATAGCAAAACTGGTTTTGAACCAGTTACTTTCCCTATTACCTTTAATCCAGATTGCTGAAAGACGCCAGTTATCAATCTTGTAACACTCGATTTGCCACGTACTCCCGTTACTGCTATCCTCAATTTCACCGAGTTTCGCCTTGAACCGGCGAGCACGGCTTCAAAAGAAAGATAAGTCAATAGTACAGCTATACAAAGCAAAACAATTACCATATCAAACCTCTCCAGAAAATTATATCTCAATTTCCTTCGATCACAGCTGTCACAATTTGTAGACAACTGTCACATAAGTCACAATCTGTAATGTTATAATTATACCTGGTGGTCAGATGAGAAAAAATGATATAAAGCATATCCTGAAAGCACTTTTTGATGAACCTCTATCCTCTATAGATCTGCTTGTTAACAGAGAAAAAGAAATAGATTCTCTCAATATGGTGTGTTCACTACAACCGGCGGGAGTTTATGGTGTGTGTGGTGAAACAGGTGTTGGAAAAACAACTGTGCTGAATTTCGTTAAGCCCGATGAAGGAGAAAGGATTTATCTGAAGCTTACAGAAAAAGAGAGCAAAGAGGCAATAATCGCTGATATGCTTTACAAGCTTGCTGTGGAGGTAAAAAAAAGCAAAACCACAGAACTTTTAAAGATTGCAAAGCAAGTGATTGATTTCGTTGTTGAAGAAAGAAGTGAAACCAGCTCTTTCGGAACGGCTGGAGGGGTTTTTGTAACAGGGAATCTTTCTAAAAGCACAACTCGCACAAAGAAATTCAATATCTACCAGGCTTATGAACTGTTTGATGAATTTCTCGAGGCTTTATTGAAAAAATACAATAAAGTTGTTCTGCTTATAGATGAACTCGACAAAGAAAAGAAAGAAGAGGTGCTCGTAATTCTTGATTCGCTCAAAACTGTTTTTGGTAAAGATGGATTAGTGGTAATACTTTCCCTGCCGTTTGCGATATACAGAGAATATGTGAGAGACAGATTGAGATGGAATGAATCTGGGAATTTAGAGAATATACTGAAAGACACATTTTTTATAGAGCCACTCGATGATAAACAAATACAGCAAATGATCTCAAAAAGGTTGATGGCTTACCCGGATTATTTTGACGGTGATGCTCTTTATGAAATAGCAAGATATAGTGATGGCAACCCAAGAGATGCCCTTTGGATTTCTCAACAAATCGTTCAAAGCAATCTCGATAACGAGAGAATAACAGGGCAAATAGCAAGGGAAACTATTAAAAAGATAGTCAAAAGGTACTTTGAAAATTCCTGGGAGTTAACAGACCTTCAGAAAAAAGTGCTTCGTATTGTAGCAGATCACCAGGGAAGCAGAAGTGCTATAGTAAAAGAACTCGAGAAAAGAAATGTAAAAAGACAAACCGCCTATACTTATATAAACCGTCTGAAAGAAGCTGGATTGATAATTGAAAGAGATGAAAAATTAAGGGTTTCTGGTAAGATATTTTATATGATCTCACTCTGATTTGTCACAGCTGTCACAATTTGTAGACAACTGTCACACAAGTCACACTATACTTTGAAAGAAGATCCATCAACAAAATAGGTTGAAATCTCGAAAAGCCACCAGTAGGTACAAACAATCCTAAGCAGATCATAGGGGTTACACAGGCAAACAAGAACATTTCCATCACAGCCAGGGAGATTCGGGCATAGAAAAACATATAAAGTATGAAAAGGTCTAAAATGTATCTTACCTTGCGCAAACGCATGAGGCATAGCTTTGAAAACCGTAATCTTGGAAAGAGAGATTGGAAAACGTTTTTGGCCACATATTCAGAACTTCCTGAAATACCAAAAACCAACATTTTGTTAGAACCAACAAAGAAAAACACAGCACCTGCATGCACTTTTGCAAGCTTGAACTTTCAAGAACATGAGACAATTTTTATAGTTCCTGCAGATCACTACATACCAGATACAGAAAAGTTCTGGCATTGTGTTGAAATAGCTCAAAGATTTATAGAAAACCACGAAGGTATAATCACCTTTGGAATAGTAACACAAATCGAAACTGCCCATGGTTATATTCAGTCAAATGAATGCAGAAAAAACTCCAAATTTCATGAAAAA
The DNA here is from genome assembly GCF_000017865.1 of Pseudothermotoga lettingae TMO. Taxonomy (GTDB): domain Bacteria; phylum Thermotogota; class Thermotogae; order Thermotogales; family DSM-5069; genus Pseudothermotoga_B; species Pseudothermotoga_B elfii. The sequence continues at coordinate 1,219,416 of NC_009828.1, forward strand.
CCAAATTCAATACAGTTCCACTTTATGAACAGAAGCTATTTTTGGACCAGCAAAATCAACTGTATTAGTGAGAACAACTAACAGCGAGAATAAAATATTGGTATGTAATACAGATCAGGATAAAATAAGAAGTGCATTAAAAAGCTTGATAAAAAACTCAGGGGGATTTTTATGAAAACAATATATCTGTTCTTCTTGGACTATACAATATTGTGGTTTTTAAACTGGCTTTTGACAAAAACCATTGTTACTTCTTTAGTCTTTGCCTCAATCAGTTGTATTTCCCTTTTTGCCTTCAGGGTTTATGAAATTGAATATCTTGAAAGTATCAACGAACAAATAGCAAGAATTTTTGTTGCTTTGATATTTTCAAACGCCGTGAAATATATTCTCTATCCAGTGTTCTACGGATCTTTGACATTTAACTATGTTTTCATTCATATCTTTCTTGGCACAGTCTGTGTGGCTTTAGCCAATTGTATATTCAGTTTTGTTTTCAGAAATGGGATAAAACCAAAAAAGTACATAGTCATAGGTCAAAAAGACGAAATAGAACCGATCCTTAATGAGATCACTAAAAAGACGCGTGGTGAATATCAATTTGTTGAATACCTCAATCCTTCACCAGAAAGAGTTGAACAATTGATCCCCACAGTAGATGGGATATTGATAGCAGATTACGAGCTGTATCAATCAATCAAAAGCGTGGTCAAGCCAAATTACCAGGTTGTATACCTTCCACAGATAGTGGAAAAGACACTTAAAAGGATCCCACTTGAAGTGATAGACAAATTCGAAAGTTATTACGAAACAGCATTTTCCCAAGCAAAAGAATCACCAGCAAAGCGCGTACTTGATATATTCTGTGGCATAGTTGGCTTGATAATCTTTTCACCCGTGATGTTTATAATGGCGATCTGGATACTAATAGAAGATGGCCGACCAGTGATTTTCAAACAACCCAGAATAGGCAAAGGCAACAAACCTTTCGTAATGTACAAATTCAGAACAATGAAAAAAGAAAAGCAAACCCAAGCTAAGTTTGCTGATCAAGAAGAGGATAGGATACTGAAAGTAGGAAAAATCATAAGGCCGCTTAGACTTGATGAAACACTTCAATTTGTGAACATTCTCAAAGGGGATATGAGCATCGTTGGCTCAAGACCAGAACAGGTTGCTTTTGTAAAGGATTTTGAACAAAAAGTGCCGTATTATTCCTACAGACACGCACTAAAACCTGGTTTAACCGGCTGGGCACAGATAATGTACAAATATTCATCCAACCTGGAAGAGGTAAAGACAAAACTTGAATACGATTTGTATTACATCAAAAACCGCACAATATTCATGGATTTAAGAATAATTCTTCAAACCATAGAAACAGTTATCTGGAAAAGAGGAGCAAAATAGGAAGGTAGGGACAAAATTGGCGAAAACTATTTACTTATCATTTGATGTAGAAGATTGGTTTCAAGTTGAAAATTTAAGAGAAATGTTCCCATTAGATAGTTGGGAAAAATGCGAATTAAGAATTGAAAAAAATGTAGAAAAAATACTAACATTACTAGGAAAATATGGTGTGAAAGCAACGTTTTTTGTTCTTGGTTGGATTGCAGAAAGACAGCCCGATATTGTAAAGGAAATATACAACGATGGTCATGAAATAGCTTCCCATGGATATAGTCACATAATTAATTACAATCTTTCCAGAGAAGAAATTTTTAATGATATTGAAAAAAGCAAGAAGATATTGGAAAAGATCATCGGTAAAGCTATATGTGGATATAGGGCCCCGAATTTTTCTATTACAGAAAATGTAATAGATGCGCTCGTTGAAAATGGTTTTTTGTATGATTCAAGTTATCATCCTTTTAGTAAGAATTCAAGGTACGGAAAAATAGAAAATAGTGATATAAAACCTTTTAGATTAAAGAAAAGCCTTATAGAAATCCCTCTGAGTGTTTACAAAAAAGGAAAATGTGAGTTGCCAATTGCCGGTGGCGGATATTTTCGATTGTATCCTTATTCTTTTTACAAAGCTTTATTAAAGAGATACCTAATGGAAAATGATAGCTTAGTTTTGTACTTTCATCCATGGGAGTTTGATCCAGAGCAACCTAAAGTAAAGAACATTAAATTTTTATATAGATTCAGACATTACGTGGGTCTAAGTAAGACTTTTGAAAAATTGGAAAGAATACTAATATACTTCTTAAAAGAAAATTTTACATTTGGTCTTTTTAGAGAAATCACACTTGAATGAAAAGGTGGTTGAGATGTTTAAAATTGATTTTCACGTCCATAGTAACTTGTCGTATGATTGCGACACAGACTTGGAAGAAATTGCAAACAAGTGTAAAGAAAATAATTTAGACGCCGTCGTTGTGGCAGATCATAACGAAACGATTCTCAATGTTATGGAGATAAATGGTGTTACTTTGATACCTGCAGAAGAAATATTTACAAGAGATGGGGAAATAATAGGAATTTTCTTGTCACAGAAAATAGAACCATTTCTTTCTTTGTCAGAAACAGTTATAAGAATAAAAGAACAAAACGGCATAGTTTACGTTCCCCATCCTGTAGATTTTTATAGAAAGGGTGGTATAGGACTAAAGAAACTCAATGAGATCATTGAATATGTTGATATCATTGAAGTTATGAACTACAAAACCCTGACTAAATTAGAAAATTTTATATCCAGAAAGATTGCTTCAAAGTTTAATAGACGCTTTGGAGCTGGTTCTGATGCTCATAAGGTTGAAGACGTTGGAAAATGTTATATCGAATTTGATACTGATAATAAGCAAAAAGTAGATAGTCCTTATAGGTTATTAGAACTGTTTAATTATCCATATTTTGTAAAAGGAACCAATCGCGGCCTGCTAAAAGCCATAAATTTGAAAGTAAGAAAGATGTTAAATACTTAGGCGGTTCTAAAAAGGAGAGGTTAAAGTGTATAATTTTTTGCTAATTGAAGCTGAATACAGAAAAGTTTTACCAGTTATTAGACATATTGGGAAAAGTGGTTATGGAGTATATGCTATTAGCTTGAATAGATTTTCCATAGGCGGATCGAGTAAATATGTAAAGAAAAACTATTTTATGAGGGATTTGGAATTACAAACAGTTTTGAATATCATTGATAAAAATAAAATAGATATAGTTATTCCATGCAATGAAAAAAGTGTAAGATTCCTTTCAAAACATATAGACAAGTTTGAGACAACTATTGTTACGCCAAACATAGATAGCTTCGAATTATGTGAAGATAAATTAAGAACCCTACAACTTGCAGAAAGTTTAAATATCCGGATTCCTAAGACTCATTACTTTCATAACTTGGCTGAGTTAAACGAAAATTTGGATAAAATTGATTTCAGTCCCGCAGTATTAAAACCAAGAAAAAGTTCCGGTTCTAGAGGTATTATATATGTCAAAAGCAAAGACGAAATCTTGGGTGTTCTAAACAACGATTATATAGAGAAATTTGGTATGCCATTAGTCCAAGAATATATACCTCAAGATGGTGAGAGTATAGGTGTGTCGTTCTTATATTATAAATCGAATAAAATAATGGAATTTTGTCATAAAAGAATTAGACAGTACCCTCCCACGGGTGGTCCTAGCACTTTAGCTGTCTCGATATATGACGAAGAAGCGATAAAAATAGGAGAAAAACTGCTGAATGCTTTAAAATGGAATGGACTAGCTATGGTAGAGTTTAAACGAGATCCGACGACTAAAGAATTGGTGCTAATGGAAGTTAATCCTCGAATGTGGGGAACGATAGGTTTAGCACTTTTTTCGGGTGCAGACTTTATTAGAGCAATTGTAGAAGTTTTTCTGAAAAATAACCTTAACCTCAACTATCCAAAATACAACGAAGGTTATTATTTTAGGTGGTTCTTCCCCGGTGATATTTTGAGCATAATTAAATCTCAGGATTTGTCCTTTCTTAAAAAACTAAAATCACTTCTTTTTGATAAACACAAACCTGTCTCATACCAAATATTGGATGGTAGTGATTTACTACCAGTTTTAAATACAATACTTTTTTCAATTTTCAGAAAAAGCTAAGATGAGTGAGATTTAAACGGTAACATTTTAGCACTTTTCATCACACGGACGTTTTCAAAAATTAAAAGGTATGTGTTTGATTAATGGAGGTTAGGCTATGGAAGATAAGAAAAAGGTGAGAGTCTTGCAACTAGTTACACGATCTGACTGGGCAGGTGCACAGAAAGTATTATATACGCTTGTTTATGGTTTGTTAAAATATTATCCTGGTAAATTTGAGATAGAAGTTGCTTGTGGACAGGAAAATGGAATGCTCATTACTGAGTTAAAGAAACTTGGGATCGAGGTTCATATAATACCTGACCTTGTGAGGGAAATATCACCAATTAAGGATTTAAAATCCTATCTTCAGTTGAAAAGGCTACTCAGAGAGAAGAAATATGACGTCGTTCATTCACATTCTTCAAAGGTTCGCCTTTTGGGAGGAATAGCAGCAATGCGTTCGAATGTAAAAAGCCTAATTTACACTGTTCATGGTTGGTGGCATATAGAACAATACAAAGGCATCAAAAGAAGGATATTTATAATCGCAGAAAGGATTGCCGCACACTTTTGTGACAGGATAGTTTTACTTTGCAAAAGAGATTTGGACAAAGCAAAGCAATGGAAAATTGGAAGGGAAAGCCAATATGTAATAATACAAAATGCAATAGTACCAACCGAAAAAGTGCAGAAAGGCAAATTGAAAAAAGAACTTGGATTGGACGAGAATGTAGAAATTGTCGGAAACGTTGCACGACTTGATCCTCCAAAAAATCCTATCAGATTTCTGGAAGTAGCAAAATTGGTTTTCAAACAAAGAACAGACGTGGCTTTTGTGTGGATAGGTGGAAGTATTGTTGATGATAGTTATGGGAAACTTGTTCAAAAATGGCTTGATGAAAATCCAGATGTAGCAAAACATGTGTACCTTCTCCCATTTAGAAAAGATGCGATAGAGCTCATGGCTGATTTTGATGTATTTTTACTAACTTCCGATGCTGAAGGAATGCCGCTTGTGGTGCTTGAAGCACTGAGCCAAGGGATTCCTGTCGTGAGTACAGATGTAGGCTGTGTGGGGGAAATGGAAAAACAAGTTTCTATTGCCGATTCTATCGAAAGTCTCTGTAAAAATGTACTAGAGATTTTGTCCGACACATTTCAATCGGTGTGTGCAGCTCCAGGGTGTAATTTTGAAGATTTCATTGTAAATTATGCGAAATTATTCTGCGGGGCATAGATTCATAATAAAATAAACAAAGAGGAGTACGATAAATGTCCGTAGTATTCGTTGAGATTGTTATTTTGATGATATTAATAAAGAGTCAGAAAAGAATCCATAGACTGCCCATGCTATTAGGCTCATTTCTTATTCAAATGCTAATACTTTTTTTGTATAGAGCGGAATTGCAATTCTTTTGGAATCGGGAGGTTCATTGGAGTGATGCTGAATACTATTGGAACGCAACAATGAGATTACTTAATGAAGGCAGCATTGAGGGAATATATAATACAACTTATGTTTATTATTCATATTTGATTCAAAGATTTTCACCATTCTACAGTGTCTTTTGGAACAATATTTCTAATACCCTTTTGTTGAACCTTGCTTTCTTTTTGTCTGTACAAATTTTTAAAAAAAACCTCGAGACTACGATGACAAAAATTCCTTATTCAGTGTATTTTCTCACAATTGCGAATCCTCTCGTGATCTATTCATTAATGAGAAATCTTAAAGATGTTCTGTTCTTATTTTTGACTGTTCTTTCGGTCTACGCCTTGTTTGCACTTATACCAAGGAATTTAATTTTAAAGACAATGCTTTTGATACCGTACGCTTTTCTATTTCACACCTTGCTAGTGAATATCAGACCTTGGGGAGATGTTATAATTGTTGGTAATATGTTCCTCTTCATCATACATTCTCGCAGAAAGTCAGAGAAAATTCTTTTTCTTGCTGTATTTTTTGGAGTAATTTTCGTACTCGCGGCTTCGCTTTATACCAAAGCAATCTCTTGGTTAAGCGCCAGAGATCTTCTATTAGAACAGGGTACTGGTCAATCAGGTTGGGGAGGTTTTCTGACTGGATTTGGAAGAATTCTGGTTGGTCCAGGACCTATCCGTAGTATTCTTGGTGAAACATATTTTCAATTTTATACATATACTGGAAATGCAAGTTCATTTGTAGGTTCACTTATTGCGTGGTTTATCCTCCCTTATTATTTAACTCGAGTACTCTTGAATTTTAAACGACTATTTAAACAAAACTTGTCACAGTGGAACATGTATTTTTTCTTGATTTTATTAGAGATAATTGCTATCTATTCATATTTTTACGGTGGTTCAACAGAGTTGAGGTTCAGAGGAGTTTTATACGTACTGGTCGGAATCTCTTTTCTTCCAACATTCTCAAATATGAAAAAATCTGGGAAAGTAACTATCACGACATTGTATAGCTTTAAACAGAGTGAATTGTTAGCCTACTCTGCTATATTGTTTCTTTTTGTAGTTTTGGGTATAACTAATTCTATATAAATAATGTTGTAGGAGGCTCAAAATGGCAGATGTTGAAAAAACAATAATAATAGCTTATCAAGTTGAAATTGAAAGCAATTCGCTGTTTCAGAAACTGGCGAAAAGTTTCTCAGAAAAGCTAAACGTTATAGCCTTCGGTGTTTCAAGACATGCCAATAAAAAGAATGAGTTGCAGTACCGAAAGATAAGGTTTAAAGATAAGGAAATCAGTTATTTTGAAGTTTCAACTAACCTTCGATCAGGACAAGGCATTAAAAATCTTTTTGGAACGGTTGGTTACCAGTTTTTGTTATTTAGGAAGTTGTGCGAGTTGAGAAAAGATATAGATTTCGTATACGCAATAGATTTCCTAATGGCTCTCCCCATGTTTTTTTTCTCATTACTGTTTCACAAACGTTTTATATACCATGTAGCCGATCCCATACTGGCATACAACATCCCAAATATACTCACACTATTAGCCAAAATGATTGATAGAGCCATGTTCAAACATGCTTATAAAATTGTAGTTCCACATGAAAATAGGTTTGAGTACATACCAGCTTCCTGCAGAGAAAAAACGCTTGTTGTTTACAATTCCCCAGAAGATCTGATTACTCAATGCGATAAAAGCGACCAGCAAATAAAACATAGCAAAAAACTTAAACTGGCATTTTTCGGTGTGCTGAGCGATGGAAGATTTATCAATGAAATTTTAGAAATAGTGTCTAAAAATGATGACTGGCTCGAACTACACATAGGAGGAAACGGACCCCTTGAAAATAGGGTCAGAGAATATTCAGAAAAATATGAAAACATTTTCTTTTATGGTAAGGTGAGCTATGATAAGGTCCTTTGTATTGAGAAACAGTGCGACTTATTCTTTGCGATGTACGACCCGAGTATTCCTAATCATCGAGTATCTTCGCCAAACAAGGTTTTCGAAGCAATGATGCTTGGGAAACCCATTATTGTAGCAAAAGGAATGGGTATAGACAATCTTGTTGAACAGGAAAAAATTGGTTTGACTTGTGAATATTCGAAAGAAGCCTTTGAAAGCTTACTAAAGAGTCTGGATGAAAACAAAATGATCATGTTTGGAAAGAACGGTAGAAGGTTATATGAAGTCAGATATTCTTGGACAAAAGCGATAGAAGCTCTCCTAGATGCTATCGAACCATAGGAAAAAAACTTGGGAGGCGTAAAGTTATGAATAGGCAGAAAAGTAGTCGCAGAAATTCCGAAGAAATCATACTTATAGGAGTCCTTCCGTTTGTCATAGACAAGTATGGTTATCTGGCACGTGGCTATCTTGATCATGGTCTCAAAGTAAAAATTCTAACTTACGATCTATATGGAACAGCTGGCGAAATAGCAACTAAATATGGGGTAGAGATAATCAAGGTCCCGAGAAATCCATTTTTGAGGTTATTTTATTCAATCAGCAAAATATTAGAAATCAAGCCGCGGTATTTTGAGATCTATGATTATTCTGTGTTGACATTTTTTTATGTTATTGTTAGCAAAATACTACACACCCACGTGACAATGCCGTTGATAGGATACGAAATTTTTGATGATGATCCAACAGCAAAAGCAGTTGGAATCAGTCGTTTGAGAATATGGATTAAGAAAAAACTCACAAAATTGGCCATTCGTTTTTCAGATCTCATTTGGGTAAAGGAATATCAAACCTTTGAAGCCTTAAAGAAGAAGAAAGGTATAGAAACAAAACTTTTCTTTTTCTCGAATTCAATCCCATTGCCAGATAAAATTTCAGAGTTTAAAACAAGGACGCTTGATATACTTTGGTTGAACAGAATACGTGAAAGAAGATTTACCACAGATCTAATCAAAGCTTTAGAGGTAGCTGAGAAGGATCTTTTGGGTATTAAACCTTATTGGACGGTAGCGATTGTTGGTTTTTTCCTTGATGATCCGAGTAAATCGCTTGATCCTGTTTATGAAGACATAGTACTCAAAGCTATTCAAGAACATAATAACAAATGGAACATAAAAATAAGAGCGGAGAATTTCACAAAAGATCCTGCAAAGTATATATCCAACGCCAAGGTTTTCGTACTGCTATCAGATGTCATTTTTGCGAACTACGCCCTTCTCGAAGCAATGGCTAATGGAGTTATTCCTATCGTAAACGACGGGGTGGGCGCTGAAAAAATAATAAACCATGGAGAGAATGGTTTTATTGTTCCAACTAATGATATTATCACCTTAGCTAAAACGTTGGTAGATATTTTCGTAATGATGGAGAAATATCCACAGAAAGCCAGATCAATATCTGATGCTGCAAGAAGGACTATAAATGAGAAATTTTCAATTAATTCATTCGTTCGACAAATTATGAGTGCAAGGAAAAAGTAATTGAAAATCCAAAATTTTTTCGCTAGTTTTAGTTGCTTATTTCTGAAAGTCATTTTTCTTTTTGGTACACAGTCACAGTTTATGAAGGAAGCGATTTTACGTTGGGAGAATTTTTCGATAAATTAAAATTACAAAGAGAATCAGATATCTTATTGTTGATTGCATATACGGGGGATGATAAGAGGGCCGGTAGATCCATAAGAACTGGCAAGGTCTACGAATATCTTGCCTCAGGAAAACCAATAATTGTAATAGCCCCTCATGACTGGGAAATGGCAAATGAGATAGAGTGTGATGGTGTATCAAAGGTTTTCCATAAATCACAGATATCTGAAATGGCACAGTATTTAATTGACCTTGCCCAAAAAGAGTATTTGAAAATTGATTTACAAGCGCGCAGGGGAGTAATCGGAAAGTACCTATACCAAAACCTTGCCACTAAACTTGAAGAAGCCATCATAGATGTGATCAAGAGCAGAAATTCAAATTCTAAGATTTGACTGTTTTTAGAAACTAATAGATCATTATTTTTGCCAGAAGGGAATCGTGGGATGAAAACAAAAAACTTTGGTTTGTTTGGTTCTTACTTTTATAAAAGTGCAACTTATTATGTTTTCCACGACGAAAGCATTCCGAACAAGAGATGGCTTTTGATAGGCCTACTGTTAGTCAAAGAACAAGATTTACAAGACATAAGGAATCTTCTTAAAATAATATAAAGAAAAAAATCACTGTGAATCCGAGATACATTTTTCAAAACTTCCTATGGGACAATTAAAAAAATTCTACTGTGACAATTATATTATATAATTAAATTTACCGATCGACCTGGATTGAGGGGGGATTCGCATGAAGATGAAAGTATTTGGGGCATTTTTGCTTTTGATTGTCCTGATGCTCTTTGCAAGAGGTTCGCTTTATGTTCGAGATCTTCGAACGGGCATGACCTACGAAATTCCATACATGCTCGATTCAGAACTTCACACATGGGTAGGACACGACAACTACGTGGATATCCCCAAGGGCAGCTTTGAGCAATTAAGGTCTTTGATTCAGAGTAACGAGGACTACGCCGGAGATCTGGCACAAAGAGTGAGTGAACTGGAGCGTCAGAAGTCTGAGTTGAATGATCGAATCGAAGATCTCAAAGATCAACTCTCGGAAAAAGATCAAAGAATAACTGAGTTGCAGAATCAGAAATCCGAATTGGAGAATCAAGCTACAACCCTTACCGCTTCTGTTTCTTCTTTGGAAGAGCTATTAAAAGAGAAGAATCAAAAGATAGACGAACTTGAAAAACAGAAATCCGAATTGGAGAATCAAGCTACAACCCTTACCGCTTCTGTTTCTTCTTTGAAGAATCTTCTGAAAGAAAAAGATCAAAAAATTGATGAACTAGAAAGGCAGACCCGTCTAAGGGATCAGTACATTTCGAATCTAAATGATCAGATCGATGATCAAAGAGATCTATTGGAGAAAAAAGACGAAGAAATCGCTCTTCTTGCTTCGCTTGTCAGTGCGCCGGCAACGATAACGGAGGTTTTCAAAGAAAATGAGGAACTGAAGAAACACTTAGAATTCGCAGAAGCTTCCATAACCACTCTGAAGGAAGAAATTCAAAGGAAAGATGAACAGCTCTCTTGGGCTGAAACTCAGCTGAAGCAAATGGATCAGCTGAAAGCCTTAGTACAAACCTACGAGAGTTCTTTAACGGTCCTTCAGAAAAATTTGAAAGAAAAAGATGAACAGTTGAAGATACTCTCAGAAACTCTTACTGAAAAAGCCAGAAAGACTCAATCGGAGGCGGAATTCCTTCGGGAAAAATTAAAAGAAGTTCTATCGGTACTCAGATTGTTCAGTAGCACTTTTAAAGACTTCCAGAATACCTTCTCCAACCTTGAAAACCTCAATCTTGAAATTCAAAATCTGATTGAAGAAGTCGAAACGTCTGTTGAAAAGAGTGGATCAACGAACAATTAGGGGTCAAATGAGATACGAAATGGATAACGAACCTACCTATCATCAAACTATCAAATACTTAAATGAAAAACCCCCCTTTAAGGGGGGCTAATTATTCACATATATACTGTTCTAAAATATCTTCTTCCATAAAATCAAGCTGCATTTTTCTGTCTTTCAAAAACGTAAATGGGCTGTTGTTACTCCACGGTGCATATTCTCCGTTCATCATAGATTTCAATTTGTATCTGATCACTTTTTCCAAATAACCTTCAAAAGAACCTTTTTCAGGCTGCCAGATATTGTATGCATAGATAAACAAATACTGTATTGTCTGGTACAAATCATTCCATGAATCAATCTTATAACAATACTTTTTCCAGAACTCTTTACAGATCTTTTTCAGCAAAGGCTGGTATTTTTCAAAATACTCTTCAAAAGAGGAGGGATGACCCCTCCTCGTTCTTATGCTGCCTGCTTTTTCCATAAAGTTTGGTTTAGGAAATCCACTAAATTGTCGATCATGAAATCAAGGACATAATCAAGGACAATATCTGGTATAGGCAGCCTTATGTTGAAATCATCCAGAAAATCGAAAACCATTTTTTTGACTTCCTCTTTCTTGTTCACCCCATCCTTAGGTCTTTCCACAAGAAATACACCCAACGCCACGATCCTTCCAATAACTTGAAAAGTCTCAAACAAATTCATTCAATCACTTCCTCAGAGTAAGTTGAAAAATTCATTGGAGGTTGTCTCTACTATCGCCGCTCTGTCTTTTACATAAGTACCTGGCACTACTCCGAGGCTTATGAACATATCCATCGCATCTGAAACCTGCTGACTTGTTAGATCTTCTTTCGGTGACTGGATAGTTATCCTTCTTCTTTTACCTTCCGTTTGATTGACGAAATCAAGGAATAATCTTTTCATTTTTCACACCTCCTTACATGACCTGCGTGGTGACTATCAAATAAACTTCCTGGACAGTGTAGTTTGTAAGAGCAGCTATAGTCTGAGCTATTTGCATAGCCTTTGTGGAATCTACAGAATCTTCTACATCGATGTTGTTTCTGCGCAGGATGGGACGACCTGTTTGTGACAGTTCACCAGTGTTGTAAACAATTCTGAGTTGCTTCACCATAACACCTCCTTAAATTTTTTGGGAGCACCCGGGTTTTTTCTCCCAATATATAGTATACGAATGAATACATTCCATAGAATACCCTTTCTTTTGAACAAAACAGTGAAAACAACATTTTTCTGAGAGAAATTCTTTATTCAAGCCTGTCTTGGAACTTAGTTGAAGCTAATGAAGGATAATGATGTGATAGTTCTTTATTCATGCCTGTTTCAACACACGTACCAATTTGGTTAAAATAAAATGTTGTTGAGAGCATACCACATAAGATTCTTTTAGCTGATCGCGTGGAAAGTATAAAGGCTATTCACTGAAGACGGCTATTGTGATAAAATCTCTTTGTCAATTCACACAGAATATTGTGATCTGGGGGTAAAGATGAGAGTTCTGGTCGTTACGAATCTTGCACCAACCATGGAAAATCACATGTCTGGAATATTTGTGGTGCGAAGGCTCCAACAGTATCCAAAGTTCCATATTGATTATCTTGCAATCTCACTGGGCTTTGAAGATTGTTGGGATGTAAGGTTTGTAAAGAAACTTCTGCGAAAAAACTCAAACGCACCTTTGGATCAATTATTAGATGTGAAGTTTGAACATGCCTTGATTTCACGCAACCTCGCAAAATTGCTTTTGTGGAGAACACGTCTAATTGATAACGCGAAACTAATAAGTGAGTATGTGCACAGAATAGAGTCGATGCTGGGTGACTTTCAATTTGATCTGATACACGCCCATGGTATGTATGAAATTCCCGCGGGAGAGATCGCCTATCTTTTGGCAAGAAAGCATAATAAACCGTTTGTGGTGACTTTACACGGCAGCGATGTAAACCTGCTCATGCCTAAGAGAAAGCAAAGGTATACCGAGATTTTTGAGAGCGCTTCAAAATGTATTTTTGTGAGTAAAGCACTTCTTGAGAAGGCAAAATCCTTTGGCTACTCTGGAAAAAACGCGGTGGTGATACCAAACGGGTATGATCCAGAGATTTTCAAACCAATGGATAAAGAACAGATGAGAAGGGAGCTTGGGATACACAAAGAGAATACCCATTGTGTTGGTTTTGTTGGAAATCTCATACCAATAAAACGAGCTGACAAGCTACCAGAGATCTTTGAGAGTGTTGTGAAAAATATTCCGAATGTAAGATTCATAATTGTTGGAGATGGAGCGTTGAGGGATAAAATTCTCAAACAGATGAAAGATCTTGATGTTGTCTTCGCTGGAAGAGTACCACAAACAGAGGTTGCAAAGTACATGAACGCGATGGACGTGATGGTGCTGCCAAGTAGACAGGAAGGTTTTGGTGCTGTTGTGATAGAAGCACAAGCTTGTGGAACATGTGTGATTGGGAGCAGCAATGGAGGAATACCAGAGGCGATAGGGTTTGAAGAGTACGTTGTCGAGGAAGGAGATCAGTTTGAAGAAAGATTTGCGAAAAGAGTGGTTGAGGTTTTAAAAGAAGGGTACAATATAAACAAACTTCTGGAGAGAGCAAAAGAATTCACTTGGAAAAATATAGTGTTTGCGGAAATGAGAATATACAGGGATGTCCTTGGATTACTGAAATTAGGAGGTACTGATCAATGAAAATAGCAATGCTGTCTGCTGACAATTCAAAATTCATGGTTTCTGGTGGTAAACATGTCCATCAAAACTTGTTAGAACGTGGCCTTAAAAGACTGGGATATGATGTAATAACATTTTATCCTCCTGTAGAGACTAAGAAATGGATCAGGATTTTGAAAACCGTCTTTTCAAATCCATATTCGGTGTTCTCTCTCTATGTTCGTTACAGGAAAAATATCGAGAAAGGACTCCGCTATTTTTCTTCTTTGAAATTAGATGAATTTGATGTCATCCACTGTCACGATGTTGTGAGTCCTTATCCTATAAGTCATCCACTAACTGTCCTAACATTACACGGATATCTGGCAAGAGAGGCGATCAATTACTCACCTGAAGCTGTTTCTGAAAAGGATAAACAGAAAATCTTCGACTTCTGCATGCAAATAGAGAGGCAGGCGGTACAAAAAGTCAAACACATCATAACAGTCGACAGTAGATTGAAAAACTACGTAATCCAAGAGTTCGGCTACCCTGAAGACAGAATTACCGTCATATATAACGCTGTTGACACGGACCTCTTCAGCCCTGTCACAGACGATGTAAAAATCTCGCTTCGCAATGAACTTGGACTTCCAAGAGATGCTTTTATTGTCTTAGTTCCGAGAAGATACGTGAAGAAGAATGGAGTGGATTACGCTGCGTGTGCATTCTCCAAAATCAAATCGGATGATTATTTCTTCGTTTTTGCCGGCAGAGGTCCTTTGAAATCAAAGATCCAGGAGATACTTAAAGACAACAAAAACGCTCTCATACTCGATGCTGTGCCCAATTATGAGGTTCACAAGTACTACAAAGCTGCCGATGTGATACTGATCCCGAGTGTCACTTCTGATGATGTCGAAGAAGCAACGTCTCTGAGTATGCTTGAAGGCATGGCCTGTGGGAAAGTTGTAATCTGTACCAACATAGGTGGAATGAAGGAAGTAGTAAAACACATGGAAAACGGTCTGCTCATAGAGCAAAAGAATCCAGACGCAATAATCGAAGCTTTGCAGTACGCTAAGGATAACTATGACAACCTCTCAGAACTCAGAAAAAAGACAAGAGAATATGCCGTGAAAAATCATTCTTATACTGAACACGCAAAGAGGATCATCGAGGTTTACAACAAGGTTTTGCCAGAAACAAGAAGGCCACAGTAATGAAGGTATCAGTCTTGATGCCAACTTACAACGACTCTAAATACATAGGCAAGATTTTGATATTGATTTGTATTGATACTTTTCAACGTTCGGAGGGATTTTAATGTTGAATCTCAACAAGACATTGAAATACCTGAAGATCGCTACGCAGTTACTCCTTATTACAATAAAAAAGTCATTTATTCTTCCGTTACATAACCTATGGATACGTAAGGTCCACAAAGATATTTGCAATGGTTCAAACAACACATATTTTCTCATCGTCAATCACATGGGAGACACTTTTGTGACTCTTTCTATTTTGGAAAATTCAAGAAAATATCGGATGCTTCAAGATAATGTTATTCCAATAATATTCGAAGGTTACAAGGACCTAATGACTTACTTTCCATTTCTAAGCAAAAAATTCCTCACTTGGAAAAACGAAAGATTCTTTCTGATGAATTCAAGAAATCTTTCAGATTTTAATGGCTTTATTTTGAATTCTTCTAGATATAACTTATACATAGGTATATTAGAAAAAGTTAGGTACAAAAATTTAATTCTGATAGGATATAAATATAAGTATTTCAAAACATTTATAAAACATATCGTAAACACAAACAATATTTCCTATGCACGTTTCGACAATTATCTGAAGTTTATATTGGGTGTTCCATTCGACATTCCTACAAAACTAGAATTTCAAAGAAATCAGATCAATACTGAAAAAGCACTAGCATTTATGAGAGAACACAATTTGAAGATTGGAAAAACAGTTATATTGGCTCCGTACTCCAATTCCGTTCCGTCCTCAAAGGAGGAAGAAAATCTGAAAATGTTTGAGAGAATCGCCAAATTGTTGGACTTGAAAGGTTATACTGTGTGTACCAATGTTGACAGAAAGAACTCAGAACCAATAAAGGGAACTATTCCTATATCTCCAAGCCTTGATATCCTTATTGATCTTGCAGAATTGTGTGGATATGTTGTTGCTTTTAGGAGTGGCTTTACAGACATTGTAGCTAATTCCAGCGCAAAACTTTTTGTCTATTATCCAAAAGTGTACATTTTTCCACAGATTAGTTTCTATCATTATTGTTCTTTAAGCTATATTTTTGATAATCCAGACGTATTAGAAATTGAGGGTGATCGAAATAAATTTGTTCAGATAATAGACAATGTCCTATAAAACACAGATATCTGGGAGGGAATTTTATATGAAGCCTAAGTATGTAATTATTCAGGCTGGTGGAAAGGGCACGAGAATGGGAAAGTATACATATAACAAACCTAAGGCTCTTTTGTCTGTTAATGGATTGCCGTTGATATTTAGAATTTTCAAATCATTCGAAAATGCCTTTTTCATAATAATCGCAGATTATAAACATGATGTCTTGCAAAAATATTTGTTAACCTATGCGACGAATATCAAATATACAATCGTGAAATCCGATTCTTTTGGCACATGTTCTGGTATAACAGAGGCATTAACTTACATCCTCCCAAATACTTCGTTCATTGTTACTTGGAGTGACCTTTACTTTGGAGATGAATTTAAATATGATTTTGAGACAGACAAAAATTATGTTGGTATCTCTCGAACCTTCGAATGTCGTTGGTCCTTTAAAAATGGAACCTTTGTTGAGGAACCATCTTCTGAAAATGGAGTGGCAGGCTTTTTTGTGTTCTCAAATAAAAATCTAATATCCGATGTGCCAAATGAGGGAGAATTTGTGCGGTATCTTTCAACAAAAAATATACCTTTTGAAAAGTTTGATCTTGTAGGTGTTGAAGAATACGGAACAGTTGAAAAGTATGAGAAACTTTTCTCAAAGGCTGTATCTAGACCATTTAATATTGTGGTATTGAAAGACAATTATGTTGAGAAAAGACCTATTGGAAAAAAGGGTGAAGAACTGGCACTAAAGGAACGGGCATGGTATAAATTCGTCAATGAAAAAGGGTATGAGAACATACCAAAAGTCTTAACACTCGAACCGCTTAGGCTTGAAAGAATAATTGGAAAACATCCATTTGAAATGGAAGCAGATCCTAAGATTGTTGAGAAAATAGTAGAAGCACTGAATAAGCTTCATGAAATTGATAATCCTATACCATCAGATAAACTCAGTCTGGACAAGGAGTATTTTGTAAAAACCTTTGAAAGACTTTTCCAGGTCAGAAATCTGATCCCGCACGCTGACAAAGAGAGTATAATAATAAATGGTATGAATTGCCCGAATCCTTTCTACTACGAAGATAAGATTTTTAGCTCGCTCAAGGAACATTACCCTTCAGAATTCAAGGTAATACATGGAGATCCAACATTTTCGAACACATTGATTGACGACAAAGGAAAAATATTCTTCATTGATCCAAGGGGATATTTTGGTTTTACAGATATATATGGAGATGAAGACTATGATTTTGCTAAATTGCATTATAGTGTAGTAGGCAATTATGATAAATTTAATCGAAAAAGGTTTACATTGAAAATATACGAGGGTGAAGTGGAATTGGAAATTGAACTATCCGGATACGACAAATACGAAGATTCATTTTTTGAATTGATAGGGCATAATAAGAGAGAAAAAATAAAATTACTTCATGCAATAATATGGCTTTCTTTAACAACTTATGCGTGGGACGATTTTGATATGGTTTGTGGTGCTTTTTACAATGGTACGCTGAAGCTCAGGGAGGTTTTATAAAAATGAGGGCTCACTTGTATCGACAGTTGAAGGCTTTAGAAAAAATTGTTGAAACATTGGATTTCCAAAAGCTCGAGGAGTTAATTAATGAAATGATCAAAACAATAAAAAATGGTGGAAAAATCATAGCGACGGCTTTTGGAAAAAATGTTCCTATTTGCGAAAAATTTGTAGGAACCTTGATTTCAGTTGGAATAGACAGCTATTTTCTTCATACTAATTCTGCTATTCATGGTGATTTAGGAGTTATTAAAGAAAAGGACATTGTTATCCTCTTAACTAAAAGCGGGGAAACAGAAGAATCTATTTACCTCTACAAGCAACTCCAAAAACGTAATGCGAATACCTACATAATGACATATAACAAGGAGGGTACTCTCGCAAAGCTATGCCCCAAAAGTATTATTTTGACTCTCGAACACGAAGGTGATAAGTGGAATTTGATACCAAACAACTCAACAATTGGTTTTCTCTTCGTGCTTCAAGCTGTTGCTATGGAGCTGATAGAAAGGTTAGACATAGAACTGGATATTTTTAAGATGAATCATCCAGGTGGAGCAATAGGTAAAAAATTGAAGGAGATGACTTCAGATGAAGTTGGTGCTTTCGAATCTCCCAAAGACGTGGTTAATTGATTTAGACGGAACCTTGGTTAGACACAATGGTTATTTATCAGGAGAGGAAACTTTACTACCGGGTGTGAAAGAATTTTTCGAAAAAATCCCGAAAGGTGATGTAATTATAATCTTAACTTCCAGAGATCCAAAATATAAAGAACAAACTGAACAATTTCTAAAGCGTGAGGGAATATGCTACAATCACATTATTTTCGGGCTACCAGTAGGGGAAAGGATTTTAATTAATGATGAAAAACCAGGTGGATTAAAAACCGTTTATAGCGTTTCTCTAAAAAGAGACAAAGGAATGGAGGATATTGAAATAATAGTCTCGGAGGATTTGTAGATGTCTGGCTCTGTTCGAAAGAATTATATCTACTTCTCATTTAGCAGGATTTACAGTCTTCTTCTTTCACTGATAAGCTCACCATATTGAAAAACTAAGGACACGTCATACGATAAGTGAGAATGAATTTCAATACCAAGCAAGGAGGACCTTGATGACTCTCAACGAACACAATCTTTTGAAAAAATACATCTCCTTTTCTCTCGGAACCTGGTTCAGAGCGCTCATCTCTTTCTTCATCACACCCATCACGACCTGGTTGATCAATCCCGAAGAGTTCGGCAAAGCCACGATGTTCTCCACAGTGTATTCGATCCTTCTCCTTGTAGCTCTCCTCGGTACTCCAAATTCTTTCCTCAGATTCTTTCCGCAAAAATCAGAAGAGGAAAAACCAGTTCTCCTGTGGAGCTGTTTGATCCCACCAGTCCTTTTGAGTATCTTGGTGAGTCTTGTCGTTTTCGTTTTCAGATCTTCCATAAACACATTTCTCGTGGGAACATCCGATTCAAAAGCTCACATCATTTTGATCGCAACGCTCATAACAGGAATTTTCCAAACCTTCAATTTGAACCTCGTGAGGTCTAAAGGAAGAGCTATTCTTTTCTCAGCGATCCAGGTGATTCAATCTTTGAGCCAGATGGGTTTTATTGTTCTCTACGCTTTACTTGTGAGCCGTAACTTCTACGCCATGCTGTACGCTCAACTTTTTTCCAACGTCGTAGCGCTCCTCCTCGGTATGGTCTTCGAAAGATCGTACTGGTTTCCAATAAAGGTAAGTAGGAAACTTGTCCTCGAGATTATAAAGTACGGATATCCCTTTGTTTTTTCCGGCCTTCTCTGGTGGCTTCTCAACTGGATAGATAGACTCGTGCTCCGTTTGTACACAAATTTTTCTGAGATAGGTCTTTACTCTGCCGCATTCAAAATAATCTCAGCCATGAACCTTTTCACAACAGGTTTCTCCACACTCTGGTATCCTTTCGCATACGAGCAGTATGAGAAGAACCCTGAAAACCAGATGATCTTCAAAAGAACTCTCGATTACGTGGCTTTTCTTGTCTTTTCCGTTGGTTTTCTTCTTCTTTCCTTCAAGGACGTTATCTTCCTTCTGCTCGCAAGATCTTACCGCCCAGCCGCGGCAATTTCTCCGTTTCTGATATTAAACCCTGTGATGATAACCATGGCCATTGTCGTCGCAAGGGGGATCGATTTTTCCAAGAAAACCTACTGGTTCATTGTGAGTGATGGGGTGACCGCCTTGCTCAACCTCGCTGGAAACTTCTTGTTGATTCCTGTCTTCGGCGCAAGGGGAGCCGCTGTTTCCACAGGGTTGTGTTTCATAGTCGTGTTCGCCATAGAGGCGGGTGTGTCCAAAAAGCTGTACCCTGTCCCATACGATTTGAAGAAAGTCTACTGTCTTGTATCACTTTTTGTCCTCTCAGCAGCGCTGCATACATTCTCCGAGAATTTACTTTTGCCTGTTGTTTCGTCTGTTTTTGGTATTTTTGTCACAATTCTTGTGTACAAAACTGAATTTCTAAAAATGATGTCGATTGGCATTGATTTTCTGAAATCCGTACTTCATCGCAATTAGATCCTGCATTTCTAAGGTTTCTTGAAACCCAAATTACAAAATGGTGTTTTCTGCAGCAAATCGGCTCACATTCAAAAAAAAGAAAACTATCAGCAGAACAGCATACCGTATATCACGAACAAATCCCCGCTTTTACAGATTGGATTTACCTTAAACGCCAAAGCATCCAGATAATTTCATCGTGCCAGTACATCTCCGCACATCATCATGCTGTCCAGCATAATTTTCTCGAATGAGAGTTTTAACTACCACACTTGTGAAAATTCCGGTGGGAGAGATAAAGAATTACGAAGACAAGGTAAAAGTCAGAGGGAAAACAGACAGCCTTTCACAGCCCCATCAGATAGCAGAGTCTTTCTTCAATTTTTTATTGTATTATCATCCACTCCCATTCTGATGTATCATATATCAACAATCTCTACAACTGAATCAAATTCAAAATATTGAAAAACTCTAATTGAAGTTCTTTGATCAGGAAAATTCGAGCTGTGTGCAATTGATCTGCTTTCACCTTACAGAGGAAGATAGATTTTTCCGCGCAACGTGTTCAGTTTCCAGCGCTTAGCTTTACTATGATGGCTAAAGCTCTTCTATCTTAATTGATCCATCCGACAACCAGCCTGAATTTGCGAATTGAACTTTTACACCATCATTTTCTGCATTTATAGTGCCAGACTATTATATTTTAAACTATAATTTTGAGGCTTTGCCTCTCACCAATCGAAAAACGAGATCTCCTTCAGATCAAAGGAAAAGTACTTTTTAACGTGTTCCTTCCAATCGCAGAAAAGATCTTTATCTTCCAGTTCCAAGACAATCAATATCGATCTCTTTCACAAAATTTTCAACAGGGTTTGTTTTGTAGTGTCCGTTTTCATTGTGATGTATCATATATCAAAACAGAATTTAAAAGTACGGAAATCATTAGCAGAACTTCATCAGAGAAACCACAGTTTGATTTGACCTATCCGCAGGTCAAAATTTGACCTACTTGCAAGTCAGTCTCCTTCGACCACGGCAAAGAAAAGCCACGCGGGGATTGTTACGATATTCCCATCTTTGAAAATTGTCTCCCGGGTGACGAGAATTCCCTTCTTAAAGACTCTTTTCATTCCGAGGTAGTCAGATCTATGTATCTTGTTCTGATATTTGACTTCAACCGGTATGAAAGAACCTCTATGTTTGAAAACGAAATCTATTTCGTTTCTACGACCCGAGTACCAGAAAAACGGTCCGCTGTAGAGGTTTGTTCCATTTTGCAAGGTCTTGCCGTCTCCAAGGAGATGTCTGAGAGTTACCATTTCTATGATTTGAGGAAGCTTGATCTGCTTTCCGCTGATCTCTTCAATGATATCAGCTACTACTTTATCGATGGGATACGTCTTCTTTCGTTTTTTTCAATCTGACAGTTTTCCTGGAGATATCCACGAAAAACACGTTCATTAGTATGAAGCTGTATCGAAATACTTCTGAATCGTGTCAACACTCTCTATGGCACCGCTGAATATGTCAACAAGGGAGTTCCACGAAAAACGCTGTTCCACTATATCCGGAAGTTTTTTGAAGATCTCTATGATTTTAATCCTCGATCCCAGGTATTTCTCCGCGTCCCCCAGAATAAAATCCCGATAAATCCTCTTTGTGATCTCGTTGATTTTGCCTTCCTTCAAGAAAACATCTATCACTCTTGGAAATCCACCCGTGTTCAGGTATTTCAGAAAGTATTCTTTCAGAAAAGAGTTCTTGAGATACAGAATTCGAAGTTCTTCCTCACTTCGCGAGAAGATATCATCCACTGACATTCTTTCTACTGAGATTCCAAGACTTTCCAGAAATTCTCTGAAGGTGAGAGGAAGGCACACCAGATCTTCACCGTAGCCTTTTCTTCCTGGAAGTCTTTCACTTGATCTCTTCAGATCGAAGGCGGAGGAACCTGTGAGTATGAGGAGGGAATTTTCAAGCAAACCGATATCTACCAGATATTTGATAGATTTCTGCCAGTCTTCTACAGCGGTTATCTCATCTATGAAAAGGTATCTTGTTTCACCGACTTTCCTTTCGAAAATCTGAAAATAGATCTTCATCGTTTCAATCAATTCGAATCTATCCTTCACAGCGTTGCACGTGAAAAAGAAAATGTTTGATGGTTTCACACCGTCCTTCAAGAGCTTTCTTATGTAGAGCTTCAGGAAAGTGGTTTTTCCTATCTGGCGAGGTCCCTTATTGTGTATATCCTAGGTTTGTTCGGCGGAATCTTCCTAAAGAGATTTTCTGGGAAGTATTTGAATTTGCTGTTTTCAAACATCGATATGTGCCAATCAGTGTTTATAACCTCCAGATCTCGCCACCACGGATTCATAATGTAAAGCTCGTCCATCCTCACTGCGAACCACTCCCTGGAGAGATATCATTTCATTTCACCATATTCGTGCGAATTTTTCTATTTCATTCGATAAAAACGTACGAATTTATCGAATCTGTTCGATAAATACCGACGTGTTTGATTTTCAAGTCACATCTACCTGTGAAAGCTGTCGAACCTGTCCGGTGTCTGTCGAGTTTGTCGACGATGTCGAGATGTAGATAGGAATTTGTAGTATAATCTAAACAAAACAGAAAACAGAACAGGGGTGATTTTGTGAAACGAACAGTGGCTGATCTTTTGAGTGTTCTGGTAGACAGACCGCTCAGAGAAGGTGAATCAGAATATTTGGTGGACAGGGCCAGAGAGATAAACTATCTGAATTCAATAGCACTTCATCAACCTTTTGGGATTGTGGGTGTTTCTGGAGAGACAGGCATTGGAAAAACTACGGTACTCAACTTTGTGAATCCAGAAGGAGTCTTCACGGTCAGGGTAAACATTTCGCTCAGAGACTCCATGGAGAGCATACTCTACGATCTTTTACATAGCCTGGCACTTTCCCTGGAGAAGGTGGAGGGAGTGTCAGATCTTGCAAAAGAGGTTAGAAAGTGGATAACAGATGAAGTTTCAACCATAAAGGGCTTTTCCCTTGGTGTTTCCTTTGGTGTGAACGCCAGCCTGACACACGAAAAGTCGATTAGGCCAAGGTTCAACTTCTTCGAAGCCAGAGAAAAACTCGGAGAACTGATAAAACAGACGGTTCAGAGAAAGGAAAAATTCCTTCTGATCATAGATGAACTGGACAAGGAGAAGAAGGAAGACGTTCTCAGGGTGATAGATTCGATAAAGAATTTCATCATCATGGAAAATTTCGTTGTTGTTCTCTCTCTTCCCTTTTCGATATACCGGGAGTACGCCGCCGACAGACTGAGATGGAACGAAGCAGGAAATCTGGAAAACATATTCACAGACATCGTTTTTGTTGAACCTCTGAAGAAACTTGAGATCAAAGAGTTGATCATCAAAAGACTTGGATCCTACATTGAACTCATCGAAGACGAAGTGCTCGATGTAGTGGCCGATTTTTCCGATGGAAACCCAAGAGATGGTCTGTGGATACTGACAAAGGCAATCTACAACAATATTCACAAAGAAAGGTTGAGTAAAGAGGATCTAATCAACTCGATCAACAGAACGATAGCAGAGTACACCGGATTAACCCTGAGCCTGACAGAAAACCAGAAAAAGGCCATCCGAGTCCTGAGAGGTTCTGTTTACTCCAGAGAAAAGATCATAGAAACACTCCAAAAAGAAGGCTTCAAGCGAACAACGGCGTATTCAGTCATGGATCAACTCCTTCAAAAGCGAATACTCCTTGCTGAAAAAGAAGGTTACAGGATCTCTGGAAAGTTTTGGTATGTGGAGATTTGACGGTTTGTCGAATCCGTTCAGCCTCTGTCGAGTTTGTCGACGATGTCGAGATAGAGTGAGATCTAGGACTTTTCGTATCTTTTTTGTATAACCCTGTCGATTATTAACGTTGTCAATCAGTGTTTTTGAAGAATGGTGTTATTTAGAAATTCAGAACAAATTGTAACATTATTTAAACATAAATCACTGAGATAATTCAAGTGAATTAACTGCAGGGGGTGAAGCGAATAAAAGCAAGGGAAATTCAAAAGAAGTGGAGTCCCTTTAAAGAAGAGAAGATTAAAGACGTACCAGATGTATTTGGTGTGTATGAACTGGCAGATGAAAATAGAGAAATTGTTTACATTGGTCATGGAAAGCTCAAAGAGCGTCTTAGTGAGCATTTTAGAAAAAAGACCTGTCCAGGGGCAAGGTTCTTCAGGTATGAAAAAACATCTAACAAAGAGAGGGCTGAAGAGAGAGAAAAAGCCCTGCTGAAGAGATTTGAAAAGGAGAACAAAAGACTGCCAGAGTGCAACAAACGGCTTGGTTGATCTTTTCTAATAAGTGGAGGGGATATAGTCATTCAAATTCAGGCTAAAACCCCTATATGGACAGGAAATATCGATTCAAAAAGTGATACTATTCAGCCAACCGGAATAATGGGTTCCCTCCGATGGTGGACAGAAGATCTCCTCAGAGGTATGAATGATTTTGCGTGTGATCCCACTGGCAAAACAATATGCCCTGGTGATGAATAAGAAAGAGCTTCTCAAAGAGCGTGTCTAATGAACTTCTCAATGAACTCAGAGGGAGTGTATATTTCTATTCCCTTCACGTTCTCGAAATGTTTTCTGTTTCCTGTTATGATGGGCGCTTTTGCTGAAAAAGCAACTTCCAGAAAGGGAAGATCGGACTCGTCGAGTGGATCTATTCTAAGAGGTGATGGTACTACAAATACAGACTTTCTTTTTATGAAATCCAAGAGTATTTTCACATACTCCTTAGGAAAAGAAAACTTTGGACTTAGAAGAACTCTTTCATACTCATCGTATATTCTGGAATCAATACAGAGTATGAGCTTTCCATCCAGGACAAGATTGAGAATATGGGCAGGTCTGCCGTGTGGATTTATGATTCCAGATACCAAAACATTTGTGTCAACAACCACTTTCATTTCTATTTCCTTGCCTCTCTTACTATCTCTTCGATTTCATCCTCTGAGAGCTTGTCCAATCCTTTTTCCAGTGAGAACAACCGTAACTTCTCAACTGCCATTTGAACTCTTATTTTTTCTATGAAATCCAGAATTTCCTTTGGATCTCCATCGATTTTCATGACAATAGCCTTTGGCTTCCCATTCACTGTGATGACTGTTTCGTCGTCCTTCCAGAGCACAGCCGGATTGTTCCTGATGTCTCTACTTGAAACAAAGCGCATATCATCACCTCCACTAAAATCATACGATATGTCCCACAACATGTCAAGCAAAACGTCATAATACTTCTGAGACAGCCAGTTCCTCAAGTGCACTGAATCCTTTTGATGTATCATGATAAACCCAACTCGAAATCTTGAAAACCTATGGCTTCCCGCTTCAACCCGTGATGGCTCGTAAAACTCTCTTGGGGTTCCGCCGCCTCTGAACCATTCACCACAAACACGCTGAATCCGTAAATTCATCTCCATTACGTAGAAAACTGCGCCTTCTTTGCGATGTTCGATAAAAACGCACGAATTTATCAAATTCATTCGATAAATACCGACATGTTTGTATTCACTCAGAGAATAGACGTGGAGTTCGAGGCCTTTCAACCTGATGGTCTTTTTCACTATTTTGTAGGCATCTTCTCTGATTGGGTCATCATAAACTACAAGCAGATCGACGTCGCTGAAGGCGGTGAAGTTCCCTTTGCGTATGAGCTGAAGAGCGCCACGAATCTGAGACGATCTTTTCGGCATAGTTCACCAACCTTTCGGCTTCGATTCTGGAAGATTCAGAAGGAAGGCGAGAAGAAAACATGACCAGTTGTAGAAACTGTGTCGTATCGGCTTTCACTGGGCTTTCTTCTGAGATCATTTGAAAGATTCCTTATGGGATGAGAGCTGGGAACAGAGATTTCTTTGAATATTGTGAAGCCAAAGGTTGCTATTCGTTCCCTTCAAACACCGCAAAGAAGAGCCACGCGGGGATCGCCACGATATTTTCGTCTCTGAAGATCGCATCCTGGGTGATGAGAATTCCTCTGCCGAATACCCTTTTCATTCCAAGGTAGTCAGATCTATGTACCTTGTTCTGGTATTTCACTTCGACTGGAATCAGAATTCCTTCATGGTTGCAGATAAAACCGATCTCGTTTCCCCGCTCTGAATACCAGAAAAACGGCCCATCGTAAAGGTTCATACCATGGATGATTATAAATTACTGGTTGAAAATATAAGAAAACACAAAGATGAATTCATCTGAAATGAGGAAAAAGAAATTTTTGTATTTTGTGACCGACGGATGATAATTCCTTGAATGCACTTAAGATAATGAAAAGTGTATTTTTTCTGTTAAATACCTCCGTTATATATTTATTTCGAATGGGGAAATACTGCGAAGAATAACCAGGCAAGAGGAATCGATCAAAAAAGGGAAAATAACGCATAGTTCAAGTCAGGTAATTTATTTATAAGAATTTATAAGAAAAGTAAAAACGATTCAATTGGAAGTGCAATTATGCTATCTTTTTTTAATACAGTCTTTTTTGTCACCAATATTCCCCTTTGAAATACTTTTTTCATCGAAAAATAATCAGATGGAGAAATATTGTTTTGAAATTTAATTTCTATGGGTAAAATCTTATTTCTTAATTCGATTAGAAAATCTATTTCATTTCCTTTTTGTGAATACCAAAAATATGGACTGTTATACAATATCAACCCTTCGGATAAACTTTTTGAATATCTTAAAAGGTGAGTAAAGACAACTTGCTCAATTTTTGTTGATAATTTAATTTCAGTATTTGTAATGTTTTCAATTACAGATGTAATAACCAAATCGACAGGATAAATCTTTTTCTGCTTTTTAAGCTTAATTGTTCTTTTAGAAAAATCATAAAAAAACAAAATCCCAAAAAGGAAATTAAAACATAATAAATTGAAATAATCTTCAATTGTATTTTTCGAACTAATTGCCTCTATATCGTTTGAAAGTGAATTCCAAGAAAAACGTTGACCTATTAAATCAGGTATTTTAAAAATCAACTGATTCAATATCAACCTCGAGCGATTGAATCTTTCAATATCACCATACAAATAATTCATATATGTATTCAAGATTTCTTCTGAAATAATATTATTCTCAAAAAAGTCATTAATCACTTTTGGGAAGCCTCCAGTTGTGATATATGTTTTAAAATCGTCTTTGAATCTTAAAACTCTCAGATTTGCAGCTTTTAACTCTTCCTCATTCATTTCAAATAAATCTTCTAAGTTATACTCAAAATCAACGTTGTATTTTTGATTAATATATTCTCTGAATGTAACTGGCAAATACACGATGTCTTTTCCAGATCCTCTTCTTCCCGGAAGTCTCTCGGAAGATTTTTTCAAGTCATACGAAGAAGAGCCCGTTAAAACAACAAACGAGTTTTCCAACTTTCCAATATCATATAAATATTTTACTGATTTTTGCCAATTATTCACACTTGAAATTTCGTCAAGGAATATGTATGACTTGTTGTTATTCCTTCCTTTCATCGAAAAATAGTCCAGCAAAAGCTGTGTAAGCTCATTTTCATCACTTATCAAATCAAGTGTGGCATAGAAAATATTTAGTGGATTGACCTTTCTTTCGATAAGGTCTTTTATAAGCAATTTTAATATGGTTGTTTTCCCAATCTGCCGAGGACCTTTTATTATGTAAACCCCGTTTTTGTAATTTTTCAATTCATCCATAAAATCAGGTATGTGTTTGAATTTGCTTTTTTCAAAGTTTTTTATATGCATATCGATATATATTAATTCCTTGTCTCCCCACCATGGATTTTGTCTATAAACATACGAAAAGTCCATATTTGTACCTCCTGAGCAAATTATATTATAGCATACAGTCAATCAAATAACTAAATAAGTCCCTATTTAGTCATTAAACTGACTATATTTATACCAATTCAATCATAGCAATGAGGCATTGAAAAAAATTTAAAAGTATGAATTTGCAAACTTGTATTTCTTTAGTTTTTGTAGCGTGATACTAAGCAAGATTAGTATATTTTTGATTTCTTATAATTATTTTAGGACCAACATGTTAATCCTTTCTTTTAGAGGGGAGATACAACATACAATTAGGCATACGGAGGACCGGGAGAGAAGGAATGTAATCGATAGAATCCTTCTGGCCATTACCATAACATTCCAAGAATCCACAAAGGAATTACATTTCTCAGAGGAAGATCGATATCATCTCTGAGCACAAAATCACTTGATTTGGATGACTTCTTTTTTCCACCGATCTCCAATTTCATACCCTCAAAGACAAAATCTCCATCCTGTTCATTTTTTGCAGCCCAGATCTTTCCTTTTTCTTTCAAGGCAAACACGCTGAAGGCTTCTCTGAAATTCCCAATCTCTCCTTCAAAAACATAATAGAATGCTGGATCAGCGAAAAATATCTTTGAGCCTTTTGAGTAAGGCCTTTCAGTTTTTTCTTTCCAAACGATATTGATTATATTAACTTCCCCCATAGCTCTAAGCAACTGATACAGCTTCGGTTTTCCTGTCGACCATTCTTTACACATTGACTCAATATTGACAGTTGGAATCTTTGAATACAATAGATGACTAATCATTGCCCTCATAACTCCAAAATGGTTGTCACTCACAGTGTCAACAAAATGGGGGATATCGTAGTACAGCGTTTTTTCAAGAATATTCATCATCTTTTCTTTGAAATTTCCTTCGATATAAAATGGCCTTGTTCCTTTTTGGCGATAATCTTTAAAATAATTCAATACATCTACCTGTTTTACTACTTCAGCTGCATAATTCAAAAAATCTTCAGAGGGAAACTGCAGTTTGCCTATGACTTTACCAGTTTCAAAATGAATGTACTCTCTTAAAGACATCAAAGGAAGTTTTATCAACACAAACCTTCTTGAAAGATCTATTATGCTTTTTTTCAGTATTACTGAACTGCTATCGCTAACCCATATGATTTTGTTTGGAAATGAATCATAGATAGTTTTAAGGACAACATCCCAGTTTGGCAGAGAATGTACTTCGTCTATAATGATACCAGGATAGTTCATAAGGATTTTTTCAATCAAATCGCGCAAAGAATAACTCAGAAGTAGTGGATCATCGCCCGAGATATAAAACAAATTTCGCTTCTTCGCCATAAAGAGCAAAAAAGTAGTTTTGCCGACACCTCTTGGCCCATACAATAAAATCGCTCTGTTTTGAAATTTCTTTTCTAAATCGTCAAAAAATAATCGCTTTCTTTCTGGTAAAAAACTGATCAATCTGTTTGTGCGCAGTTCAAGTTTTTCAATTATCTGATTCAGTTCCACATTACAAGCCCCCACATTTGTACACTTTAAAACTAATTATATCACACTTCGTTCTACAATCAAACGAATTTTTTAGTATTATAATAAATCGTTTCATAATAAAACGATTAATTAAAAATATCGTTTTACCAAAAAACGGATTGAATATTACAGCAGCTACGGGAATTTTGGCGCAATTAGATATTACCAATCTTATTCAGTGAACTACCCTCACCTGTAAAGATGTGATCACGGCAAGCTTCCTTGCCAGATTTTTCACGCGTGAACTACCTCCGCTTTTAGAAACGAAGGCTTCCTGCTTCATCGACCAGACTTACCAGATGACAGAGGTCCAATCTCCACAAACGTAAATTCGGGCTGTTCCTTCCCTACTAAAAAACTTGGTTATCATTTACACGATTATATTGTACCATGTAAGATAACTTGTCAACACTTTTCCCAACAATTCATCTCCATTTTATAGAAGATGGAGACTTCTTGTTAAGGAGGTTAAAGAACTCCGATTTTACCATTTATATGGCTAATTTTAGTAAGTTCTTTGCTGCGTTTGCTCTATCTTAAAGATCTTGAATTTCCACCTGTGGCTGAAAGATACCTCATAACCTGGGATTTATACACCGAACTTGTCTGGAATGGTTTGAAAATAAAGGCTTTACCTGCTTATCTTTTTTTGCTCAATTTTGATTGATTTAAAACTTTTTGACAATTTTCATTGTGCAGGACGGTGGTATTATGAGCTTCTTTTTAGTAATTCTGGGGATGTTTTTTGGGTTTATTGGAGGGTACATTATTGGACAATCGGTTACTAAAAATGAAAGCCAGAAAGATATTCAGTCATCATTAAAACCGCTAATGTTAAAAAATACTGCAATCAGCCTAAATGGACAGGGCATTAAAATCTATTTCCAATGCCAGTAGTGATATAAAGACATTAACATCAAAGGGTAAATCGATTGCAAGTGGTGATTTTGTTTCAACACAGATGAACAGGGCAGATGAGATTGCTGAAACAAGCGAGGATGCCGAACAAAATATTCAGCGGGGTTGAATTGTATGAGTTTAACATCGTTTTTAAAACATAAAGATGTAAAAAATGCACTTGAGCGGACTTTCAAAAAACCACAATTCAACCTCCAGGCTGAGCTGTTAGCACCTCCTTTGACAAACAATTATTCGCTTGTGGGCACTGCTTTTGATTACCTATTCCGTTTTTATATAAAGCGATTAAATCCTGATGCTGTAGAACATAGCTGGGTCAGTGAATCGGCTCTTTGCTACTTATTAATGGGGCCGCATGGTGTCCCCATTGATTATAAAATCATCGAAAAAGTTGAAAAAACAATTCAGTATGCAAAAAAAGCTTACAGCGAATACATCAACACAGGTATTATGAATCACGACTTGTTTAAAACGGTGTTATTGCTGGCACAGATAGATTCAGTATATAGAGAAGGTGCGCGTGCAATATATAGAAATGGTTTTTTAGACGAAAGCAACATCGACGAGAATGACATAAAAGATCTGCGAAATTTGATATCAATAGTAAAACCAGAGTATTTCAAATCAAGGAAAATATGCATATTAAACCCAACCTTTGGAAAAGCATCCAGATTAGTTGGTGGAGCAGACTGTGATTTAATCATAGATGATGCGATAATCGATATAAAAACCACAAAAAAGCTTGACTTGACGAGAAATTATTTTGACCAGCTAATAGGCTATTATATTCTCTACACAATTGGAAATATCGACGGTATGCCGACAGACTGTAAAGTAAAAAGACTGGGAATATATTTCTCCAGGTACGCATACCTTCTTTTCATTGATGTACTTGATGTTATAAAAGAAAACTTTTTTGATTTTGTAAACTGGTTCGAAAAAAAGGCAAGTGAAAGATTTGGCCGGCGTTTATGATCATGCTGAACCCGGGTCCCCTTTTTTGAAAAGATCCCCCTTGAATGGTATCTTTAAAGATGTTGATTGATTACTGTTGAGCTGATTCAATATTTGTCGAGCTTGTCGACGGTGTCGAAGTACTTATTAGTTTACATTTATATGAAAATAGTGATATAATACAAACAGATTTACAGATTTCTTGCTTTTGGATTAGGGGGGACAATATGTGGGAGTACGAAAAAGTCTTTGCAAGAGCCCTTGATCCTGTTCACATCGGAGCAGGAGGATATAGATTGGGCAGAGTGGATAACACTATTGTGAGAGATCCAGCAACAGATGTACCAAAGATTCCAGGAACTTCCATCTCAGGAGTGATAAGGGCATTTGCAGAAGCTGTTAAAGAAGAAGATGAAAAGAAAAGCGATACAGACAAAATACTCAAAGGTATTGATATTGAAGAGTTATTTGGAACTGAAACAAAAAAGGGTATTTTACGTTTTTATGATGGCCAGATAATCTTCTTTCCTGTCTCTTCGATCCAGGGCACAGTATGGATAACCACAAAAGAACTTCTCAACTACTGGTTTGGCGTAAAAAATGAAATTCCAGATGGCCTGGGAGATAAAGCTTTTGCACTTTGTGGAATAGATACAACAAAGCCGCTGAACCTTGGTTGGTTGTTACTCGAAATTGAGAAAAATCAATCTCCTCTTTCTCAAATAGTTAATTGGGTGAAAAGGATTGTTGTTTTGTCAGACAAGCTTTTTTCTCACATTATAAACGACAATCTTGAAGTGAGAACTTCTGTGAAAATAGACAAAGATACCGGCACAGCGGTAGAAGGAGCTCTTTTCACCTATGAAGCGATACCAAGAGGTACAATCTTTGGCTTTGAAATTTGCCACGATAAGACACGAAACTCTATTTCAGGCAACGTGATAAAGGCAATAATGAATGCCGTTAGCCCATATCTCAAAAATCTCGGCATAGGCGGAATGGGTACAAGGGGATTTGGAAGATTGGAATTGCTGCTTAACAACGTCGACAGTGGTTCAACGGGGGGCGTGAATGATGCACAATCTTGACTTTGAGTGCATGAAAATTGCCCAGGAAATTTTAACATCGAGCACTGATAAGGACAAATTAGAAAACAACTTAAGAAAAGCCCTTGGTGTTCTTCAAGAAGATGGCATTTATGCAATGTTTCTGTGGCTTGAGGATAAAGATAAAACAGTCAGAGAAAAACTCACAGGTTTGTTGAATGAACCTGAGATAAAAAGATATCTTTTGAATGATTCAGAAAGATTTGACGAAGATTTTGCTATTCTCTGCAGAAACCTGGTAGAAGTCGCAAAAGATATAGATAAATTACTTTTCATGAAAAGAATTATTGAGCGTGCGTTGATCTATGCGTTGTATCATGCAAAAATCGGGTGAGAAAGATGTGGAAAAAACTCAATGTCGTCTTCAGATTGAAGAGCCCTCTTCACATAGGCTATATGCCTTTCGAAGTGTTTGTGTTTTCTCCCACGCGTTACTATGTTCCTGGAAGAAATTTCTGGGGCGCTATAACAAAGAGAATAACAGAATATCTGTATGAAAAACCAAAAGCGGAAAATTACAAAGATATCGGCGTGAAGGTTATGAAGAATTTCAGGTTTTCTTATTTCTACGTCTATGATGGAAAAACGGTTTATTTTCCGTGTTATACAGAAAATGGTTTGAAATATGGAGACAACAGCCATGAGATAACCAAATCAGAATTCGAATACAGGTTCATAGGGAGTTTTGTTTCAACTGCGATTGATACCACTGGAACTGCAAAAGATAAAAGTCTTCACGAAATAGAGTTCATAAACAGCAGGTTCAAAGATGAAAATGGAAACACAAAAGATGTGAAAATAGCCGGGTGTATCTGGATAAAAGAAGATACAGAAATAGAAAAAATAATTTTGGGTGAAGGCATATTCATAGAAAATTCCAACGTGATAGAAGAACTCATTCTTGGTGGAGAATCGAAGTATGGTTTTGGTCATGTTGTTTTGGAATCAATCAATGAGATTTCAGTTTTTGAATGGAACGATCCTGAAAGTGTGGAAATAGGAAGCAAGCTTCTTCCTGCCCATTTGAAGTATGATGAAAATTTAAAATTCAAGGGAGATATAGAGCTTCTCACGGGGAGAGGATATTACGATCCGAATTCAACAGAAACTGCAGGTGGTAATAAACCGGGAGCTGCCATATCGATTCCTGAATATTACTTTGTCCCAGGGACGATCCTAATGGAATCTAAAAAATTCAAAGTGAGATGGGACGGCACCTTAGAGGTGAGCAAAAATGGATGAATACACCATCAAGATAAAGGCGTTGACACCCATATGGACGGGAAATGCAAATAGAAAATGTGAAACTCTTAGAGAAACAGGTATCATTGGAAGTTTAAGATGGTGGTACGAAGCGCTGATCAGGGGATTGGGTGGGTATGCATGTGATCCAACAATTGATGGCAGGTGCTCATTGGACCAAAAAAGGTTTAAAGAAGCTCTGAAAAATGGTAAATCTCAACAAAAAGCACTGAGTGAACAAATATGCCCAGCATGTCAGTTGTTTGGCTGCACAGGATGGGCCAGGAAGTTTGTTTTGCACATTTTGGATAAGGATGGAAAAGTTAAAGTGGGGTGTGCCAAGGAAAATGAAGAATTGATTTTCAAATTCATATCTTTAAAAGGAATAAGCACAGAAGAATGGTCACTTCTCAATTTAACGCTTCATTTTATAGCTGAATATGGAGCAATTGGTGGCAAAACTGTGTTTAAGCCTTCAGATGAAAATGGACGTGAAGACAAGCATCATCATTCAGATTTCGGATTGATAGAAATCATAGAATCAAAACTGAGCATTTTACCAAAAGAAGATTTAGAAAATTACGTGAAAAGCTCCTTGCAATATCACATGAATCGAGAAAGCCCAAAGTGGGTTTCCATAAAGAATTTCTGGTGTGTCAAAGGAAAGTATCTTGCTCGTCAAGACAGTAATAACAGTACATTCAATAAGGTTTTGGGAAGAAAGGAACCCAAAAATCAAGCAAGGGGATTATCCAACTCGAACGATACTATCTCCAAATGGCTTGCTGGCTCTCAAAGAGAGAGTAAGAAGATCTTCAGTTTCAAAACTTTTCCCAGAACATTTGGCTTTATCAATCCAGATATTCAGATAGATTTTGACACCATTAAGGCGCGACTCAAAGAGGCCTGGAAAGAAGAAAACGGATGGAAATTTTTAAAGGGCGAAGAGGCCCTGGATCTTTTGTATGAAAAATACTGGAGGGGTCAGAGTGGTGCATGATTATTATTTATCAAAGGTAAAGATAAAAGATTTCAATGAATGGAACAAGGAAAAGGAAAAACAGTATTTGGAAGAAGTATTCATTCTTCCACTGGCCAAAGAGAAAGATAAGTTAAAGAATAAATCTAAAAATGAAGACATACACGTCTTTTACCCCAAAGAAGAAGATTTAGCATATCTTCCCAACGGCTCTGTATTGATCAAAATCACTTTCACCCTCAAAAAGCCATACACAAGTAAAGACGAGGGAGAGTTTCATATTATCGATGACAAAATTTTTGAAAACCCGATCGTCAGAGACAAGTTCACAGGACTTCCAATGGTCAGACCTTCAACGTGGAAAGGCCATCTGAGATTTGCTGCCGAAAGAGTTGACTGTCAAAACAAAAAAGAAATCATAAATCGCCTCTTTGGTTCAGAAACTGAAGACGAAGAAAAATTAAAAGGAAGGCTCTATTTTTTCCCAACATTTTTTGAAGAAGATTCAAAAAAAGATGTCATCACACCGCTTAAAAGAGATACCAGAACACCAGCCAGAGGTCCAATATTTATGGAAGTTATGAAGCAGGGTAGTAAAGGTGAGTTCTATCTTCTGTACGTTCCTTATCCCAAAGGAAAAAATTTTGAAGAAAAACAAATCGGAGAGGATCTACATTTTCTTGCGAGCGCTTTGAAACTTATGTTCTATACCTATGGATTTTCGGCAAAAAAGACATCTGGTTTCGGGACAATTGAGGAACTGAAAGAAGAAAACATAGAAATTTACCCCAAAGACAAAAAAGGGATTTTCTCAATATTATACACCACACATAACAATAGCGTTAAGGATGGTGTATAAAAATGAGAATCAACCTGCTGGATCGTCTTGCAAAAAGGGGTAATACTTTTACCTTTGAGGAAGTGGTTGAGACATTCAATATTTCAAGAAAAACTCTGTGGGTAATTTTGAGTCGCCTTGAAAAGCGAGGATGGATTGAAAGAATAGAAAAGGGAAAATATATGATCATTCCTCTTGGCGCCGAAAAGGGTAAATACACTCTGAGTGAGTTTGTTATTGCTTCCACTCTTGTTAAGCCCTATGCGATTGCTTACTGGAGCGCTCTTCATTACTATGGTTTGACTGAACAGATACCAAGTACAGTGTTTGTTCAAACCACATCAAGGAAGAAAGAGCAAACCCTCGAAATTTTTGGAATTAATTACAGAATAGTAAGAGTAGCACAAACGAAGTTTTTTGGCTTTCGAAAAGAATGGATAGAGGAAACTCAAATAACTATTACAGACAGAGAAAAGACAATTATAGATTGTCTGGATAAACCTCAATACAGTGGAGGAATAATAGAAGTAGCAAAATCCTTGAAGAATGGAAGATTTGATAAAGATAAATTAGTATCATACGCTGAGAAAATAAATAATTCTGCTGTTCTCAGGCGACTTGGGTTTTTGTGTGAATTTTTGAGAATTGAGATAAACCTACCAGAAATTGAGACGAGGAATTACCTGTATCTTGATCCAACAATGCCAAAGAATGGAATCAAAGATGCAAAATGGCATCTGATCGTGAATCTTGATGAGAAAATTCTGGGGGCGCTGGAATGATTACGCAAAACGAAATGAAGCAGAAAGCGAGGGAATACGGGGTAAATCCATCAACTATTGAAAGAGATTATGCTCAGAATTGGCTATTAATGGCTTTGTCTTCCCTTCCTTTAGTTTTGAAGGGAGGAACTGGCATAAGGAAAGTGTATATAAGTAATTACAGATTCTCTGATGATCTTGATTTCACTCTGCTTGAGGAATTTAGTGCAGAAGAATTTAAAACAACTATCGATAAAGTTATTGAAAAGGCAAGGGAAGAAAGTGGAATGAATTTTTTCGAGGATTTTGAGTTTCAGAAAAATAATAACGGTTTTGAGATTGATACTTACTTTCAGTTTATGCAGAGAGGTGAAAATAGAACCAAAATAAAGTTGGATATAACAAAAGCTAAGAATGAAAGAATATTACTACCCGTGCTCAGGGAAAAGATAATTCACCTTTATTCTGATGACCTGGACTGTGAAGTAAAAGTATATTCTCTGGAAGAAATAGTAGCAGAAAAAATAAGGAGTCTGTTTCAAAGAACACGGCCAAGAGATTTATATGATGTTTGGTATCTATGGAGTAAGACGAATGATATCGACAGAAGAAAGGTTCTTAAAATTCTTCCTGAAAAATTCAAAGAAAAAGGGGTTGTAGTTGACATCCAGGATCTTGAAAGCAGGAAAAATGATTTCAGAAATGCATGGGAAATTTCTCTTGGTCATCAATTAAAGGAACTGCCAGATTTTGAAACGGTGTTTTCAATTGTACTTCAAGAGGTGAAGACTATGTGTGTTGAAATGATTAAAAACAACAGAGAGATGATATTGATCGGGGAAATCTGTGCACTACTTCATGATATTGGAAAACTCCATCCTAATTTTATCAAAACACAGTCTGTAGAAGGCATAAAAGGACTGCCTCATCATTCCGGAGGTATAGATCAGCTTATTAAAGCAGAGCTAATTGATTTTTTCAAAAGCATAGATATGAAGATAAACACTGAAAGCATGTCGATATACGATTCCATCAGATTTCATCATGATAACTCAACGAATAACATTTTAAAGTGTTTAAAAGAATGTGACAGGAAAGACTCTGCTGATGACAAGGGTATAGTAAGGAGAAAGCAGCACTTGGATAGCACATGGATTTCTTCGCCGTTTGGTCATCCAAAAGAGAAAATAGACCTGAACTGCCTCCAAAAAATATTTGATGATCTTCAAGACGAATTGATTGAACTCTTCAAGAATTATCGGTCGTTAGATGCAAAGCATCTCAGAAGCAATCTGATCAACATTCTCAAAACCCCATTTTCTCATGCCCTTGGGGAAACAAGAATTCCGGCAAACGATGTCACTTTGTGGGATCATTCTTATTCAACAGCATCTTTGTTTAAATCTGTTTTAGCTGCAATAACATGTGGAACAAATCCAAATCCTCAGGATTTAAAATGGAGAATATTCGCTATATGCTGGAATGGAATGGAATTCATAAACAAAGGAAAAAAGGTGGCTGAGATCCAGTCAAGAAACGATGTGATAGAAAATCTCAAGAAGAAGTTAACGGGGATTTTCGAGGAAGAAATTCCTGTGGGTAATGTGGTCTTTGAAGACATGAATGGAATTTATTTCACTTTCCCAGACCTGAACAGGGCTTGTGATCTTGCAGAAGAATGTGCAAAAATTGCTTTAGAAACGATTCAAAAAGAAACCCAGAACGAACTGTGGCCATTTTTCATCTTGAGTGAGGCAACCCGAACTCTCACGATCATTGCTAATGTACAGAGATCTGCATTCGAAAAGAAAAAGGTACCCAAAATGACACCAGTATTATTTGTTGAAGATAAGGAAAGATATCTGGAAAATCCTGATCTTCCATCCTTTACTGTTAGACAAAGCATATGTCCTGTTTGTGGTATCAGACCAAGAGATGAAGGAAAAGAAAGATGCAAAATATGTTATAAGCGAAGGCAAGGAAGGCTTTCAAAATGGCTTTCAAACAGAGAAGAAACTATATGGATAGACGAAGTTGCAGATAAAAACAACAAAATTGCTTTGATATCTTTGAATTTTTACCTTGATAAATGGCTCGATGGAACAATGGTAGGAACAATTTATTCGCAGACATTTGAAGATTGGTTGAACTCTAAAAAAGCAAAAAAGTTTTTTGAAAATAAACAAAACATTCAAAAGTTAAGAAATAAAGGAGTAAATATAGAAAAAAAGAATAATATGAATCTGTCGAAGGAGTTACTCAAAACTATTACAGATGAGGATATTAAAGAGGATGCTGGATTTAAAAGCAATTTAATAAACACATTTTTTGAAGATATTAGCTCTTCACAGGATCATTCATCTGATGGAAATTATGTCGAAAGATTTGTTAATAACTTAAAGGAACGATTAAAACCTGAACCATTTAATCCATCTAACCTACAAAAATTGCTTTTCACCCAGAACCCGTCTCCTGCCCGATTGTACAGGATATGGCAGGAAACAACTGAATTCTTTGATTTGGTAGTTAGTGAGGTAAAAAATAAGATCTACAGCAATAAATGGAAAAGAATAAAGTTTTTCGTAAATTATACTGACTTAAAATCTAAACTAAAGCAAGGGATGGGAATAGAAGAGAAAACTCCTTACTTAGTTCAAATAGATGATTTAAAGCCACAAAAACTACTCGTTTTTCACGATGAAAATGGAGAATTCTATACAATAGAATCTCTTGGAAAATTCAAGTTTAACAATAACATAGGGGAAGAAGCTGTTAAAGAGGCGCTAAAACAGGAATTTAAGCATCTCGCTCCAGAAGATGATCCAGACGAAAATCTATTGAACAAATCAGTAAAGCCCGACGAAAATAATATAAAAATAGAAGAATACTATCCATTAATTGAAATCAACAAATCCCCATTCTCACTTCGCCTAATAGTTCCCGCGCAAGACTCGATGAAAATCATAGCTCTGGTTACAGATCTATACAACGAAATGTTTAAAAGAGTTATAGGAAAGCTTTCTTTAAACATCAAGCTCCTTGTGACAAAAAGAAAATTCCCTCTTTATTTATTTCTCGATGCAGAAAACAGAATGCTTGAGGATGAAGAATTCAAAAAACAAGTGGCAATGGATCCATGGTGGAATATTCAAAGACACGATGAGTTCTATGGTTTTTATCCTGCAAAGCCCGTAGAACATGAGAACAAATATACTCTCGATGATCTGAATCCAATCTCTAAAGGAAAGATCTTCTATCTCTATCCAGGATATTTCGACTTCGATCTACTTTCGGAAAATACAGACAGATACAATATAGCTTATTCAAAAGGAGAGAAGATAAAAAGAGCAGATGAGATCTACAGACTCCTCACAGAAAGACCATATTATTTTTATGAAATTTCTGAAATACTCGAGTTGTGGGATGTTCTAACGAATCTAACCAGTTCACAGATACATTTTGTTGAAGAAGCTCTCACTTTAAAAATCAGGGAATGGAGAGAGGTAAAAGACAGAGAAAATGTGTTCATGAACTTTGCAGAGGCAACTCTAAAAGATGCTTTTAACAACAAGTGGGACAAATTGAGAGATGAAACAAAATGGTTTCTTTTGAAATCAGCCTGTAATGGTCTTTTGCTTGATACTATAAACCTTTTCAAAAGAACACTCGCGTAGAATAAAGCTCGAAGACATAAAGTGACCTGACTTGTTCATCCTGCTGTGATATATTGATGGTATGGACGTTTTCTACTGTATTTTCAATTTCATGCGAACTATCACTGTTCATGGCTTGTGGTAAAATAAAAAAGGTGGTAAAAAATGAATTTCTCCTGGGATTATTGTACAGGTGTTGAAACAATTATCAGAAAAATGATTCTGGGAAATGTGGATGATCTAAAATGGCTTTTGAATGAATACCATAAAGAGAAACTGAAAGAAATTTTCCTAAGCAATCTCCATAGATTTCGTGGCAAAGATAGAAGTTTCTGGAAAATTTTGCTGGAGGTTTCTGATGAAGAAATTGAGAGAAGATCAAATGAAAGTTTTAGAGAAACTTCTGCAATTAGGTATTTTCCATGATTTTTACCTTGCAGGTGGAACATCTCTTTGCTTGAAATACAACCACAGGCCTTCTTTGGATTTTGACTTTTTCCTTTTTCCTGAAAAAAACTTTTCAAACATATACGAGAACGAGATATACAAACATTTCAATATAGAATTTATTTATAAAGATAACCAAACGCTTATTTTTCAATTAGATGGGATTAAGGTTTCACTATTTGAATATCCATACCCACTTTTAGAAGAACCAGACAAGATCACAGATC
This sequence comes from Pseudothermotoga lettingae TMO, assembly GCF_000017865.1. Lineage (GTDB taxonomy): Bacteria > Thermotogota > Thermotogae > Thermotogales > DSM-5069 > Pseudothermotoga_B > Pseudothermotoga_B elfii. The sequence continues at coordinate 1,259,968 of NC_009828.1, forward strand.
TTTATTTAGCACATGATAAAGATATTGCTTGTATGAAAATGAGCGCAATCGCTCAGAGAGGACTCAAAAAAGATTTCTTCGATTTATGGTATTTAATCAACATTTACAGATGGGGTATGAAAGAATTGCTTTCAATGCTTGAGAGAAAATACAAGGGTTATAATCCGCTTATATTCCTTAAGGCACTCGTATATTTCGAAGACGCAGAGAAAAACATAGATTTTGAAGAAGTGGAAGAAAAATGGCTCAGTATAAAGAAATTCTTTACCGATTACATAAAATCTTTCAACTATTCCTGAAAAAACTCGTCTTTATAATCTCAACAATTTTTTCCGAAGAATTTCCATCGCCATAGACATTTTCAGGATATTCCACAGAGTTATCTTCCATGGTTATATCGAACAAGTTATTTTCATCTGATAGACTGTTCCATTTTACTTCAACAAGCTCTCTCCAACCTGTGTCTGGCATTACAACCACTGCTTGTTTTCCAGCAAAGTAAGCCTCTTTTTGAAGGCCTCCACTGTCTGTTATGACCTTCCAGCAGTTCTTCACAAGACCCATTAGATTCAGATAATCCACTGGCTCGATTATCACAGCATTTTCTAAATATTTCCACAGCTTGAAGTCTTCTATTCTCTTTCTTGTCCTTGGATGTATTGGAAACACTATTTTTATTTGCTCAGATATCTTTTTCAGTTGCTGAAGAATTTTTTCAAATTTCTCTTTGCTGTCGACATTGAAATCTCTGTGAAGTGTGACAAGTACATATTCGTTTTCTTTTAGTTCAAGAGCTTTGTATGTATCATACCTGAAACTTTTTTCCATCTGCAGATACAGATCGTACATCACATCGCCAGCAAAATACACCCCTTTTTCTATCCCTTCTTTTTTCAAATTCTCTACAGCGAGCGCTGAGGGACAGAACAAATATGTTGATACATGATCTGTCAATACTCTGTTTATCTCCTCTGGCATGTCTTTTGGCTCCTGTCTGATTCCTGCTTCGATGTGTGCAACTGGTATCTTTAACTTTGCCCCAACGATCGCGCCTGCAAGAGTGGTGTTTGTATCTCCATAAACCAGTATCATGTCTGGTTTTTCCTTCAAAACTACTTTTTCAAACTCTATCATGATTTTCCCTGTCATTTCTCCATGGCTGGCTGAACCGACATTGAGATTGTAGTCTGGGTTTCTTATGCCAAGCACCTCAAAAAACACATCTGACATGTTGTAATCATAGTGTTGCCCAGAATGAACGAGGATCTCTTCTATATCATGCTCTTTCAATCTTTTGTGAATAATCGCTTCTTTTATAATCTGCGGCCTTGCTCCAACCAATGAAAGCAGTCTCATTCAACATGCCTCCTGAATTTATATCTCTAAAGACTATATTAACAAAACTTGCCTTTCAAAACAGTAAACAAGAATTAGTTTAATATCATCTCAGAAACTGATGTGTTCAAAATTTAATACACCATGGTCCAAATAAAAAACCATTGGGTAGAAATATCTTCCAGCCAGTTTTCCATTTTGATCATACACTCTTGCTTCGTCGCCAGAATTGTTCCAGATATGTATTTTTGTCCAGATGAATGTCCCGGCTGCTTTTGGCCCGGATGAAATCACTACAGATTCGCGAGGTTTGAGCACAAAATCTGGGAAAATAAATGATTGCCCTCCATAACTTTCTATTTTCCAGCCTTTCAGATTTAGCTCTGTACCACCGAGATTTATTACAAATACCTTTTCGGCTTGACCTTTGTACTCTACATAAACCCCAACAGAAACAGGTGTAGTGCTAAAACCAGATTTGAGATTTTGTAGAACCATGTTTTCATCGATCTTTCCCCACAGGCCAAGACTGTTTTCTCTTGCATAGCGTTCTGCTTGCAATAAAAAATCGCGCATTGGTTCATCTACTCTGTAAGATGTCAAAGCGCGCCCATAACCATTGAGTAATAAAACCAAACTGTGAGAAACAAGGACAGGCTCGTTCGAGCTATCAAAAGCATAGTACCAAACATGTGCGAGCAAACGCTGATATCTATCTAATAAATCAGGATACTGAAACGTTAGAAAAACCCTACCGTCTTTCTCAAGGAGTATCTTTGTGAAAAGTGATGCTGCTCGCGCAAAATATTCCACCTCTTTTTGTGGATGAACACTTTCTGGAGTATCCAGGCCAATAATTCGCAGTGTTTTTACTTTTTCATTCAATCTAACCTCGACAGTGTCCCCATCGATGTGCCTGTTGATCAGGGCTGTTTGCGAGCTTTGCAAAGAAATTGCAAATTCTTTTGCATACAGAAATGTGACACCATTTCTGTGCAATTCAATGACATTCAATGCAAAACAAAGCGAGGAGACCACAAAAATCATTGCAAACGCTATATGTATTTTCACTTGTACCGCCTTTCTGAAAATACACTTTTTTGCTATACTTTCAAATCAAACCTGTCCAGAGTCATAACTTTATCCCAAGTTTTAATAAAGTCAGATACAAACTTTTCCTTTTCATCATCACTCGCATAGACTTCCGCGACAGCTCGCAGTTCATCGTGATGGGCAAAGATAAGATCTACTCTTGTTGCTTTGAACTCCGGCTCTTTTGTTTTTCTATTAAATCCCTCAAACAAATAACGATGTTCATCTATCTGTTTCCACTCAATATTCATATCCAGCAGATTTACAAAAAAGTCATTTGTCAGAGTGCCTACAGTATGTGTTAAAACTCCATAATTTTTATAACTGTAAACAGCTCCGAGTACTCTCAATCCTCCAACGATTACAACCAGTTCTGGCACAGTTAGTTTTAATAACTGGGCTTTGTCTATTAGAAAATATTCTGGAGTTGTGCTAATATCTGATTCATCTATTTTGTATGGATCTTTGAAGTAATTCCTGAAACCGTCTGCAAAAGGTTCTATTTCTCTGTAAAATTCTTCCTCAACCTGATCTTGAAGGGCATCTACTCTTCCAGGAATGAATGGAACTCTGATATCAAACCCGGCCTTTTTAGCAGCAGATTCTATAGCAGCACAGCCTCCGAGAACTATCAAATCGGCTATGGAAACCTTCTTGTTGTTTTTCTGTTCTTCATTGAAGTTTTTCTGGATTTTTTCATAAACCTTTATGATCTTTATCAGATCATCTGGATGATTTACCTCCCATAGATTCATTGGGCGCAACCTTATCCGTGCTCCGTTAGCTCCACCTCTTCTGTCAGAATCTCTGTAAGTTGAGGCTGAAGACCAGGCGGTATAGACCAGTTGAGAAATATTTATACCAGAGTTGAGGATCTGCTTTTTCAGATATTCAATATCTTCTTCATCGATCAGTTCATAATCTCTTTTCGGTAAAGGATCCTGCCAGATGAATTCTTCTCTTGGAACATAAGGACCGATATAGCACGATTTTGGCCCCATATCTCTGTGGGTAAGCTTAAACCACGCCCAGGCAAAGGCTTTTTCAAATTCTTCGGGATTTTCAAGAAACTTTTTTGCAATTTTTGAATAAATCGGATCAAATTTCAAAGCCAGATCGGCTGTGAGCATTCGGGGTTTGTGCTTTTTGTTTGGATCGAAAGGATCAGGAATCATTTCCGGGGCATTTTTAGCCACCCACTGGTTTTTCCCATCTGGGCTTTTTTCGAGTTCCCATTCGAATTCCAAGAGAAACTTCAAATACTGTATACCAAATTTCGTTGGCTTTGAAGACCATATGACTTCAAATCCCGATGTATATGTATCAGAAGCCTTACCGGTTTTGTATGTGTATTTCCATCCCAACCCCATTTGTTCTATGGGCGAAGAGCTTGGGTCTGGACCGAGATCTTTGCTAGGTCCGGCTCCATGGCATTTTCCAAAAGAATGCCCACCAGCAATCAAAGCCACTGTTTCTTCATCATTCATACCCATTCTGGTAAAAGCAAGTCTTATTTCTTTGGCAGATCCAGATGGATCGGGATTTCCCATGGGGCCTTCAGGATTGACATAGATCAACCCCATTTCTGTTGCAGCAAAAGGTTTCTCCAGTTCTCCTTCTTTAAAACGTTCTTTTCCGCTCAACATTTCCTGCTCGGCTCCCCAATCCGGGCTTTCATCGGCTTCAAAAACATCCTCTCTGCCAAGAGAAAATCCCAGAATTTTTACACCCATATCCTGCAGGGCAACAGTCCCGGCAAGAATAATCAAATCTGCCCAAGAGAGCTTTTTTCCGTATTTTTTCTTGATAGGCCAGAGTAACCTGATAGCCTTATCGAGGTTTATATTGTCCGGCCAGTTTATCCTTGCTGGAAACCGAATACTGCCGTTTTTAGCACCACCTCTGCCATCGTGAATTCTGTAGCTCCCGGCACTATGCCACGAAAGTCGAATAAAAAGAGGACCATAATGTCCAAAATCAGCGGGCCACCAGTCTTGAGAAGTCTTCATAAGTTTTTTCAAATCTTCTATAACAGCATCAACATCGAGAGTTTTAACCTCTTTGAGATAATCATAATCTGATCCGTATGGATTTGAATCTGAACAGTTTTGCCTTAAAATTTTCAGGTTTAGTCTGTTTGGCCACCAATCTGTGATCCACCTTTTTCTTGATTTTCGCTCTTTGCTTTTCACAATATCCCCCCTCTTTTTCGTTCTGCTACTATATAATATCTAATGCTACCATACAATTTAAAATTGATAAAAACACCTGTCAATATGAATACCAGCAGGTGTTTTCGAATCAAATAGTCTTGTGTGTGTTCACAAAATTCTTGCAGGTACTTATGTTGTCAATTGATTTTCCACTATTTTTCTGTATGTGGAGGATTTTTCCATGAGTTCATCATGTGTTCCTTCAGCTTCTACCTTTCCATCGTTCAGTACGATGATTCTGCCAGCCTTCTTTATAGTAGAAAGCCTGTGGGAGATAATAACAACAGTATCGATCTCTTTCAAAATCCTTTCAAGTATCCTTTCTTCTGTTTCACTATCTATGCCAGAGGTAATTTCATCCAAGATTAGTATCTGTGGTTTTCTAATTAAAGCCATTGCAAGAATGATTCTCTGTCTCTGACCATCTGAGAGTCTTGTCTCTCTTTCACCAACAACTGTGTCTATTCCATTTTCCAGTTTCTCAACAAAGTCGCATTCGCACATTCTAAGAACTCTTTCTATTTCTTCTTTTGAAAAGTCTTCGAAAAGTGTCACGTTGTTTTTGATCGTTGTATCAAAAAGTATATCGTTTGAGCGAACAAGAACGATGTTTCTTCTGAGTGAAAGAAGAGAGTATTGCTCAATGGGAACACCGTTTATGAGAATTTCACCCTTTGCGGGAGACAGTAGTCTGCTGAAGAGAGAAACCAGTGTACTCTTTCCTGCACCAGATCTTGCCACTATGGCTATCTTGTCTCCGGAGTTTATCTCGAGGTTCAAACCAGCGAGAACAGGTATTTCATCGTATTTAAAATGCACGTTTTTCAACAGCAGTTTTTCGAACTTTTCAAGATTTATGCCGCCTGCTCTTTCAAAAGGTAGGGAAAACACTCTTGCAAAATTTTCCCAGTTTGGAAGTGTCGAGAAAAACATCGTCAAGCCTGTGAGTGCCATTCTGACAATATCGTACATCCAGTTCATGTAGGACTCAAAAGCCAGAAGCGTTCCAACACTTATCTCACCTTTCCAGAGAAGGTAAACACCGAAGGCAAGGACAATGGTACCTCCAACCCATCTGTTCATGTCGATGTTTCTGTTTGACAGTTCGTTTACTGTACTGTGGGTAATGCTCGCCCTGCTCCACTCTCTAGCACTTGAATCGAGGAAATCTCTGAGAAAAAAGAAGCCAGAAAACTGTTTGAGAACCGGTATTCCTTCCATCACTTCTCTGGATCTTTTCAAAAATCTCTGGTAGGCTTCCTGATCTTTTTGAGAAGTTTTGATGACCAGCCTTCTCAGGATTGAGGTTGATACAAAAAACAGGGCGATACTCACCAGGACCACAAGGGTAAGTTTTACATTCAAGATGAACAGAAGCGAAAGAACAACAAGAAAAAAACCCAGATTGAAGAAAAACTGTAACCTTGCAAGATAAATCCCCGAAGACACCTTCGGAATATCACTCATGAACACCGAAAGATAGTCACCTGTGTTTTTCGAGCTTAGAAAAGATAGTGGAAGTGTCAGGATTTTTGCATAGGCACCCTTTGATTCTTTAACCCGTGATGCGTTCAGCAGGTATTTCACAACTGAGTAGTTCAGTCTGTACATGATGAATGTCTGGAACACAAGAACAACAAAGTAAAACATAGAAAACAGAATGACTTCTTCTACAGAGCCCCTGTAGAATGCACTGTCGATGGTCTTTTTTATGAGAAGTGGAGTGAGAACGTTGGTGGTTAAAAACAGGCTCTCCAGTAACAAGAAAATCGGATAGTGCTTTTTGTATTTCCTCTCGAATTTTTTGATATTGTCTCTGACCTTACCTGCTGAGAAAAATTTCATAGCCTCTCAATCCTCCGGAAATGCCTGTATCTCCAAAACACCTCTCAACACTGCCGCTAAATCTTCCTTTTTTGGAGAAAATTCGAGAACTTTTTCGCCCTTTTTCAAAACGATCACCCTGTCTGCGATCTTTAAATCCTCCAGGTCATGACTTGCAAAGATGACGATTTTACCACTCTCTTTGAGTCTTTTCATGATCTCGTGTATCTTCAATCTCGTTCTGAGATCAACTCCACTGCACGGCTCATCGAAGATGTATATGCTCGCCTTTTTCATCAGGGCTCTTGCCACATCAACTCTTTTTTTGTACCCGGTGGAAAGTTCCATGTACCTCTTTTTCCTGCACTCCAGAAGACCCAGTTCCTTCATCACTTTTTCTGTTTCTCTCTTCAACGTTTTTCCAAGAAGGTCATTCAACATACCAAAAAACTTCAGATTCTCTTCCACACTCAACCTGTAGTAGAAGCTCCTCTCATACCCGGTTGATATGCTGACCTTTTCTACTGCAAAGGAAGGTTTTTCCACGATGTTCACACTGTCTATGAGAACCTTCCCTCTATCAGGAATGAGAAAGGAGGCTATAACCTTCAAAAGTGTCGTCTTTCCCGCCCCGTTGGGACCTATCAGTGCGAGGATTTCGTTCATGAAAATGTCGAAGGAAACATTCTTCAAAATGTGCTTTCCGCCTATGCTCTTGTTAACTTCTCTGAGAGTAATGGCTTTGGTGCGAGCACCTTTCCTTTCCATTTACAATCCCCCTTTTTCCGATAACTTGAAGCCTCCCCGCTGCGTTGGTAAAAGATAAAACCGCAATCGTTAAAATTATCACATATTTTGCTATCAATAAGAACTCTCGCAACAATCTTGCAGTGTTTTTGAAAAACCGCATGCTTTGACTGTTTTGACTTCGAAATTCGCGTTCAAATTGTTTAAAGAGTTTAAGAGAATTCCACAATGCCATCACATAAATTCTCCAGGAAATCCCGGGAATGCGAAACGATTAAAATTATAGACTCACCTGATTTGCGTTGTATCAGTTCCTCTAATGCTCGGATTTTCATTTCATCCAAATAAGTTGTTGGTTCATCTAAAAGATACAGATCTTTATTATCCTGTGCAAATGTCCTTACTATCGCTATTCTCTGGCGTTCTCCCCCGGAAAGGTTGCGCCCAACTTCCTCCACTTCTTTTTCGAGTGAGAGATCATCCAGAAACTCCAACAGTTCCTCATCAAGAGGTTTATTTTCCCCAAGGAGTATGTTTTCTCTAACTGTTCCCTTGAAAAAGATCGAATGCTGAGGAAGATAGCCGACCCTGCAATAATACGAGTCTATTTCAATTTCACTCAATGGTATGTCGTTGACGAAAACATAGTTTTTTTCTATACCTAAGAGTCCAAGAATGATCTTTATTGCTGTGCTCTTTCCTATCCCACTCTTTCCGAAAAGTCCAACGATTTCACCCTTTTTGGCATACAGTTTGAAATTTTCAAGCAGCAGGGAAGAGTTCTTGTAAGAAAAACTCGGTATGTGTACCCTCAAAGACTCGATCTTTCTGTCTAATTGTTGCAGTTTGAAAGTGGTATAGGATCTTCCTCCAAATGGCGCTTCTAAAATTTCCGAAAGTCTTTTGTAAACAACTTTTATCTCTTGGCGGTGTATGTTGAAATCCCAAAAGTTCCTGGCAGAGTCGTAGATGTAGTTTATTACCATCAACACTGCCACCAAACCACCAGCTTGCATGAGGCCTATTTTCATTTGATAAACTCCCATGATGATTACTATTATGTATCCACTGTTGAACAATATAGCAAGAGGAACGTTGAATAGAACGATTGACTTTATTCGCCTGATATCACTTTTTGTGTACTCGTCATTGAATTCCTTGAATTTTGCTATCGAAAATTTTTGCTTCAAAAACACCCGGAACATTTCTATACCCTGGATGTATTCCTTAAGCCTGCTTACGAATTCTGTCTGCAATTCGAGAGTTTTGTGTGTTAAACTTCTAACCCTGGGATTCACATAGTGAGCTAAGACAAAAAAAGCCAGCAGAGGAAAGGTCGATACCGCAATCGCCAAAGGATTTAGGAAAAGACCGATGGTTAAAGCGAATGAAAACGTGAGTAAGTCTTTCATGAAAAATACGAAAGTTGGATAGAAAAAATTTTGAATTCTTTCCGTATCCGAACTGATGTAGGTGAACAATCTACCCATCTCTAAGGAAAAAACCTGGTTAAAGTTGTTCTGAGCCACCTCAAATATTGTTTTCCTAAGTGATGCAGAGAAAAGTCTCATTCTACTTTCAAAGATGTAATATGAAGCGTATGTTAGAAATTCTTTTGACAGGCTTACCACTAGAAGTAGCATTACTTGGATTTTGAACAGATTGTCTGAAATACTCTTAGCCAGTATAGAGTTGATGATATTTTTCGAAAGCAACGGAATGGGGATAGTCATCCCCGTTGCACAAACAAGCAGCAAAAAGGCAAAAAACAAGTGTAAAAAGTGTTCTTTAAGAAGCCTCAATATCTGCCTTTTAGTCGAGCTTTTCATGTTCTTTCACCAACTTTAACACTTTGTTGGAATAAAGCAAGTTTATCGGGACTTTTGGATCGAGTTTATAATTGGCGAGCTCCCATAAAATAGTGAAAACGCTTTTTAAAAATATATCACAAGTCAAACTGTCAGCTTGTGCTTCGAAGTAATTTTTTCCGGAAAGTAAGTCAACTGCCCTACATCCACCACCACATAAATATTTTATAGGACAATTTGGGCAAATTTTTTGAACGATAGGCGACCCAAAACCTGTTTGACTTCGAAACAGATGAATATAATCCCTTAGTTTCTCCGATTCTGTAATATGGCAGATTTTAAATTTATCATTTATTAATTCGCTGCACGGATACAAATAACCATCCGGTCCAAGAGACAGTTGATTGTAAAGCGCGGAGCAGTTGTATCTCTTAAGTTGATTGAGTAATCTAAACTTAATCTCCTCAACAAAATAGATTTTAACTTTATTATAATGAAGTGAGTAATAAACTAAGAACTGATATAAATCAATTAATTCCTCACGAAAAGGGATCAATTGATTAATTTTTGCTCTTCCATAATTTTCAATAATTGGAAAGTGAATAAAGTTAATACCTATTTTTTCACTATATTTTATGAACTTTATAACCTCGTCTTTGTTATAAGAATGTAATGTGTAACTTAGAGCAATATCAGTCTTCGCATTTTTCAGTTTGGCTACATTTTTGAGTAATTTTCGAAAATTTCCACCACGTACTTTTTGATAAGTATTTTCATGCACCGCATCAAGGCTAATTTGTACGTTAAACCGCGGAGTCGTCAATATGTCTTCTATTTTATCTAATAAAAGTCCGTTGGTTAATAAGAAAATTTTTGCATTTGTTTTTTCTAATATCTCTGTTAATAAATTTCTTAAATGCGGCCAAGTTAGGGGCTCACCCCCACCTATTGTTACATTCTCAATATTGTATCGATTGATAAGATCGATGATTAAAGGAATATATTCTTTATTGAGCATCTGATAGTTTTCGTCCGGTTTTGATTCATAGAAGCAATGAATACACTGCAAATTGCAATTAAATGTTGGGAGTATTGATATCCCAATGAAGTTGGGGAATGTATTACCCTTTAGATTTTTCATCTCTTTTTCATTTGGCTTTTTGTCCTCGAAAACTTTAATCAAATCCTGATTGCTGTTTTTGCATTTTAAAGCCGACCTTTTGTCGACAATTATCCATCTGAGAGTGTCTGAGTCAAAACATAAGCAATAATCACTTTTTATATCCTTAAAAAACCGCTGCATTTTTCTTCCTCCTTAATTTCTTGATAAAAAACATATGGGAAGGGTGGGGGAGGAAATTTTTAATGCACGAAGTATGAGCAATGAGCAGCTGAGAGCGAACAATTCACCCTGGCGGCTGTGACTTTAAAAATCAACTTTTTCACATCTGACCATTTTAGTAATATTTTCATTCTAACACCTCCTCATGACTTTCCCCCCACCCTTCTGAATACCATCGTGAAATTGCTTTTATTTTCATTATTTACACTAATGCTAATATCTTCATTAAAAACGCTGTTTTTTGATTGATACCGTGCATCCTTCCGTAGATCTTTAATTCTGCAAATAAAATTTTGACCTCGCGTTTGCGCATCAACTTACATATGTTTTCACCTTCTTATCGATATAAGAATTTGAGAATTTGGTTTTTAATAAGGAGGCCAAGCATAAATATCGAATGAACTGCGCTGGTATGGCTCTTGCACCTGCCCAGTAGTGCAGATGGAATGCAAATGGATTTGGTCTTGTAATAAAGTATCATGCTGCAGTGCCCCCTCCCACACTTTTGCCGGTTGCTTCATAGTTGAATCACATCCTTCCCAAGAGGTGCTGCTTTTGCACTCTTGAAGATAACCACCGGCAGTTCCACCAATCACAGAATTCCAAGAGTGCGTTTCATTGTCTGCGTCTGTTCTATCTGCAAAGGCAGTTACGGAAAGAAGCAAAAACGCTATAAAAATTACAAGAAGAGCTTTTCTCATTTTCCCGCCCCCTTCCATTTCCTTTCGCTTCAACTTCTATCAAACCCTATATGGTTTTCAACTTTCGCACGCTCCGGATTCCTGTCTACAAGAGCGTTTCAGATTGCCAATTTTTATAGGATCTGGAACAATTTGATTTTTTGAAGTATAACTATAACGGAGAGAGCAAAGATGAAAGGTATAGTGGACTTGAAAGAAGTATTCAGGTACGGTGCTTTTTCTCTTCCAGCAGTGAATTACATGCTACTCGAAGAGAACCTTTCAAAAGAGTGTAGAGAGATTCTCTGTGTACTGAAACTTGCATGGAAAGGGAACTTCAAAGAAGCGGTCCAGAGAATAGATAAGGTTTTGAGAAGCTGCAAATCCGAAGCAGCGAAATATTTTCTTTTAGCGAACAAACTCGCATTTTTAAAATATACAGGCAAAGTAGATATGAATCTTTACAGATACCTGAAAAGAAACCTTCCCAAAATGTCAAAATCAATAAGAGACACTGTGATCGTTACCTTGATAAATTTTGAAGCAAGTGGAATAAAGCCACTGAGGAAGGTAAGAGTGTGGAAAAACAATTACAGAAAATCCACTCTATCTTTTTTATACCTTTCCCTGGCAAGAAGAAAAGCAAACTCTGGAAGACTCTCTGAGGCGGCACACGATTACATACAAGCCTACAGACTGTCCAGGGAGATTCCCCACCCAACTTGCATCGTTTCCTCCCTGAACGATCTTGCATGGGATATCAAGGAAAAACACCCAAGACTCGCCCATGTCCTTTCTCAAAGAGCCATTTTCTGGCTTGGATACTATAGAGAAGAACCAGGAAATCTCTTTGGAGCGCTGGATACTCTATTTGTTATGGAAAAAGATATGAATTCACCGTTTATCCACAGCACTGCGCATATCATCGTTTCACTTCCTGTACCAGAAGATTATCTGTCTCTATTCAAAAAAGCGAAGAAGTTCGTGTTGGACTACACCAGATCGATTTATCCAAACACAAGTCAGTTGAGAAGATACATTAAAAGGGTCGCTTGGAAAGGAAAATCTCTCAGTTCCAAAGGTATCTCGGATATATTGAAAGGAAAAACAAAAATGATTCGTGCGGATACGATAAGAAGACTGTTGACATCTGATGTTGATGCATGGGCACGCTTTCCTGTCTGGAACGAGTGGATAAAAATGGAGATTGAGCTAAAATTCAAGGAATTGCCAGAAAAGCTTAAAGAATTTCCCTTTCATCAGAGACAAATCCTTTTTCTTTCCACTTACATGGCTTTTCTTGATAGAGAATTTCTTTCAAGGAAAGAAAGACTCAAAAAGGCATACACACTCCTTGAAGATATTGAATCGTTCGCTGACTTCATGGCAAAAGATCACCGGACCATGGAATTTGTTGTTTCAATGGTGAAGGCTCATCCTTTCATTGAAGGAAGAAAAGAAGCGGTGAAGAAAGCCCTTGAAAGGATGAAAAGAAGGAAACTGGAAAGATTCACTTTGAAATACATCGAGATGAAAGAATCTGACAGAAAGCTTCTTGACAGATTTCTGAGGAACTACGGAAGGTACTATGGAGTGAGGTTTGGCATCAGGTTAAAAGGGCCGGATGTGGTGAGAGAGTTTGCAAAAAAGTACCATCTAAAAATTCAGCCCCTGTTTGCTGCCTTCTGGTGTGAAGAGGATGGAAGAGTGAGAAGGAGACTGGAAAGAATCTTGAGGCATATGGTCCTGTATAATTTAATCGAAATTGCCATATTATTTGTCATGGTGGAAAAATGAGAGGTGAAAAACATGCGTAAAATTTTCACAGCTATCATTGAATACGATCCTGAAACAAAGCAATATGTTGGAATGGTTCCAGATGTTCCAGGTGTGCATACTGTAGGTAGTTCCTTAGAAGAAGTGAGAAGGAATTTAAAAGAGGTGCTTGAGCTCGTATTGGAGGAAGCAGGAGATGAAATAAATCACCAGGAATTCGTGGCTCTTGAGATGATAGAGGTGGAAACTTGAGTCGTCTTCCAATAGTTGATCCAAAAACTATGGAGAAGGTTTTACTGAAACTTGGATTTCAACGTGTTCGCCAAAAAGGAAGTCATGTGTTCTACAGGCACAGCAATGGAAAGTATACGACCATCCCATTTCATGCAAGAGACTTGCCCAAGTCACTTAATAAGAAAAATCATCCGTGAAGCGGGTATATCAGTGGAAGAATTCAAGAAAATACTCGAAAATCTATATCAGTACTTTCCCCACACAAACATTTCTACTGTTCTTATACCTCCAATTGACTCCTTACAATCTCCCTGTAAAGGGGAGATTTTTCCATGAGTTCTTCGTGTGTTCCTTCGGCTTCCACTCTTCCATTATTCAGTACGATGATCTTCTTTGCTTTTCTTATTGTGGAAAGCCTATGGGAGATTATGATCACGGTGTTGATTTCCTTCAGAATTTTTTCAAAGATTTTCTCCTCTGTCTCGCTGTCCACACCAGAGGTGGCTTCGTCCAGGATGAGAACCTGTGGTTTCCTGATCAAAGCCCTTGCAAGGACGATCCTCTGCCTTTGACCGTCCGAGAGTTTTGTTCCTCTTTCACCAACAACGGTGTGTATCCCGTTTTCCAGTTTCTCGACGAAATCGCACTCACACATCCTGAGAATACGTTCCAGCTCATCCTCCGGGAAGTCCTCAAAAAGCGTGATGTTGTTTTTGATGGTAGTATCGAACAAGATGTCGTTCGATCGAACAAGGATGATTTTCTTTCTGAGTGAAGAAAGTGAATACTGCTCGATAGGGATGTCGTTGATGAGGATCTGACCTTTTGTGGGTGTGAGAAAGCGGTTGAAGAGTGACACAAGTGTGCTCTTTCCCTCCCCAGAACTCGCCACTATGGCCACCCTGTCGCCTGCGTCTATCTTTATGTTTAAATCAGTGAGTATCTCCCCGCCATCTGGATATCCAAAGGAAACATTTTGCAAACTCATCTGTTTGAAGTCTCCGAGCTCTTTTCCACCACCTTTCTCAGCGCTGAGTTCCATAACCTCTGAAATTCGTTCTTTATACGTCCTTGATCTCATAATGTCTAGAACAGAACTGTAAACGTTGCTTATTGATGAATAAAAACCGCTGATGAAGTAGAAAAACGATATCGCACTTCCGATTGTTATTTCCTTTTTCGCGATGAGAAAAGACGATAGAGCAACAACGAGTATCGGGAGCAATCCGTTTAAAAACGGATAGAGACTCTCCGTTTTCGCCACCACATTGAAGAGCGTATTCGACGTGTTCAACCACAGGTTAGTTAATTTTCCGAATTCTTTGTAGAAAAATCTCTTCGATTCGAATGCCTTGATAACCGCCGCCCCACTCAACGTCTCGTTTATAAACTTGACACATTTCTCAAAACTCGAGCGTTCTTTTTCCTGATGTTCCATTATTCTCCGTCTGGGACTCGATAGTGGAAAACTGTAGAGAGGAGACAGAAGCAGGGCAATGAGAAGAATCCTGGGACTGAGCTGGTAGAACACGAAAACGAGCAGTCCTACTTTGAACGATGTTGCCACAAGGTCTGGAATTGTAGAGGAGTACAGACTGATTATATACCACCCATCATCGAACATGCGGGTTATTATCTCTCCTGTGTTTTGCTTTTTCAGTTCAAGCATATCAGCGTCGAGCATCAGTCTTATCTGACTTCTGACCAAATTTTTGAACATACCGACGTTGTTGACAGCGGACATGAAACTGGCCAGGAAATCGAAAATAATGGTTAACAAGAGGAACACAAGAAACAACAGAATGTCTCCAAGGAAAGATGAAAGTTCTTTGCTGTGAATCGCTCTGTCAACGGCACTTTGAAGCAAAGTGACCCTTCTGGAATAGAAAAAACCCGAGGCAACTAAGCTCGCAGTTGTCAAAACGGCAAGTGCTATGTGATTCTTCCTCAAGAGCCGAAACTTTCCAGTTTTCATGCCCACTTTTCCTCCCAATTCATTCTACAAACTGCTCCTTTAGAATCTCTGTGTATTTTTCACACCTGACGATCAGCTCCTCGTGAGAACCAGAGTCCAGAATCCGTCCGTTCTCCATGACGTATATCTTTTTGGCCTTTCTCACAGTGGAAAGCCTGTGTGAGATGATAATCACAGTTTCTATTTCCCTCAAGATTTTCTCGAAAATCCTCTCCTCCGTCTTGCCATCAACACCAGAGGTGGCCTCGTCTAGGATGAGAACCTGTGGTTTTCTTATCAAAGCTCTCGCGAGGACTATTCTCTGCCTTTGACCATCTGAGAGTTTTGTTCCCCTCTCTCCTACGATCGTGTCTATTCCGCTTTCCAGTTTCTCAACAAAGTCACACTCACACATTTTGAGAACATTTTCGATTTCATCTTCTGGAAAGTCTTCAAAAAGGGTGATGTTGTTTCTGATTGTTGTATCAAAGAGTATATCGTTCGAGCGAACAAGAACGATGTTTCTTCTGAGTGATTGAAGAGAGTACTGTTCGATGGGAACACCGTTTATGAGAATTTCACCCTCTGTGGGAGACAGTAGCCTGTTGAAAAGAGAAACGAGCGTGCTCTTTCCTGCCCCAGATCTTGCCACAATTGCGATCTTATCCCCGGAGTTTATCTCGAAATTCAAACCAGTGAGAACAGGAGTTCCGTCGTATTTAAAATACACATTCCTCAATTGCAGTTTTTCGAACTTTTCAAGATTTATACCGCTTGCTCTTTCAAAGGGCATGGAAAATATTCTCGCAAAGTTTTCCCAGTTTGGAAGCGTCGAAAAGAACATTGTCAGGCCTGTGAGCGCCATTCTGACGATGTCGTACATCCAGTTCATGTAAGATTCGAAGGCCAGAAGTGTTCCGACACTTATCTCACCCTTCCAGAGAAGATAAATACCGAAGGCAAGAACGATGGTACTCCCGATCCATCTGTTAATGTCGATGTTTCTGTTCGACAGTTCATTTGCCGTACTGTGAGCGATACTCGCCCTGCTCCATTCTCCGGCACTTGAATCGAGGAAGTTTTTGAGAAACGAAGATCCAGAAAACTGTTTGAGAACAGGAATTCCTTCCACCACTTCCCTGGATCTTTTCAAAAACCTCTGGTAGGATTCCTGATCTCTCTGAGAAGCCCTGATGACCATCTTCCTCAGAATCGAGGTTGACACAAAAAACAGAACGATGCTCACCAGGACCACAAGAGTGAGTTTTACACTCAGAATGAACAAAAGGAAAAGAACAGCAAGGAAAAATCCCAGGTTGAAGAAAAACTGCAACCTTCCAAGGTAAACTCCCGAAGCTACCTTCGGAACATCCCTCATGAAAACCGAAAGATAATCACCGGTGTTCTGTGAGTTCGCGTAAGTCAGTGGAAGCGCCAGGATTTTTGCGTATGCGCTCTTCGATTCCCTAGCCCGGGATGCGTTCAGCAAGTACTTCGCAGCTGAGTAGTTGAGTTTGTACATGATGAAAGACTGGGCCACAAGAACGATGAAGTATAGTACTGAGAACAGAGCGATTTCTCCCACATCACCTCTGTAAAACGCACTGTCGATGGTCTTTTTGATGAGAAGTGGAGTAAGAACGTTGGTGGTCAAAAACAGGCCTTCCAGTAAGAAGAAAATCGGATAGTGTTTTTTGTACTTCCTCTCGAATTTTCTGATATCGTCTCTGAGATGACCTGTAAATAAGAAGAGGTTCATAGTTTTCATCCTCCGTTAAAATTATCCATTAAAGGTAATAATGTCCATGGATCAAATTCCAAAATTGTTTCTATTATTTTCTTTTCAACATCACATGCTTTGAACATATCTTTTTGGTAATCACGCTTAAAAATGCATCTACTGCAGTAAAACAAGAAATAGCAATCCTTGCACTTGCTGTATCTAGCTTTGGTAAATAATCTCAAAGCTTTATACCTCCAGTCTTTCAAATTCTTTAGTATTTTTTCTTCATTATCTTTTACAACATTCGATATTCTGTATTTTAAATTTCCTACAACCAGCTGGCATGGGTATATGTTTCCAAAAATATCTACAATAAATGAATTCGACCCAGCAGGGCAAAATGTACTAACAATTATCTTGCCAGAAGAGTCACTAGGGTTGAGATAATTCATCAGTAATTTACACAGCAGGGCACGATCAAAGTCATTTAAATCTCCTCTGCGACTTTTTTCTAACAGAGAAGCTATTATTTCATAATATTCTTGAGCAATGGAAATATCGATTCGTAAATTTTTGTCTAAAGAACCATTCCAGTCGTACACCGGAGAGATAATCACATTTGCAGCATTGAATTCGGTATAGAAATATTTGTATATTTTCAAAATATTCCAACCGAGTTGCTTGTGTAACTTGGTGTAGGTAACTTCAAATGATATAGAAAAACCTTTCTGTTTAAGCAAATTTATGTTATTCTTTATCCGATCAAAACTGCTAGACTTGCTATCAAGACTAGGTCTTGTATTATCTTGTATTTCTTTCGGCCCATCTAGACTAACAACCATATAGATTTGGAATTTATCCTTATAGGACTCGTAAATTTTAATAAAGCGATTGATAGTTTCCTCTGAAACAAATAAACTTGTAGCTACGGTTATTCGCAGATTATTGAATTTTTTAGCATACTTTGATGTCAATATTCTGAACATTTCTTCTATCATTTCAATATTTAGGAGAGGTTCTCCACCAAAAATATGTATATTGTGCACATTATAATTCGAAAGAAAGAAATCAAGGGTCCGTACTAATACATTTCTCTTCATAAAGCCAGGATTACCATATGTTCCAGCGTTAGCATAACAGTATCTGCATTTTAATCTACAAACCTGAGATACATTTAGCGCTAAACGCAAAATATCATTATCTTTAACCAACTTTCTTTTCAGAGAAATTAAAGTATTTTTCTTTAACTTTTCGAGCTCTTCTATGACATTTTTGGCTTTAGTGCGAACTAGGTAAGAAGAAGCCTTTCTTGTTATTTGTATACTATCATCTAATTTGTAGAAATCAAAATTAACCTTGTCTAGAAGATACCTATTATTGCGAGGAGCTTCGATCAATGAGAAAAAGACCTTGGGTAGATTAATGGTTATCATCTCTTAAAACCTCCTTGGTAAAATGAAATAGAGCCTCTTGATGAACCCCTTCCCCTGGCCTTTCGCCAGGGGAAAGGGAAAAAAGCGGCTGCTATTTTTCCTTAACCACACCAACCACAGACGAGACCAGCTCCTCCACATCCTTTTCCTGGGTTCAAATAATCATTAGGAACAACTGGTTTTGGCATCTTCTGCATAGCATCCCCTCCTTTCGTATGTGGTTTCCGAACACCGGTGTTCGGATTCAGAATTACTTAATAAACAAAAGAAACCCTAATTTCCAACAGTTAAATCTTCCGAATGCAACTTCTCTATCAGGAAGGTGTGAACAACAGTTTTTTCCCTTACCGTCGTTTGGTAGTCATCAGAAGGGCTGGGAAACACGAGTGTGTATAAGAGAGAAAGCAGAATAACCATTGTGAGAATGATCCTTCTCACGATTTTCACCCCCCTTCCTTATTAAGACAGATCTTTTGTGATCTTTAAAACTTTTCCGGTTCTGAAAAGCCATTTTTAAGGCATTCTACGATAGAGGATTTTTATTGAGATTTCATATTTTGTGTAATTTCACCCCTAACGTTACACAGCAGTGTGATAAAATAGCGTAAAAGTAATAGTTTTGGAGGGAAAGAATTGAAAAGGTATCAACTTTTGAAAGCACCATTTCAGCATGGATTTCTCTTCTCACGACCACTTGTTATGTACTGCTTCAAAACATGCCATGATTCAGCCTGGAAACATTACATAAGATTTCTGAAATACCGTCATGAAAAGCTTTACGAGGAAGCTCTTTCAGAGATAGATAACGCAATAAAGGTTTGCAACTCGATCGCCTTTCGCTACTTTCTTCTTTCAGAAAAACTCACCGTGCTCGGTTATATGGGAAAACACGAGGAAGGAATAAAACTTTACTCTCATTTACGCGGTAGAATGAGAAACGTTTCACCGAATCTCAGGAGCATATTTATTGGAAACCTTCTGAACTATTGCTCCATGTATCTACACAACGCTTTTGAATGTTTAGGGAGAATAAAGCCAGAGGCTCATCATCTGGAGAAATCCTCTTATGCTTTTATACTGATAGGAAAAGCAAGATATATGGCAAGAACAGGAAACGTCAAAGAAGCAATAGAGTCCTATGAAAAAGCATTGAAAATACTGCAAGAAATTCCTCATCCTTCTGGAATAATTGCCTGTCTTAACGATATGGCATGGTATACAAAGGAGAAAGATCCAGAAAAAGCCAAAGATATGGCAGAAGAGGCACTCTACTGGAATGGATACTTTTTTGATGCTCCGCGTTTCTATGCGCTGGACACATTGTTTGAGGTTCAAAGGACAACTTCTGATCCCGCAATCGTTGAAACTGCCAGACTGATTGAAATCGCTTCTGAAGGATTAAAAGACAGCGCAAGTGATCTCTTGAAAAAAGACCAGAGACTGTTTTTGAGATTGAACAATTCTCTCTATAGGAACACAAAATCTCTCCAGAGATTTCTGAGAAGAAACACCACATCCATCAAACACCTCTCAGAAATAACAGGAGTTGCAAGAAACAGACTGAGCGACATATTAAACGGGAAAACACAAAAGATTCGGGGAGAGACGTTGAGGAAAATAGCAAAAGCTTTTGAAAAGTCCAACATTTTGTCTTTTCCTCCTCCCTTATTAAGTGAATGGGTAAAACTGAGGATAGAAGAGAATTTCTCGGCTGCATTGAGAGAGATAAAAACAAAAAGATTGGAGGAAAGACAAATCCTTTTTCTTTCCACTTACATGGCTTTTCTTGATAGAGAATTTCTTTCAAGGAAAGAAAGACTCAAAAAGGCATACACACTCCTTGAAGATATTGAATCGTTCGCTGACTTCATGGCAAAAGATCACCGGACCATGGAATTTGTTGTTTCAATGGTGAAGGCTCATCCTTTCATTGAAGGAAGAAAAGAAGCGGTGAAGAAAGCCCTTGAAAGGATGAAAAGAAGGAAACTGGAAAGATTCACTTTGAAATACATCGAGATGAAAGAATCTGACAGAAGGCTTTTGGATAAATTTCTAAGAAACTACGGAAGGTACTATGGAGTGAGGTTTGGCATCAGGTTAAAAGGGCCGGATGTGGTGAGAGAGTTTGCAAAAAAGTACCATCTAAAAATTCAGCCTTTGTTCGCTACATTCTGGTGTGAGGAAGATAGCAGGGTGAGAAAAAGATTGGAAAAAATGATGAAAAGATGGTGCGAATCTGGCGAAAAAGTTTCTGTCCAGTGCAAAAAAGCAAATAATTATTAAATCTGTAATTCTTGAAATCGTAAATTTCTTTGAGCTAATCCAGATATTTTCCCCTTGTCTCTCTTCCAAAAACCAGCACAGCAATCCCTGTTAGTATTGCTATCACACAGATCCATCCTAATATCTGTGCAAGATTCTTTCCCTTTTCCATCATAAAACCTGTGTAATAAGGAGCTATAATTCCAGCTATTCGTGCCCATACGCCAGCCGCACCATTTCCCGTTCCTCTGAGAAAGGTGGGGTACAATTCTGGAGTATATGCATAGACCAGTCCCCATACTCCCAAGCAGAAAAAAGAGAGCACCAGGGCCGATATCAAAAGCGAGATGTCTCCACTAACGCTTGCCCACAATATGGTGGAGATACCAGTCCCAATAAAATAAACTCCAAGCGACACCTTCCTTCCCCATTTTTCTATAAAGTACGCGGCTGAAAGATAGCCTGGAAGTTGCGATAGCATCATATAGAAAGTAAACCACGAAGATTTAACAACACTGATTCCCTGAGAAGAAAATATCTTTGGCGCCCAGGTGAACAGAGCATAATAAACAAAACTTACCACAAACCACGCGCCCCATACAACAACAGTGTCTTTGAGATGATCTTTTTTGAAAAGAGAAAAAATAAAGGTTTTTTCTCTCTTTGATAATTCAATATCTTCACATATCTTTGAACCTATTGCCTTTTCAAGAGCCTCTTTACCACCTTTAAGAAAAGAATACTTTGGGGTCTCGCTCATTTTGGCAAACACCGGAACAAAAAGATATCCCGCGGCAAATATCCAGAAAATCCATCGCCAGTTTGGAAGAACAAAAACAGCAAATAATCCAATCAATATACTCCCAACAGCCCAGCTGGATTCCAGAAGAACCAGATATCTTCCTCTAATTTTGAAACCTGTGAACTCAGAAAGATACGTATTGAAAGAAGGCATCAACCCACCATAGCCAAATCCTGAAAATGCCCTCAGGGTTAGAAGTGAGCGGAGTGAATGTGTGAATCCAGATAAAAAAGTGAAGGTGATCGTACAGAGAAAAAACAACAAATTCGAGATCTTTCTTCCAAACAGATCTGCTATAAATCCTGCCAGAAGGGCTCCCACCAGCATGCCAAGAAACGTAATGCTGGCAATCGATGCACCCTGTGTGGAAGAAAGTCCCCATTCTCTTATAACAGGAACAAGAACGAAAGATACAAGCATCACACCTGCCGCGTCGAACATCCATGCAATCGATGTGAGTAGCAGAAATTTTCTCTGGGTTTTCCTGTCAACATATTTCTCAACCACTTCGTCTATCTTCATTCATTATTCCTCCTCTATCAAGAAACCTTTTTTTCTGAGCTCATGTAATATCTTTTCCAGAGATTCTCTGTCGTGAGTCTCAATAGTGTGAAGATGCACCCCTTCAGACAAAGCCAGTAATGGTTCGGTTTTCGTCATCTTCATAAGATTCACAAACTTTATAACATCTTCTTCAGATGAAACATCAACCATTCCCCGTATTTCTCCATAAATTGGGTGCTCCACAATAACATCAACAACTCTTCCACCATTTTTCACTACGCACATAAGTTCTTCCATTATCTCATCAGTACCGTGTTTCACAGCCACTAATTTCGAAATCTTAGACCTTCCTTTTGAAAGCACATAACCCCGTGGAGTTGAGATGAAATCATACCCAATGCTCTTCAAATATGCGATATCTTGAACAATTACCTGCCGGCTTACACCAAGATCCTGTGCCAGCCTCGATCCGCTGATAGGTTCTTGAGATCTCTCAAGGATTTGTATAACCTTTTTCAATCTCTCTTCTCTGAATTCTTTCATACTGATCACTCGACAATATTTTACACCTGCTGTAAAATAATGACAATATATTTGGAAGATCCTAAAACAATTTCTCTGGATTATCTCAATTGCCAAGTTTTCAAAGGCACTTTCATGTTATGGTAAGATCTAATCAGGGGGGGAAAGCATGGGCAGATTTTTACCGAAGTTTCCCACTTCAAGAAAGAAAGTAATTGTGTTTGTACCACATTCAGATTATCTTAATTACTTACTTCATAAATTCAACGATATCTTCAAGCACGATGTGGAAATAGATTTAATGGATGATTATCTTTCTTTCGAGATGGAGTTCGATAAATTCATAGATCTTGCATTGTCTTCACAAGAATTCACACAAATCGAGCTGGAGGAAATAACACTCTTACCACTCGATGTTGGAGAAACCTTTACTTTGCGTTGCTTAAAAAATTCACGAACATTTCAGTACTGGATAGATCTTCGAAGATCGGATGTGCTCGATTTTGT
This sequence comes from Pseudothermotoga lettingae TMO, assembly GCF_000017865.1. GTDB lineage: Bacteria > Thermotogota > Thermotogae > Thermotogales > DSM-5069 > Pseudothermotoga_B > Pseudothermotoga_B elfii. Next base: position 1,282,726 of record NC_009828.1, read on the forward strand.
CCTTCAAAATGAATCTCTCACAACCTTTTTTCAACCTGTTGTGAATTACAAAACTGGCAAGGTTGTTTGCTACGAATGTCTCTCAAGAGGAATCGATCAAAATGGTGAACTGATAGCCCCGGCTTTACTTTTTGATCTGGCAAAAAGATTAGATGTACTTCTCGAGCTTAGCAAATTAGCAATAGTAAAAGCTTTGAAGGTCTCTAAGCAAAAAAACATTACTCAACCAGTAAGTATAAACTTTCCACCAAGTATTTTGCTCGATCCTGATTTTGTATATAAAACAATTTCAGATGAATTAGAAAAACTCAAAATGAGACCCGAGCAGGTTATTTTAGAATTAACAGAAAGCGAAAAAGAAATCAAGGAATTTGAGAAGTTTGTCCTTGAATCTTTGAAAAAAAGAAACATAAAAATTGCCATTGATGATGTTGGAAATGGATTTTCATCTCTCAAAAGGCTTGCAAATTTAAAACCAGATATAATAAAAATAGACATGGGACTTGTGAGAGATATCCAGAAAGATCGCTTGAAACGTTATATGGTTGAAGCTCTGGTTTCAATGGCAAAAAAATCAGATATTCAAGTAATTGCCGAAGGGGTTGAAACAAAAGAAGAATGTAAAACCCTGTTTGCGCTTGGTGTGGATTTGATGCAGGGATACTTGTTTGCAAAACCCGGCCCGGAGCCGTTGAGAGAAATTGATCAGAATTTTTCGAAGTGAACTAATCTTTCGCTTTTCCGCTTTTTCTTGGCAGGCTTTCCTTGAGAAAATGCCCTTTGATGTTATGTTTCTTCTTGACATTTCTTATGGATTGTGATATCTTTTTTAATGTGATACTTTTTTCATTGAATAAAGAAATATGAACGTAAGGAGGTTATCGATGAAACTCACCAGAGACATCCTCAAAGATCACAACGAAAAAATCGTTCTCAGAACAATAAGACAAATGGGGGAAGTAAGCAGAACTACAATAAGTAAAAAAACAGGCTTAAGCATTGCTTCTATTACAAACATCACTTCTCGATTGCTTGAAGCAAATCTCATAAAAGAGAATCGCTATGGCAAATCGAAAGGCGGACGACGCCCCGTACTCCTTGGAATAAATGAAAAACATAGCTGGGCTATAGGTGTAAAGGTTGGGTATCTGTATCTGTATTTTGTTGTTACAGACCTCCTTGGTACTCCTGTTTTGGAACAAAAAATACCGTTAAATACCGCTTCGTACAATGCAGTTGTAGAAAAAATTGCAGACTTTGTAAACACCATCGTGAAAATTCCTGAATATGTTGATAGAAAATTTCTCGGAATAGGCGTTGCTGTATCTGGTTCTGTTGACAGTGAGCATGGTATAGTCAAAAGCTCATACATTCTTGAATGGGGAAACGTTCCAATAGGTCCCGTGCTCGAAGAAAGGATCAAAGCTCCCGTTCTTGTATACAATGATGTTGATTCTTTTGCCGTAGCACACTACACGATTGGAAGAGCAAAAAAATACAAAAACTGTATTTTCATTACTTTGGGGAGCGGTGTTGGCGGAGCAATGATCCTTGGTGGAAAACTTTATACCGGAAGGGGGGGAGCAGGAGAAATTGGTCATATGACAGTTATTTGTGATGGTAAGAAATGTTCATGCGGCAGTTATGGATGCCTGGAAGCGGAAATCTCGTTCAATGCTCTGGTTGATCGCATCAAAAAGAAAACGAATATAGAATCTCTTAAAAATCGTTCTTGCCTGACTACAGAAGATGAAGCTATACACTATATTCATAAAGCATTACAGATTGATCGGGAAGCGGTGATAGAAGCTTTTGATGAAATTAGTGTACTTCTTGGTGTTGCCATTAAGAACATGATAAACATTTTTGCGCCAGATTATGTACTCATTGGTGGAGAAGCCTTGGAATTCAGAGATCTTTTTTTGAAGAAAGCTATTCTGATAGCTCGAGAAAATTCATTCGGAGATCTTGGAGATGATGTCGTAATTGATATCGATGACATGGGGGAAGTGGCATGGGTTCAGGGAGTAATTCTAAACCTTATTGAAAAAGAGGTATTCCAGGTTGACGGAAGGGGGAACACTTATGAGGTTTAAATTACCACTGCTAATCTTGCTGGTTTTTATGGTTGTGACAACAGTTGGTTCCAAAAAAGAGATTGTTTTTTGGCATTCTTATTCCACAGATTCAGGTGAATATAAACTACTTGTAGAAAAAATCATACCCGAATTCGAAAAACAGCACTCGGATATCAAAATAGTCGAGATGCAGGTTCCATACGATGAAATGCGACGAAGACTTATCACAGCAACAGCTGCAGCTCAATTTCCTGACGTCATGAGGATGGACATTATCTGGGTTCCGCAATTTGCTGAGATAGGAGTGCTGTTAGCTGTGACGAAACTTTTCCAGAAGATTTTGCATCTCTGAAAGATAATTTTTTCGATGGGCCTTTATCCACGTGCTACTGGAATGATCATTATTACGGACTTCCTCTGGATACGAACACACGTATCTTGCTATGGAATAAAAAAGTGTTTGAAGAAGAAGGTTTGTCAGGACCACCTGAAACTATGGATGAGTTCATAGAGTATATAAAACTTTTGACCAAAGATTTGAATAAAGATGGAACTATTGATCGCTGGGGTTATGCGGATAGCGGTTTGAATCCATGGAATACAATACCCTGGATTTATTCAATGGGAGGCTCAATTCTGGATCCAACTAATTCAAAAGCTGAAGGATATGTCAATTCTTCAGCAAGCGTGAAAGCCCTTGAAGTCTTTTCAAAATTATACAAAGAAGGGTGTATATCTGACACCATAGCAGGCGGTGGTAGCATAGGTTCGTTTGAAGGATATGCTGAAGGGGTTTATGCTATGACTATAGGTGGTCCCTGGAGCTGGTCTATTATTAAAGGACAATATCCTGACGCGGAGATTAATTATTCGCTGTTCCCTCGCGGGGAAAATGGTTCGAGATCTGTGGTTGGCGGAGAAGATATCGTAATTTTCAAAAGTACGCGTTATCCAAAAGAAGCGTGGGAATTTGTAAAATATATGGTCTCATATGAAGTCCAGCGAGAATTTTCTACAGTAGGGCAAATTCCCATTCTGAAAACATTGCTTGAAGATTCCAATATAAAAGAGCACCCATTTATGCTTATATACCTGAAACAGCTCGAAACAGCCGTGGCAAGATCTCCACATCCTGCCTGGAATCAGATAAGCGATGTCCTTCAAAAAGCTTGGGAAGATGCTGTGATAGGAGACATAAATCCAAAAGAAGCACTCGATTTGGCTGCACAAGAAATAGAAGCAATTCTCGATGAATTCGAATAATTTTATTAACTGAGGGCAAGTGATTCATCGCTTGCCCTCAATATCGTTACTATAAGTACAGATGCCCATCAAGGAGTGGCTTTTTATGAAAAAAAGAAGCACCCGAAAAAAAATCATAGGAACCTTTTTTGTCCTACCAGGACTTATTTCGTACTTTGGTTGGACCATTTATCCCATTATCAAATCTTTTTCAATGAGTTTTTACAAATGGAATATAAATCCCGATATACCCCCAGTTTTTGTAGGCATTGAGAACTATAGAAAATTGTTTCAAGATGATTTGTTCTGGTCGGCATTGAAAAATACCATTATATATGTTCTTGTTACTGTCCCAGGACAGATTGTCCTTGGTCTTTTGATAGCAATACTTCTAAACAGAAATATTAAGGGTAAAACGGTTTTTAGACTTTTGTATTATCTTCCTGTTGTTACTTCCTGGGTTATAGTATCCGCTGTTTTCCAATATTTGTTTGCAACAAGAGGTGGAGTTGTGAATTTCTTGCTGAAAGATGTGCTGCATATTATATCAACAGACATCAGGTGGTTCTCACAACCATCTATGGCTATGATACCTGTTTACACCTTGGGGATATGGAAAGGAATAGGCTGGTCGATGTTAATTTTTCTGGCAGGACTTCAAGCTATTCCACGACAATATTACGAAGCTGCACGTGTTGATGGTGCAGGTGCTTGGACCACTTTTCGGCGAATCACCCTCCCTTTATTAAAACCAACATTTGTCTTTGAACTTGTAATGTTGACCATAGGTGGATTTAACGTATTTTTGTCGGTTTATGTCATGACGGGTGGCGGGCCAAGAAATGCAACGCAGGTATTATCAACATATATGTTCAAACAAGCATTTCAATATTTTCACTTTGGTTATGGTGCAGCAATTTCTGTGGTTTTTTTCATATTGGTTTTCTCTATTGCACAACTTCAGCGAATTCTCTTCAAAAGAGATTAAAAATGCGAGGTGGGTAAATGAAAAAGCAACTGATGAATACATTCGTCTTTGCTGCTCTCGTCGTTGGTGCTATGGTTATGATCTTTCCTTTTTATTATATGTTTATAACTTCTCTCAAACAAGCTGCGTATGTTTTCACAATTCCTCCACAACTCATACCAAAGCCGGCAACTTTTGAAAATTATGCCTTCATATGGAAAGAGGCAGATTTTGGACAATATTTTTTAAACAGTGTCATGATAACTATTCCAGGGGTTCTTCTCAACGTTTTTCTCTCAGCATTGACAGCTTATGGATTTGCAAGATACCGATTTCCTTTAAAAGAAATGGTATTCAGCCTGTTAATAGCTACGCTCTCTGTGCCTGGTTTGCTTTTGATAATACCACAATTTCAAATCATCAGTAAATTCAAGTTCCTTATGGATAACAAACTGACAGTTATTTTAACAGCTGGTATTAGTGGAATAGCGTTCAACGCATTTTTCCTCAGAGGGTTTTTCGAAGGATTGCCAAAAGAAATAGAGGAATCTGCTGAAATAGATGGCTGCAACGCATTTCAGATTTTCTGGCATATAGTTATTCCTATGGCTCGCCCGGCTATTGCTACTCTCGCCATAATGTCGTTTCTTGGTATCTGGGATGACTACTTCTGGCCTTCTTTGATTCTACAATCAAAACATAATTGGACTTTGCCCATAGGAATCATGGCTTTGAAAGGCCAGCATACAGTTAGATGGAATCTTATCTTTGCTGGAACTATGATAGCAGTGGTACCTGTGATAATTATATATTTCTTGCTTCAGAAATATTTTGTGAAAACTGTAGCAGAAGGAGGATTGAAATTTTAACTATGAGAGCAATTTTCGACAAAGCCTATTATTGCCCTGGAGATACTATTGTATTGCATATTGAATCTTCTGCGGAAAACCTTTTCAGAGTGAGATTTCTTAAATTGACTGATTGCGTTTTTGAAACAATTACAACAAAAAAGAATATCGAAATTGTGGTCCCCCCCAACGCTTTCGGAGGATATGGGGTTGATATTGAAGCATTGGACGAACATAATGAGGTCGTTGATAAAATTCACAGGGGAATCACAGTTGCAAAAAAATGGTCTGACTTTCCCGTGTATGGATATCTCACAGATTTTAGACCGAAACGGTACGATATTGAGAAAACACTCAATTGGCTAACTCAATATCATGTCAGCGCTCTTCAGTATTACGATTGGATGTATGATTACCACAAGCTCGTGTATGAAGAGGGAGACCTGTATAAAGATGCATGGTGGCGAAAAAGGTATATTTCGAACAAGATACTTAAGGAGCTGATAAATACCGCGCATTCTAAAAATATTGTTTCTTTGGCGTATGTATCCATTTATGCGGCACGAAAAAATGTAGCAATTAAGCATCCCAACTGGGCAATTTACGTACACGACAAAGATAAAATCAACCTGTTAGATTTTTCAAACAAACTCTGCATAATGAATACCTACAAAAATAGTGGATGGACAAAACTACTATATGAAGAGTGCAAAAAGGTTATTGAGTTTGGTTTCGATGGAATTCATCTCGATCAGTATGGTTACCCAAAAGATGGAGAAGCCCTTGCTTTAGAAGAAGACACTTATAAACCTTACAACACATCAAGAGGGTTCAAGGAATTCATAAATGAGCTGAAAAAGTTTATTGAAAAACCATTGATTTTTAATTATGTGGATAACTGGCCATCCGAACTTCAAAACAATCTTAAAACTGAAATTGTCTATATAGAACCATGGGAATGTTGTCCAACCTTAAAAGAACTTTCCCGAGCGACACGTGAAGCCCGAAAAAGAAGTAATGGAAAAATTCCAATTATTGCTGGATACATCAATCATAACTTCACTGAATCTATTCTTTTGACTGACGCAACTATACTTTCTTCCACAGGCCAAAGACTCGAATTGGGAGAGTACAAGAGGCTTTTGAGTGGACCTTACTTTCCCAACGATTGGGGTACTGTAGATAAAAATTTAGCGACACATTTGCTCAGTTACTATGACTTCTTTGCACGTTACAGGGATTTTTTTGAGGGTGAATTTAAATTGATTAAAAACGCTCACGAAATATGTGAAAACGCGTCCACAGAACCAGAGGCCAATAAAATCTGGATTTCTATTTTAAATTTAAAAGCAAAAAAAGCTTGCATGATAAATATGGTTAATTACATCGGCGTTGAAAAACTGACCTGGAAAAAACCTCTCTCCCAGCCAGAAAAGTTGGAGAATATTTGTGTCTCAATTCCATTCGAATTAATTTCCTTTGAAAATCCGGATTTTTATTTCGTCTCAGCTGATAATCAACTTGAACCAGAGCAAATATCGGTTAAACTTTTTCAAAACAGATATGAGATCAAGATTCCGCATCTTTATTATTGGAGTTCGATTCTAATCATTTCAAATAAAAAGGAGGAATAAACTTTGAAATATCCATGGTGGAAAGGTGCAGTGATTTATCAAGTCTATCCGAGAAGCTTCTACGACAGTAACAATGATGGTGTAGGTGATCTGAAAGGAATTGTGGAAAAACTGGATTATTTTCAATGGTTAGGTGTGGATGCGATATGGCTTTCTCCAATCTTCAAATCCCCGATGGTAGATTTCGGCTATGATATCAGCGACTATAGGAATATAGATCCAATCTTTGGAACCATGGAAGATTTTGATCTTCTACTTGAAGAATCACACAAAAGAGGCATTAGAGTGATACTTGATCAGGTCTACAACCACACTTCTGATCAACATCCATGGTTTTTAGAATCAAAAAGTTCAAAGATAAATCCTAAAGCAGACTGGTATATCTGGAAAGACGGAGAACCTGGGAAATTTCCCAACAACTGGCAATCTTTTTTCGGTGGTCCTGCATGGCAATGGTACGAAGAAAGAAAGCAGTATTATCTGCATCTCTTTACAAAAGAACAACCTGACCTGAACTGGCGTAATCCACAGGTGAAAAAAGCAGTCTTCGATACGATAGATTTTTGGTTAAAGAAAGGAGTGGATGGATTTCGATTTGATGTGGTTAACATGTTTTGCAAAGATATTAAGTTCAGAGATAACCCAACTGAGGAAAGTGGAGAACAGCAAGCTATTTTCAACACAGATAGACCTGAAACTTTGCTTGTTGTGGAAGAAATACAGGAACTTGTAGAAAAATACCCTGGTAGAGTTACCATAGGAGAAGTTGCATCGCCTCAGGGCCTTTACTCTTATCTCGAATATACAAAACCAGGCAGATTGAACCTCGCGTTCAATTTTGAGTTTATGAACATTCCGGCATTTGAAGCAACGCTTTTTCGCAAAATCGTAGAAGATACTGAGCGTATCTTCAAAAACCTGAGTTGGCCATGTTATGTATTAGGTAATCACGACTGCAAAAGGGTGCGATCAAGATACAGTGGTGGTGAATCTATAGACGAATCTATGGAAAAATGCAAACTTCTTGCCACTATGCTTTTGACATTGCGTGGCACCTCCATGATATATTATGGCGAAGAAATAGGTATGGAAGAAATGATAATCCCATACGAGGAAATACAAGATCCTGAAGGGAAAAATCTCTGGCCTGAAAAAATTGGTAGGGATGGATGTCGTACCCCCATGCAATGGAATAATTCTCAGTATGGTGGCTTTTCTTCAATAAAACCCTGGTTGCCAGTAAATCAGAATAGGACTGAAATAAATGTAGAAAAACAGAAAAATGATCCTAATTCTCTATTAAATTTCTACAGATCTCTGATAAAACTCAGAAAAGGCTCAAATGCATTGAAATTGGGGAAACTTAGTGTGCTTAAATCTTCAAAAAATGTTTTTGCCTACCTGCGTTCCTGGAAAGAAGAACAGATTATTGTGGCGCTCAATTTTTCGAGTGAAAATATATCTGCAGATTTGAAATTAACAGGAAAAGCGAAAGTGATTCACAGTAATCGAAGACGTATTAATGAAATTTGCCGGCTACAAAATTTGGAGCTTTGCTCTTATGAAGCATTGATTTTGAAGCTCTATGAGTAGTTTTCAAAATTAGCAGAAAATTCTCGTTTCAGCATAAACTTATCGCACAAACTCGTTTAAAAAATCTATCCACCCTGTTGTATCTGTGTAAAATAACAGTGTGTTTAGATCATCAGTAAAAGATTTCAAATCATTTTGTTTCTCTGGAAAGAAAATACTCACTCCATACGTTGTTTCAGCAGCACCTTTTATTTTTTTGTAAACGACGGTATTATCGAGCGATGAAAGAACTTCGCTTGCTGTAGTGATTTGTATTTCGTTCTCTTTCACCTGACTGGCAAAATCTCCCATATCAATGAGTAGATTGTAAGGATATGAACCAGCTTTTGTTGATGAATTTCGGTAATACAATATACGAGTCCTGAGAGAGCTATCTGATTGCAAAGCATCTTTTAATTCTGAGCCTATGTTAGATATTTTATCTGCCAGATCTGAAAGATGAGACATATCATAAACGCAAAGCGATAATGGAGTGGAATCTGGCAAACTGTTAAAATATTTATCAACAATTAACTGTCCTGCAGTTAGTGAATCTCCATCTATCTCTGATAGAAAACTATAATCCCATCCTGAAGAAGGTTCACTGAAAAACGACGCTATAAAATATTCAGCACAATCTTTCAGTTCATAGGCAACTTCGATTGATCCCATCAAACATGCATCCATACCAAGGATGTTAAACTTTTCGAATTTTTCAAGTACCTGGCGAATCTCACTAACGGCAAGTGCAGTATTTTGTGTATCGTCAAATCCTATGGCTTTTGTTGTGTAATCTGAATCACCAAGCCAGGCAGAGCCATGGTTCCAGATGATAAGTCCCCTATAAGCTGAAGTTATGTTTGAAAAACGCTCAATGAAGTTTTTCAAAACCTCTGGATCACCACTGTTTATATCCTGCTGGTAAGTTTCTATGTATTTGTATTCACCATATTCATCAAGTGTCAAAAGTGCATCTTCTACATCTTTGCCATCAAGCAATGTGAAAACCGATATTTTTGAATTGGTGTTTTTCATTTCTTCAAGATCAACAAGTGCATATTGTTCAAGGTTATTATCTGCTGCAAGATAGATCAAAAAAACCCAGCTTGGTTTTTGAAAATTTATGTTTTCCTGCGCTGAGATCGCTGGTTGATCTTTTATATAAGCCCGAAAAAGAAGTTGACCTTCCTGCGTGTGAAAATCGTACGGAAGCTCTTGTGAAGCTATGCCATATGAATTTGTTTTCACAGTGGAAAGTTGTTTCCATGTGCCATCGTAGTACTCAAAAGTTACATCGATATTTTCTACTGGTTTATCTGTACTGCTCAAAACCTTTGCTTCTACATACCCTACCCTTCCTATAGTAATTGTTTTTTGGCTCACAGTTATTTTGCATTTATTTATATCTACAGTTGTAAACGACCAGATTGGGCCTTCCTTAATGGCATTCTTTGTATCTTTTGCAACTATTTTCCAGTAGTATTTTTTATTGTATTCTAAATCTGATATCTGGTATGAATTGCTTGAATAATTTTGCTCAACGAGCTGCAAATTATTTGAATCTGTCCCAAAATATATATCGTATACAAGGCTATCTCCATCTGGGTCACTGCAGCTCCATTGAAGTGATAAATCTGGCGAGACATCTGTTGCATTATCTTCAGGATAAGGGTTTGCCGGCGCATTTGGAGGATTATTGAATACAGAAACACATGAAGACGCGAACAGAATAAGGGAAAAAAGCACCAGCATCGAAAATATTTTCTTTTGCACATCAACACCTCCGATTTGTGTTTTCACCATCGCTTTACAATTGTATCACCCAGCTTCCTTTCCCTGCACTGTATTAAGAACATTCCTTTTGGTTAAAGTTACACAATTTTCGAAAGTGGCATGAAATTGAATGTTATACTGAGCGCAACAAGGAGGGATTTTCATGGATATTTCAAAACTAACAGATTTTGTAAGCCCAAGGTTTTCAAGAGCAATTTTGCCATGGATTTTGAAAAACCCGAGATATCTGAAAAATGCGCCGCTTCTGATTAAGGCTTTCTGGGAATGCGAATCAATGCGTAAAGAACTACTTTCAAAAGAAAATCTTTTAGTCCCACCGGTTGCTATATTGAGCATAACAAACGATTGTAATCTGCACTGCCAGGGGTGTTTTGTGGAAAAACTCTCTGGCAGGCAAATGACAATATCAGAATGGAATAACCTGATAAATCAGGCAAAAGATCTTGGGGTTTTCGCTTTTCTAATAGCAGGGGGCGAACCTTTCTTAGTTGAAAATTTGCTCGATTTAATTTCATCTCACAAAGACCGTGTTTTTGCGATATTCAGTAATGGAACACGCATTAATGAAAAACAATTGCAGCAACTGAAAGATTGCCCCAATACAGCTGTTATTTTGAGTATAGAAGGAGATGAAAAATTAACAGATCAAAGAAGAGGAAATGGTGTCTACAGCGCTGTGATAAAAGTTTTGAAAAAACTTTCGAAAATTGGTGTAGTAAACGGCATATCTGTAACTATAACCAGAGACAACTATACATACTGGATAAAAGATGAAAACATAAACAATCTTACAGAAGCCGGTGCAAAACTCTGCTTTTTCATAGAATATATTGGTGCAAAAGAAGATGGAAAAGCCCTGGACTATGACCAAAGAAAACTTTTTAGAGAAAAAATTCTGTACTACAAAAATGAAAAGCCAATCTTCATTATCCATTCGCCCGGTGATGAAGAACCTTTCGGTGGTTGTGTTTCTGCAGGAAGAGGTTTTATACACATCAACGCATCTGGTGATTTGACACCCTGTCCTGTCACAAATGTTTCCACCCATAATTTGAAAAAAGCAACGCTTAAAGAGGGATTAAAAAGCAATCTATTCAAAGAAATAAGAGAAAATAAATTGCTCGAAGATGGTGATGGACCATGTTCGCTGATATCACATCAAAATGAGCTCAAGCAGATTGTGTCAAAACTTGACATTTCTTAGTTATACATGTTATACTTTTTATGCTTTTCCTACTTTTTATACAGAATGAGGTGATATTATGGAAAAACCTCAGGGAAAACATATCTTTGGCATGGTAAAAGTTGGCCCTAAAGGACAAATTGTTATTCCTAAAAAAGCAAGAGATATTTTTGGAATCAAGCCAGGAGATCTTCTAATGGTAGTTGGCGATGAGAAAAGTGGTATAGCTATCATCACTGATGAAAAACTTACCCGCATGTTTGAAGAAATTATATCAAGAGAAGAGTTGCGGGAGGAGAAAATATGAAAGCCATTGAAACCTTCGATCTCACAAAAGTTTATGATGGAAAAATTGCCGTGGATTCACTAAATCTATCGATAGATCAGGGTGAACTTTTTGCTTTACTCGGCATCAATGGAGCTGGTAAGACAACTACCATTAAAATGCTTTCTTGCCTTATCACTCCAACAAAAGGAGATGCACGAATCCTTGGAGATAGTGTTGTTTCAAATTCTCAATCTGTGAAAAAAAAGATAAGTCTTTCTCCTCAGGAAGATGCTGTTGCACCAAATCTCACTGTTAAAGAAAACCTTGAATTGATTGCGCGTATTTACGGTTTCGAAAAAAAAGGAAGCAAGAATTAAAACAGAAAAAATGATAGATCTTTTCAATCTTGAAGAAGTAGCAACTTCAAAAAGCAAAACATTATCTGGTGGGATGAAGAGGCGTTTGAGCATTGCAATGGCTTTAATACCAGATCCACAGGTGCTATTTCTTGATGAACCGACCCTCGGTGTTGATGTTATAGCAAGGCGTGAATTGTGGAATATCATTAAAAAACTCAAAAGAAGAATTACGATGATTCTAACAACACATTATATGGAAGAAGCAGAATCATTAGCCGATAAGATAGGAATAATAGTCAAAGGAAAGCTGAAAGCAGAGGGAACAGCTGCACAATTAATGCAACTTGCTGGTGCACAAAAATTTGAAGATGGTTTCGTAAAACTCGCAACTGAGGAGGGGGCAGTATGAAATTTCTGGTGCTTTCATCACGAAACTCAAAAGAAATTTTGAGAGATCCCATTAATTTATTCTTTGGAGTTGGTTTTCCCATTATCCTGCTGCTTCTTCTTTCGGCAATTCAGTTGAATGTCCCAACAAATTTGTTTCACATAAATAACCTGTCACCAGGTATAGTAATTTTTGGTCTTTCCTTTTTTTCATTGTTTTCAGGAACATTGATAGCCAAAGACAGAGCCAGTTCTTTCATGATGCGTCTGTTTGCATCGCCACTCACATCAACTGACTTTATCGTCGGATATACATTTCCTTTTGTTCCTATAGCATTTATTCAGGTTTTAATAACCTTTACCTCATCCGTATTTTTTGGATTTCGATTTAACCTCAATACTTTATTTGCACTATTTACTGTCATCCCTACAATATTTCTTTATATAGGAATTGGATTGCTCGCAGGTAGTATCTTCAACGACAAACAGGTTGGGGCTGTCTGTGGCGCTTTATTGACAAACATCAGTGCATGGTTGAGTGGCGTGTGGTTCGATATAAAATTACTCGGGAAAACATTTGAGAACATCGCAAACTTTTTGCCGTTTGTCCATGCTGTCGACGCTTCCAGAGCAGCTGTTCATGGTAATTATTCTTCAGCGTTTTCCAATTTGTGGTGGGTAACAGCTTATACTCTTGTCATATTTATAGTAGCTATTCTTGTATTTAAGAAAAAGATGAAGAATATCTGATAGAATACTCAGATACTGTGATAAAATAAATATAAAGAATATTTTACTGCTCAATGTCAAGGGAACACCGGTGAGATTCCGGGGCTGCCCAGCAACCGTGAGCGGGGACGAAAGCCACATCAAAAGCCACTGGCTCATGCCGGGAAGGCGTGGTAAGTAGGAGGATCCGCAAGCCGGGAGACCTGCTTTGAGTAGAGTTTTTTCCCGAAAGCTCGGGCTTTACGGGAAAATATTTTTTACCATGACACTTCAAAGATGGGGTGAAGAAGTCAACTACCCACCGCTTGTAGAAGCGGGGGCTTGAAAAGCCTGATTGACTACCCTCAGCCACATAAGTGGCTACGTTAGACAGGTACACCTTGGGATGCTGCTCAAGTTCCAGGCTCTGTCGTACGGGTCTAAACAGTCCTGAGGGGTAGGGACAGTAACCTGCACATAACAAGCCTGTCTAACATTGGGGATGAGCAACCAACAGGGATAATCCCTTTATCGTCAAAAGACGATTGGAAGTGATTGTGTGGTTTATGTAATTTCATTGGAAAGGAGGGAACAGCGCATTCCTTTCCATTTTAAAGAAGATGGAATCTCCTGCGCTGGTTTATGATGAATATCGAAGAAGAATTTTTAAAACAGCAAATACTTGAGCGATTAAACAATTTAACAAAACCAATCAAAAGCCTTGGTTATCTTGAAGACATCGTTTTGAAAATTGGACTCATTCAAGGAAAAATTATCCCTGATTTACCGAAAGATAAACGAGTCTATATCTTTGCTGCTGATCACGGTGTTGCAGCAAATGGAGTTTCGGCTTACCCAAAACAGGTAACTTACCAAATGGTCCTTAATTTTCTCAATGGAGGGGCGGCAATTAATGTTTTTTCAAGACATGTTGGAGCCAAAGTTTATGTTGTTGACGCAGGAATTGACGGAGATTTTGACGTTAAAAATGATTACTTTATAAGCGCAAAGATTGGCTACGGAACAAATGATTTTACAAAAGGGCCAGCAATGAGCAGAGAACAGGCGGAAAAATGCATCGAATATGGCAGAAAAATAGCAAAGGAAGCTATTGAAAGTGGGGCTGACCTTTTGGTTGTGGGGGATATGGGAATAGGAAACACGACAACCGCCTCAGCCATTGCGGTATCGTTTGGTTTTGACATAGACGAAATATTAGATATTGGAACTTTCATTGATAAAGATGGGTTAAAAAGAAAAAGAAAAGCTATACAGAAAGCCATAGAAATAAATAATCCTGATAAAAATGATCCCGTAGATGTACTTGCAAAAGTTGGGGGGTTCTGTTTTGGGCAGATGGCTGGATTCATTCTCAAATCAGCTGAGGAAAAAATTCCTGTTTTGATCGACGGTTTTCCCACAACTGCTGGTTTATTGCTTGCATGGAATATGGATCATAATGTGCTCAGGTATGTGTTTGCGGGCCATAGATCGATGGTAAAAGGTCATAAAGTGATACTTGACGCGCTCAATCTCAGGCCAATTCTCGATCTTAATATGCGACTTGGAGAAGGCACAGGTGCCGTCCTGTCGATTCCAATAATTGAAGCTGCAATAAAGATGATCGGGGAAATGTCTACTTTTGAAAGTGCCGGGGTTTCAAAAGGAGTAGATCAGGTAAAATGATTACTTTGATAACAGGTGGTATGAAATGTGGGAAAAGCTCGTTTGCACTGAAATATATACTGAGTAAAAATTATAAAAACCGGGCATTTCTGGCAACAGCTGTTCCTTTTGACGAAGACATGAGAAGAAAAATCGAAAAACATCGAATAGAACGAGGAAATTTATTTGAAACATTTGAAGAACCGCTTAACATTGCAGGAACTCTCAAAAAAATTGACGAAAATTACGAGGTTATTTTGTTCGAATGCCTTACAACATACTTAGGAAATCTCTACTATTACAATGTCGATGTTGAAAAATATGTTTCCGATTTTGTCGGTGTAATCAGTTCAATGAAATCAGACATTGTTATAGTTACCAACGAAGTGGGATGGTCAATAGTGCCTGAAAATAATCTTGCCAGAAAATATGCTGAAACATTAGGAAAAATAAACTCAAAAATAGCATCTTTCTCAGATAGAGTGTATGTAGTTATTTCAGGAATTTCGGTGAGAATCAAATGAAAAGAATGATTGGGACAACTTCATGGCTTTTTCCCGGAACTTATTATGAAAATGCACGGCTCGTGGCACAGAATGTTGATTTTGTTGAACTACTTGTTTACACATGGGATGAAGAAACACAAAATATCATCGATGTAGAGATCGATAAATTGAATAACCTGACAGAAAAATATGGTCTTCTTTATACAGTGCACCTACCTACAGATAAAATAGAAAATGTTTTCAGTGCGTACAGGTATTTTACTATCTCGAAATTAAAAATAGTGAATTATGTGCTTCATCCTATCGAAGGAGTTGAAGTGTTTCTGTCTTTGAATGGATCAAACATGTCTCTGGAAAACCTTAAAGAAAAAATAGTCTACCACGAAAAAATGACATTTGACGTAGGACATCACTTACTGGGGAAAAAATTTGACACGGGATTTTTAAAAAATGTCAATGAAATACATTTGATGGGAGTTTCCCAACAGAAAGACCATCTCAGAGTAAACGAGGAAACCTTGATAAAGATATCAAAAATTTTTGGAGATTCAATCGAAAAAATTCGGTTGTGGTGCATCGAGGTTTTTGACATAAACGATATGCTTGAATCTCTCTCGCTGGTTAAAAGCTTTCTCAATAGGTGGGAAATCAAATGATGAATGATTTTCTAACGGCTCTCTCTTTTATCTCGAGATTGCCGGTCAAACTCAACAATACCGAAAATTTTGAAACAAACATAAAAAAAGCACCTTCTTATTTTACCCTGGTTGGGTACATTCCAGGCTTTATCTATTTTTTCACCTCACTATGGAGTGAGAACATCTTTATAAGAATAGCCGGGATTGCAGCTGGATTTTACCTGTTTGACCTTTTCCATTTTGATGGACTCTTAGATATGCTCGATGGATTTTTGAATCAATCAGACAAAGAAAAAAGGCTTCTAATTATGTCTAAAGGAAATGTTGGTCCATTCGCGGTTTTTTATGGAACCCTTTATGTCATAGCATTTTATAATTTATTTTCTCATCTGGATCCGACAGACTTCTTATTTGGTTCAGTTTTTGGCAGATATTCTATGAGTATACTGATATCTATCTCAAAACCAGCCAAAAATACAGGCCTTGGTGCCATGTTTTTTCCTGCTTACAAATACACTCCCTTGATAGCTGCCTTGTTTTCAGCTCCAATGCTCTGCCTGGGGTGTGTAAAATTTATTCTGTCTTTCCTTGTATCATTTCTGACTGCGATATTTGTAAAAATAATATCAGAAAAAAAGATCTCTGGAATAACTGGAGACGTAATCGGCGGTACATCTTTGTTGTCACAAATGTTTATATTGCTTTCAATAGCTGGTGTTGAATTGTGAGTAGACTATTAATGTTGATTTTTGCGGTATTTGTTGATATTCTCCTTGGAGAGTACCCGAATATAATTCATCCAGTTGCTTACATGGGAAAGATAGGTAAGCTTTTCGATAAATACGTTAACAACAAAGGGCAAAGCAAATCTACCAGATTTTTATCTGGCCTCTGTGCTGAAATGATTGAAATATCTGTATGGTGCTGCATGTTAATTTTTTTGAGGATATCGCTTAAATCAAAAATAATAGAATATGTAATATTAACCTGTTTACTCAAAGCGACATTTTCTATTCGTGGCTTGTACGAACATGTTAGAAAATGTTCCACAGACAATATTGCAAAATTGCGAAAATCTGTTTCGATGATTGTCAGCAGAGGTACAGAAAAACTTGACAAGCCACATCTTTATTCTGCTGCTATAGAGAGCCTTTCTGAAAACATTTCTGACAGCATAACCGCCCCACTGTTTTATTATATTCTTTTTGGTCTTGATGGTGCGTTGATTTATAGAATTGCGAATACATACGATGCACTTTTTGGCTACCATTCTGAAAAATATGAGTGGTTTGGAAAGTTCTGTGCAAGATTAGACGATGCTTTAAATTTTATTCCAGCTCGCATCACAGCATTCCTTATCCTGTTATTCAGCCCAAAAAACGCGTGGAAATATATCAAAAAATACGGTTCTATAAAAATCAACGCTACTTACCCCATGAGCGCATTCGCAGGTGTTTTACAGATAGGTATTGAAAAAATAGGTTATTACAGATTTGATGGGCAATTACCTCAAAAAGAAGATTTAAAAAGGGCACTGATTCTTTATATTAAGGTTGTAAGTTTGATTTTGATAATTGCTGTATTAATTCTGATACTGAAGTTATTGGGTGATCGGGCATGAAGATTTTTCATGGCGGTATCAACAGAGAAGAGTTTACAGATTTTTCCATATCGGTCAACCCTATAAAACCGCCATTTTTTGAAAAATTGTTTTCAAACAAACTTGTCGAATATTGTGGAAAATATACTTATATTGAACAGCTCGAAGAAAAATTTGCAAAGCGTTATGGTGAAAACACAGTAATTCTGGCTGGTGCAACTGAAGCTCTTCAGATCATAGGATTTACCTTGATGGAAGATTCAGAAGTAATTATACCAATCCCAAGTTACGGCGAGTATGCGCGAATAGCATCATTCAAAGCACACAGGATTCATTTCGTTGATATTCTGGATTATAAAAACAGAAAACTGGATTACAGCATCCTTGAAAACTACATAAAAGATTTAAAAAGAAAAAACAGATCGGGGAAAAACACAGTTATTATCCTGGGAAACCCCAATAATCCTACGGGATATTATGAGAAGAATATTGCTTCATTTGTTGACCGTAATATAGACGAAAGAACAACCTTAGTGATAGACGAAGCATTTGTGGATTTTATTCCGGAAAAGGATAGAGTAGATTTGTCTGATTTTGAAAACACCATTTTGATCAGAACATTTACAAAATTTTATTCAATACCCGGTATTAGAGCCGGATATGTAAAGAGCAAGAACTTCAAAAGTTTATTCGAATCTTATCGCTCTCCATGGGCTGTCGGGGCGATGGGATATTTGTTTCTGGAAACATTGTTGAGAGAAGATATATATGCGTTGAATCGCTTTGAAAAAAACACGGTTGAATATACAGAAAGGGAAAGAAAAAAATTCGAAGATTTTACTTATTTCATATCAAACACAAACTATTTTGTTGCCGAAATAGGCGATGTCGAAAAATTCCTTCAAATTCTTCATCACAATAAAATGCACGTACGAACAATGTATGATTTCAAGATGTCAAAATTTGTCAGGATTGGATTGAAAGATGAGCAATCAAACGAAAAACTGTTAAACCTTTTGAGAGATTGGAGGGAATCTTATGGGTTACATTCACGTTTATACCGGTAATGGAAAAGGCAAAACAACAGCGGCATTTGGCCTTGCTATCAGGGCAGCCTGTGCAGGGAAGAGTGTCTACATTGCCCAGTTTGTTAAGGGTATGAAGTACAGCGAGCTTGATGTATCAAAGTATATTCCAAACATCGTTGTTGAACAGCATGGAAGAAACTGTTTTATAGTAAATACCCCCACACAAGAAGATATAGATCTTGCCAGAAAAGGCTTTGAAAAAGTTTCAAAGTACATTATGGAAGGAACCTTCGATGTGATCGTACTTGATGAAATCAATATCGCTGTATATTATAAATTGATCACAGTCGATGAAGTACTTCAAGTACTTAGAAATCGTCATGAAAAACCTGAGATTATACTGACAGGCCGTTATGCACCAGAGGAATTTGTAGAATACGCAGATCTGGTTTCTGAAATCCTTGAAATAAAACACTATTATCAAAAAGGAGTAACAGCGAGAAAGGGTATAGAATTTTAACCATGTTCTACAACGGTGATTTTGAGACACCAGGTATTGTTTTCTCATCCTGGAGTGGAGGGAAAGACAGTGCCCTTACATTTTACAAGGCGAAACAATATTTTGGACGTGTAGATTACATTTTCACCATGATGAAACATGCAAAAGAACAAGATCACATGGTTTGAAAAAACAAATCATAGAAACTCAGGCAAAAAGTATGGGAGTAAAATTTCTTTGTGGGTGTGCTGGCTGGGAAAACTATGAAGAGGTATTCACTGGGGTTCTCGAAAAACACTTCAAGGGTGGGGTAGGTGTTTTCGGAGATATAGATATTCAGGAACATCTCAACTGGGTAATAAAAGTATGTTCACGCGTAGATGTTAAAGTTTTTGAACCACTCTGGAAGATGAACAGAAAAGAAATAATAGAAGAATTCATCTCCCTCGGTTTTAAAGCGAAGGTCGTAACAGTGAAAAAAGGTTATGAAGAACTACTCGGAAGGGAAATAGATCATGATTTTATCGATCTTGCAGGCGAACTGGGGGCAGATATTTGCGGAGAAAACGGAGAATATCATACGATCGTTTACGATGGTCCGGGATTTAAAGATCGGATAGATATTTAATAGTTTTTCAGTTTTAATCAGCACAATTGATTGCTCAGCCATGCTATCGTTTCAATAACCGATGGACCATCGTGAATGATATTTTTTCCTCTCTCGATATTCATCTTGATCACTTTTTTAAACCAATTCCAATTTCTCGTTTTCAAAAGTTCTTCCACATCAACAGGAAAATCTGGTTCATGGAAAAAAATTCCAAATTCTGGTTTAATAATTTCGACAACTTCCAAATCGGGTTCTATGTAGCTCTCGCATCTGCTTGAGAAAATATTTTTACCACCTGAGAAATAAATAATATCGTCTATGAAAGTCAGCCCACCTATCGTTCTGACATGTTTTCCCAGCCACAATTCAACATAAACAGATTGATGTTGTTTTTTCCTTAACGATCCCAAATGCCAGAGTTTTTCTTGATGATGGTAAACCATTTCCTTCGCTTCTTTCAATTTGCCTGTTAACCCCCCCAGAGAAATAATATTTTCCCATATTCCATTGATAGATCTCGGTAAAGGTAAAACAAAAACTGGAAAACCTTCCTTTTTGAGCTCTTCTGATAACCTTTCCTGAATACCGCTTGTGAGTAAAATTAAATCGGGATTCAGGTTCCTGAGTTTTCTTTTGTCCACAAATATATAATCTCCTACAACTTCCGCTTTTAAATCTTTCACATATCTTGAACAGTACTTTGAAACCCCCACGACCTGATCACCAGCGCCTATCTCGAAAAGTGCTTCAGTAAACCCGCTTACCATACTTACAATCCTCATCGTTTTACACTCCTTAAATATATATCATCTTTCTGGTCATGCCTCCATCAACCACAAAATACTGGCCAGTTATAAAACCACTTCTGTCTTCATCTGCCAAAAAAAGAACCAAGTTGGCTATATCTTCAATTGTGCCCGCTCTGCCTGTGAGATGTTGCTGATGCTCCTGCTGGCTGATGTTTTCGTTTTCGTGCAAAATCCAACCAGGGCATATAGCGTTAACCCTGAGATTCGGCCCAAGAGAATTCGCCAGTGCGTGAGTCAACCCAATTGTGCCGGCTTTCGAGGCACTATATGCTTCGTTACCGGGTTCAGACATCAGCGCTCTGGTAGAAGAGATATTTATGATCGCACCTCTGCCGGGATTTTCCAGTATCAGAGGTGTGCCGAAACGTGCCATTAAGAAATAACCCGTTAGATTAATATCAATAACCCGTCTCCACTCAGCTGCAGTAAGTTGCAAAAAATTCTTGAACCCACCAATTGCCGCATTGTTAACAATGACATCAAGTCTGCCAAATTTCACTTTTAATTGACTATAGAATTCCTTCACCACACATTCGTCTGAAACATCACCTGGATAGAGAAAAACACCATTTTTGGCAGGAAAGTCATTAAGTGCCTGTTCATCTACATCAATAATACCCACCATCCAGCCATTGTTTAAAAAATTGAGCGCTATTCCCTTGCCAATATTTTTAGCCCCACCACTAATTACTGCTACTCTCTTCTCTTTCACTTTTTTCACCTTCTTTGATATATTTTTTTATAACCTCCTTTGACCTTTCGAAAGCTTCTTTTTCCACACTGTTTAGTTTAACAGGCACAAGCTTTTCTACTCCATTTTTTCCCAGAATGGCTGGGAAGCCTATATAAAGATTGTCCTGAAAAACCGAAACAGTCCAAACACGTTTTTCATCTCTGTATATGCTTTCAACCAGTGCAGCTGTAGCAGTCCCAATGGCAAGGTTTGTGGCGCCTTTTTTCTCTATGATCTCATATGCCGCATTCTTTGTCTGTTCAAAAAGTGACTCTAATGGTGTGCAGTTTTTATTTGTGCAGAACTGGCAAAATCTTTTTATGCTTACACCGCCAATAGTCGCATTGCTCCATACAAGCAATTCACTATCGCCATGTTCTCCTATTATATAAGCATGGACACTCATTGGTGATACGCCGCATTGCTTGGCAACAAGAGCCCTGAATCTGGCCGTGTCCAGAATTGTTCCGGTACCTATGACTTTGCGCCAATTAAATTTTGTCTCTTTCCATAAAACGTATGAAAGAACATCGACAGGGTTTGAAACATTTATAACAATAGCATCTGGCGAATATTTCTTTATCTGAGCAGCTATTTGCCTGATAATTTTTACATTTCTTTTTGTCAAAGACAGGCGGCTCTCACCTGCAGATTGAGATGCGCCTGCTGTTATGATTACAAAATCGCTGTTTAAAATATCATGAGGATTACCTGCAGTTATATTGCATCTTTTGAGAAACGGTGTGCTGTGATAAAGATCGAGGACCTCACCTTCTGCCCTTTTGATATCAATATCCACTATTACCATCTCATCGGCAATCTTTGTATGCAATAGCGAATATGCAATACTTATACCAACACGCCCGGCACCAAAAATAGATACTTTCATGAACTCACCTCAACATCTCAGATGTAAACCATTACATTTCACGCAACTAACCAATCATATATTACCTCACGTTTACCGTAATCGATTCTAAAACTATCTCCGAAATTCGCCGAGAAATATTATTGCCCCAGTAAAATCCTCTATCAGTTAGAATCAATGAATCACCTGAAAATACTGCCAAACCACTTGAGGTTAAATACTGCATAAAATGCTTAATTTTATCATTTTTTTGCAACAACGCATTTTTCAAAGGTATTTTTCCATGCTGAATAGCTCCTTTTAGGATAACGAATTCTTTGTATATTGGATGCATTTCCACGACTTTTCGAGAATTAAAATTCTTAACTGATTCTTCATAAGCTTGTATTGCAACCGGATTCATAATCAAAGCATTTCCAAAATTACCCCCAGCACCGGCACCAAGTGGAAGAGTATCTTCACCATTATTTCTGTTCACTATGTATTTATATTTGTCCCTTTTAACCATCTTTGTGAGTTCCAGAAAATCATACCCATTGTCCCGGCTCATTTTTAAAATGCACATGAAATTTTCGAGGTCTGTTTCTTCTGAAACTTCTTCTTTTATCTTACTCGCCGGCATATTCATTAGAGAATACATTGAAAAACCATCCAGATCAAGTTCATAAATTGTTCTTAGATCCTTTCTCAATTCCTCGAGAGATTGCCCAGGATAAGAATAGATTATATCTATATTCACACTTGCAAAATTCATCCTTTTCAAAAATTTCAACCTTTCTTTCACCCACTCTCCCAATCCCCTGCGGTTGAAAATTTTTCTGCCCATATCTGAAAAAGTCTGAACGCCTATGCTAAATCTATTTACGCCTGTTTGTTTGAAAAGTTCTATTTTATCGTCGCTGAGCTCAGTTACGCTTGTCTCGATAGTAATTTCTGCATCAGGAGTCAGATTGAAATTATCTTTTACAGCGACTATTATTTCCCTTAGGGCATCAGATCTAAGAGTAGTAGGTGTTCCTCCGCCAAAATAAACAGCATCAAATGTTGATTTTTCAATATAACTGAATTTACTGTACATTTGTATTTCTTTCAAAATCAATCTGTGATAATCTTCTGGAGGGGCCACTTGAGACCTGTTCATAGAACAAAAAGTGCACGTCTTTAAACAAAACGGTACGTGTATATATATGACAGACTTCTTACCTTCAAGATTCTGATCGTTTAAATAATCATGCAAATATATATGCCTCTTTACCAGATTATCTGTTTCTGCCATCGCACCGTGGTGCGATTTTATTCTTTTACTGTACATAGAGTTCCACCGGCCTGGAAAACACTTCTTGGGCTTTCCTTATATCTTCTTCATCAGGATGTTTTGCTGCCATTTCATAACCTCTCAGTTTTTCTTCAGTCAATGCATGAGGATGATCTGGTGGGAGTGTCTTAAAAAAATTGATGAGTTTTTCACTTATCTTACCCTGACATATGAATTTAGCTATAACAATGTTTCTGTTTTCTTCTATTTTTTCAACACATCTCTGGAGTGCTCCCTTGGCATGCTGGGAATCTGGATATGCACCAAGCGTGACAAACAAGCCTACTTTTTTATTTTTTATCATCTTCATAAAATCTAATGCTTCCTTATTTGGCATTCCTTTATCTACCCAGCATCCAACTATTACAATATCAAACCGATCTATGAAATCTTTACTGTGTATTTCATTCATGGCAAGATACGTTGTTTCATATTTTTTCAGTACTTTATGTATTCCATCAGCTACTTTTTTAGTATTTCCCGTGAGACTTGAATAAGTCAGTAAAATTTTCATTCTATCTCTCCTCCCGAAAAGCTCTTTTAAAAAGCAATTGTATGATCTTATCGCCGCTGTGACGTATAAATATTTTTTCCGCTTCTACCCCATACACCTCTCTGATTAACTCTGGAGTGATTATCTCTCCGGGATCTCCCTTAGCTACAATTTCGCCGGAGTTCATGACTATAATCCGGTGACTGTATCTGATAGCCTGATTTAAATCATGCAGCACCATAACTACTGTTAATTTGCAATCTGCATTTATTTTCTTGATTAATTCGAGTATTTCTATCTGATACCTGATATCAAGAAACGTCGTTGGTTCGTCCAAAAGAAGAATTCCAGTGCTCTGCACCAGCCCCATGGCTATCCATGCTCTTTGCCTTTCGCCACCAGATAATTGCGAAACATATCTGTCGGAAAGGTGGTTCATGTTTGTCACCCTCAACGCCCAATCTACAACCCCTGCATCGTCATCATTAAGCAATTCAAAGTATTTCTTATGAGGATTTCTACCGAACTGAACCAATTCTTTAACAGTAATATCTTCTGGGGCATAATTTTGCTGAAAAACTATCGCGAGCTTCTTTGCTATCTCTTTTCTACTTATTTTGAAAATATCGCTTCCCTCAATAACAACATTTCCCGTATGAGGTTTGTACAATCCAGCAATAAGGTTCAACAAAGTTGATTTTCCTGATCCATTGGGCCCAATAATACTGGTTATTTTAGCTTTCTCGATAAGTAATTCTATCTGGTTTATAAAAGGCTTGCCATTATACGCAAATGAGAGATTGCTCAGTTGAATCATTTGTGCATCCTCCTTCTAAGGAGATATAAGAAAAATGGCCCTCCGAAAACAGACATTGTTATCCCGACAGGTATTTCGTAAGGTTTTGTGATAGTTCTTGAAAGAGTATCAGCCAGGACCAATACAGAACTTCCCATAAACATACTGAATGGTATCAAATATTTGTGGTTGGATCCTATGATCATTCTACTTATGTGAGGAACAACAAGCCCGATGAACCCTATTATTCCAACAACACTTGTTGAAAGTGACGCCAAGAAAACTGCAACCAAAGATATTATGATTCTCGCTCTGTTTATGTTAGTTCCAAGGCTAACAGCATTTCTATCGCCAAGAGATATTAAATTGCATGCCTTAGCAAGTAATATCGATAAAATAAGTATTGGTGGTGAATATACAGAAAGAATTGCCACATGTTTCCAGCTTCTTCCTGAAATATTGCCATTTAACCACATCAGCACTCCTGATATTTTTTCTGAATTCAATATTGCAAGCATAGAAGAGATAGCACCCAAAAAGGCATTAACTGCAACACCTGCTAAGACAACCCTTACAGGAGTCAATCCCTTTTTCCAGGCAAGCAGGTAAACTGTCACGGCTGCAACAAGCCCGCCGAGAAAGCTCGCAACAGGTAAAAGATAATAATGGTCTGGAAGATACAGCATTATCAAAATAGCCATTATGCTTGCCCCAGAAGAGACACCTGTTATTCCTGGATCAACAAGTGGGTTTTGCATCACAGATTGCAGCAAAACCCCCGATACTGCCAAATTTGCTCCAACAATTGCTGCAATAACGATTCTTGGCAATCTTAAATAGCAGATTATCGGCCAATTTTCAGAATCTCTACCAGAAAAAATTTCTCCGAGTGATATTCTGATTGTTCCTGCAATGAGTGACACAAAAATGGAAATTCCTAACACAGATAGTAGAATGACAAAAGCTATATATCTTATCCTAAAGCGATCCATGAATACTCCTCACTCAAACAAAAGCTCCGCAAGTATTTCCAGAGCTTCTATTGAACGCAAATTTGCAGATACTCCAAAGTAATTGCTGTCAAGATCAAAAACATTCCCCTTTTTCACTGCTTCAAAACTTTGCCATATTTTATTTTCCTTAAATTCTTTTTCGAACATTTTCCAAACGGCTTCAGGACTTGCATGACAAAATCTTAAAATATAATCAGGTTGTTTCAAAATAAGGGATTCGAGATTTATTGGAACGTACGCTGAAGGAGAAGTTACAACATTTTTTGCTCCTAATTTTTTAACAAGTGAACCAACAAAAGAATGCTCAGTTGCTAACATAAAGCTTCCAGGGGCACCAAAAATAATCATAACTGTCGGTTTTCGCTTTGTGGTTATCTTGCTCAATATCTTTGCTTCTCTTTTTTTAATGTCATCTAATATCTGGTTTGCCTCATTTTCTTTTCCTACAAGACTACCAATTTCTAAAATTGCTGTTTTGAGATCATCCAGTGAACTCAGTTTCACAAATTTGAATTTTATTCCACTTTCCTCGAGTTTGGGTTTTATCGAATTTTCTAATGAATCGTCAGAAATATAAATATCCGGCTTCAACGACAAAATCACTTCAAAATCTGGATTCATTGGACTTCCGATTCTCGGCAAATCTTTATACCCCTGCGGCAGTTCATAGCCCGTTGTTGGAATGGCAATAACTTCTGCATGTAACTGATAGAGAATTTCTGCTACAGAAACTGTGCCTGCAATAATTCTCATTGGCCTATCGGATGAAGTTGTGCTTGTAAAAACAGAAACATTTATTAAGAAAATAAATGTCACGGCAAAAGCTTTCACCAAGATCGATAAATTCTTTTTCATTATCAACCCTCCTTCAAAACTGTTAATCAAAGTAAGCCACTGGTGAATCAATATCATCTTTACATTTATCGCCCCCTTATATATAGCTCTATCTATATAATATAGCTTAGGCTATATATTGTCAACATTGAAAGTAAAGTTACCAAAACACTTTCAACAAAGGATTTTCTTCAATGTGCCCCGAGTTACTCGAGTGCTGTATTAAATTATCAAAAGCATGAAAACAGTATTTTTGATTCAGCAACATCTTAAAATAAAATACGATTACAGAATTTTTCGGGTGCACAGTTAGATCAAGGAGGTCCTGTATGCAGCTAAAAGTCATTTTTGCAGGCATTCTTGTGTCAATCATTTTTGGATTCTCATTTCTGTTCACGAAAAACGCTCTTGATTATGTCTCGCCGCTAACTTTTCTTTCCTACAGATTTTGTATTGCTTTCTTATTTTTTATGATATTGCTGGTATCTGGTGTGATCAAACTCGGGAAAAAACCATACTGGAAACTTTTCGCACTGATATTATTTCAACCGGTGCTTTACTTCATTTTCGAAACATACGGCGTTCAAAGAATTAATTCCTCTGAAGCCGGGATGATCATCGCACTTATTCCAGTTGTTGTAAACGTTCTGGCTGCATTTATGTTGAAAGAAAAAGGCGACCTGTTTCACTATATACTTGTAGGGGCAGGCTTTCTGGGTGTTGTATTGATAAATAGGTTTTGACCTTTCAAAAGGAACGCTTCTTGGAAAGATATTCATGTTTTTTGCCGTGTTATCAGGCGCACTGTACAGTATCTATTCAAGAAAATTCTCGAAACAATTTTCACCCGAGGAAATAACCTTTTTCATGATGATGACAGGCGCTATTTTTTTCACACTCATGAGCATTATGAAAGGTGAGTTTGAAATACAGTTCAACATCCAGACAATAAGCTCAGGGATTTATCTGGGTATATTGTCTTCGGCTGGAGCATTTTTCCTTCTGAATTACATGATCAACAAAGCTTCTCCAATTGTAACCACGCTTTTTTCAAACCTCACAACTGTTATTTCCGTTATAGCAGGTATAGCCTTTAGAAATGAGATGGTTGGACTACAACAAATTCTTGGTATGCTTTTGATAATTTTCTCACTTCTGGTTACAACTATCAGAAGACAAAAAGTTTCGCCTTCCGGTTGAAAAATCTAATTTTTAGCACTTTGAGTGTTTTTGACTGCTTCAAGCACAGTTCGAACGAGCTGATCTGTATCATCTGTGATGGGTATCTGTACAGCTATATCTGGTATCACTCCTCTTTTGTCATCAAAACCACCGCACCGAACAAAATATTTGAACGACACTCCAAGCTGGAGTTTGGAATTTGGCAGAATAAAAGATAAAACATCCCCATAAGAGGAAGCAAGCCCGCCTGTTTCTTCTCCCACTACAGTAGCTGCCTTCAAATCTTTCACCATTGCAGCAAAATCAGCGGCGGCCGAGAAAGTTCCTGGGCCGACGAGTACATAGACATTTTTATTGAACAGAAGATCATTTCTTCTCACCTTTTTGAAATCATTTCTGTGTACAATAATTTTTTGATTGAGTACTTTAACCCTAAAAAGTAGTAATGGGTCGAAGATTTTCAAAGTTTTAACCGCATCATCTGAATATTTAACGTGAATTTCTGCATAAACCCTGTAAGGCTTATTGCTTATAAAAGAGTAAAGATATTCACCTATTTCTGAACTTCCACCACCGTTTTTTCTCAGATCTATTATCAAATTCTGGATATCTTCTTTCTTTATCTGTTCAAAAGATTGCTTTATAAATTGCTTTAGATCTTTTTCATACGCTGAACTGAATGTATTAATTGTCATAACTGCTGTTTTATCTATTATTGAAAAATCCCAGAGCTTGCCAGACATATTCATCTGCTCTCTCTTAGCCCTGTATTTTTCAAAATCCACTGATTCAAGCTCTATTTTTTGTAATTGACCCTGCTGTGTTAGAAATTCAACAGTAAAACTTTCTTGCTCACCGAAGATTACCCAGCAATACAGATGAAATAACAAAGAAGCTCTTGCATAGCCAAAAGAAGCTCTTTCAAAGCTCACCATCTTCAAGATTTCTTCTTTTAAATCTCCGGCAGATACACCATTCAAAGAAATTAGTTTACCTGGCTGATTCAATTTTCCTTCGACATCTGTTAGGATAGTTATCTGTTCATCATCAAAAGACACAAAAATTGGGACTACTTTACCACCATTCATAAGATATTCAGAAAATTGATCTGTGATAGAGACGTAAGTATGCCCGTCTTTGAATCGGGCAACAAACTGCGCAAACATTCTGAAAATGTCTCGAAGTTCCCAGGTTTGTTTTGTGCTGATAAAAGATATAAGCTTCGAAAAATCCTTTTCTGCTTCTATTTCAGAAAATGTATGAAATATATTTGGGTGAATGTCTTTCATTTTTTGATAAAGAAACCTGGCATCTTGCAAAACTTCGTTAGTAGTGATTGTTTGTGCAAATATAGCGATTGTCACTAAAATGTAGAAAAAAACTATACATCTTGTTTTAATCAATCCATCACCCGCTTTCATTTATCAGGCAACAATTGTTGTATCATTTTTATATTTATAAATTCGCGAGAAAATTTTTCTGTTTTATAACATAGCAATGATAAAATAAAAACACATAAATCTGGAGGTTGTTTAAATGCACTCCATAAAGAGAGATCTATTTATCAACGTCGTAATCCTGTCGGTGGTAGTAGTTTTAATATTTGGCTCTATATCGATGATTATTCTTTATTTTTCTGGTATGTCTTCAGCTCGCGAAACGATAAGGCATAAAAACAGAGCTGCCACTTATTTCATTGAAGGTTATTTCAAAAAATTCTACACGACAATAGACTTTTTAAGCCATCTTAGAGACGTTCGCCTTGCGCCTTATTTAGATGAGAAATCTCGTCAGAATGTTCTGGAGATTTATGGACTGATCGAAAAAGCAGACAGTGATATCAATTATATTTATTCTGGCTACAGAAATGGGATGCTTTTAATCAACAATTATGAACCCCCTGAGGGATTTGATCCAACCATTCGGCCTTGGTACACAGCTGCTATTGAATCATATCCAGAGATATCCTGGGGAGAACCTTATCAGGAGATAAAAACAAAAGAATGGTTAGTTTCGGTTAGCAAAGCTCTTGTTGATGAAGAGAATAACATAACAGAGGTGCTGGCTATCGATACATCCTTAGAGAAGTTGGAAAATATTTTATGGGACTCAGACGAAAGGTACAGATCTTCTTACAGTTATGTAATAAAAGAAGACCAGCAGATTATTATTCATCATGATAAACAGCATTTACGCCACAATTTATCGGATGTTGTGAAAAAATCCTTGAGCTTTGAGAAAAACTACGGTAGCTTTGAGTACCGTTTGAATAATACCGAAAAGATTGCTTACTATTCGCGCATTGAAAATCTTGGCTGGATTGTGATAACGGTAGTTAACAAAGATGAAATCACAAAACCGATTTTCTCTCAGATGGGGACGACAATTTTGCTGTTTATCATTGCCTCGTCTATCTTGGGATGGTTTATGAGCAACTCGTTCAGCAAGAAAATTGTAATACCTCTATTGATGCTGAAAGAAAGAGTGAACAGGGTAATTGAAGGAAAACTCAACGGCCAATCAATATCTGAATTTCCCGATAACGAAATAGGAACTATAGCAGATGACATATTCAGGTTAACTGGAAAAGAACTTTACAAAAAAAAAATCAAGAATTGAAAGCCATCAATGAGGAACTTGAGAGAATTTCTATAACCGATAAATTAAATGGTTTATTCAACCGCTACAAAATGGATGAGGAAATGAGGAAAGCTTTTTATCTCTGGAAGCGCTATCAAAGGCCGTTTTCGCTGATTATGATAGATATAGATTGGTTCAAAAAAGTGAACGATACATATGGTCATCAGATTGGAGATAAAGTGCTTCAGGAACTGGGGGCTCTTTTGAAAAAATCACTGAGAGCATCAGACATAGTTTCAAGGTGGGGCGGGGAAGAATTTCTGGTTTTGTCCCTTGAAATTGACGAGAAAGGTGCGATAACTCTTGCTGAGAAAATTAGATCCGAGATAGAGAATTACAGTTTTGCAGAAAATATAAAAATTACCGTAAGCATAGGAGTGTGCAGTGCGAAAAATCATGAAACAATAGATGAACTTCTTGTTAGTGTTGATGAAAAGATGTACATAGCAAAACAATCCGGAAGAAACAGAGTCGTTGGCTGTGAATAGATCTTTTGTTGTTTAAAAATTTGAAATTATTTGTGTTGAGACAAAGTCAATGATTTTTTCAACCGCACGAATCTGCAAATTCAAACTCATGCTGGGTGTTCTGTATCCCGGCAAGAAAGTTTTTTCAACAACCTGCTCCGGTAAAAAAGGAAGATGTACAAATAGAGAAACAGCAGGGTTTGAATATCTTTCTGAGCAATAAAAAGAGTAGTAATTAACTGTATTACAAACATAGAGTCCTGCATGGTAAGAGATAACATTTGGAATTTTATTCCTTGACAGATATTCCGAAAGTTTTTTCAAGTTGATCTTTGTTCTGTAAGCAAGTGCGCCGTCTGGCATAATTGGTTCTTCGTTTGCAGTATATCCATCGTTGTCTGGATTTTTGCTGTCCATTAAATTCACGCCCAGTGCTTCCAAAACGATGCAGGTTCTGCTACCAGCTTGCCCAAGATGGAGAACAAAATCATAAACATTATTCTCATATTGGTTTTTCAAAACTTCTACAGACCGTTTGAAAGATACTGGCAAAAGAACAGAATCCACTGAAAATCCCGAAAAAAATTTCAACTTACCTATTTTTCGCAGAATCTTCTGACTTGGATTAATTTTTTCTCCGCCAAAAGGCTCAAATCCAGTTATAAGTATTCTCATATTTATGAGTTTAACATGAACAAACAATAACTGGCAAGTACACAGTTTTAATCAAAAATAGAATCAATTTTATTGGTTCGTAAAGCGCTTGAAAATATATTAAGTAGATACTTATATAAAGAGGTGGTTATATGAAACTTCACGAATTATTTCGAATTCTTGCAAGTCAGATCAAGCTGGAAATTCTTTCTCTGCTGTTAGAAAACGATCTCTGTGTTTGTCAAATATGTGCAATCGTTGGGACATCTCAGCCAAATATTTCTCAGCACCTGAACACGTTAAGACATCTTGGGGTTGTTGATATCAGAAAAGATGGAACTTTTATATATTATTCGCTCAACAAACAGTTTCTGAAGCAATACCCATTTTTGAAAGCAGTTCTACAATATGCAAAAAAAGATTACCAGATGTCAGTCAAAACCTGCGGTGCTAAATGAAAAGGGAGAGAGAAAAATGATGCAATTTTTTCTCATTGCTGCGGTTTTTCTGCTGTTTTATTTTGCACCATTCGATTCTCCAATAGTCAGCCAGAGTATTCTCAATGGCTTTTATCTGCTTCAGGAATATGCGCGAGAACATGTTTTACTATGTCTTGTTCCGGCATTTTTCATTGCTGG
Source organism: Pseudothermotoga lettingae TMO (assembly GCF_000017865.1). GTDB lineage: Bacteria > Thermotogota > Thermotogae > Thermotogales > DSM-5069 > Pseudothermotoga_B > Pseudothermotoga_B elfii. The sequence goes on from NC_009828.1 coordinate 1,314,754, forward strand.
AACTATTACGGTAATGTTGAAAAAAGAATCGGTGCTCAGATTGCTTGGTCCGAATGCAAGAAAAATGATCTCTTATCCTGTTGCAGCTATATCGGGTGGGATTCTGGCAGTTTGCTCGTGCACCATCCTGCCACTTTTTGGGGGCATCTATAAAAAAGGCGCGGGAATAGGACCCGCAACAACATTTTTGTTCTCAGGGCCAGCTATAAATATCGCTGCTATATTTTTGACAGCCAGAGTCCTTGGGTGGGATTTAGGTCTGGCAAGGCTCATTTCAACAATAACAGCCGCTATACTCATAGGTCTGGTAATGGAAATCCTTTTTCAAGAAAAAGGCGAGGGAGGATTTCAGGTCTCTGAAAAAGATATAGATAGCTCAAAAGGCATTATTTTCTTTATTCTTCAGTTGGGATTCTTAATAATTAATGGAGTAGCTGTTGATAATTTAGTGAAATATTTCATAGTAATTGTACTGGGAATATCTATTTTATTAATGGCTATTCTGGGATTTGAGAAAGATAAAACAAAGCAATGGATCTTTGAAACATGGGATTTTGCAAAAAAGATTCTGCCGTATCTTTTCATTGGTGTATTCTTTGCAGGTTTATTGACAAAACTTTTGCCGCAGCAATTTGTCACGGCATTGCTCGGCAAAAACAATTTCCTGTCGAGTTTGACAGCTTCTGTAATAGGCATGTTCATGTATTTTGCAACATTGACTGAAGTACCGATAGTCCAGGCATTAATGAATCTTGGAATGGCCAAAGGTCCTACACTTTCATTACTCATGGCAGGAAATTCTTTAAGCTTGCCGAGTATGATAGTCATTACAAAGCTATTTGGCAGAAAAAAAGCGTTCACATACTTTGCGCTTGTGGTAATTTTTTCAACGGTATTTGGCATGGTATATGGCGTGCTGAAATAGAAAAAAGGAGGCAATCTATGCAAAAAAAGATGAATTTCTTTGAAAAATATCTGTCAATCTGGGTAGCTTTGTGTATTCTGGCAGGAGTATTTGTTGGAAGATTCTTCCCTGCTGTTCCTGAAACTCTCAGTAAATTTGAATATGCCCATGTTTCACTGCCCATAGCCGTACTTATATGGTTGATGATTTACCCTATGATGCTCAAAATAGATTTCACAACTATAAAAAAAGTAAAAAGAGAACCAAAAGGGCTTGTTATAACTTTAATTGTAAACTGGCTGATAAAACCATTCAGTATGTACATAATTTCATATTTTTTCTTAAAAATAGCCTTTGCAAATTTTTTGCCTGCAAGTGTCGCTGAAGAGTATATAGCTGGTGCCGTTTTACTGGGGGCTGCACCGTGTACAGCGATGGTTTTTGTCTGGAGTTATCTGACAGATGGCGACCCAGTTTATACACTGGTTCAAGTTGCGGTAAATGACATCGTTATCTTTTTTGCATTTGCACCAATTGTATCTTTTTTATTGAAAATTGGCAATGTCTCAGTGCCGTTTGACACACTTTTTTTCTCGGTTGTGATTTACGTTTTGCTTCCGCTTTTAGCTGCAATATTGACAAGAAAGCAAGTTATAAAATCAAAGGGAATGAACTATCTGAACAAAATCCTCATTCCAAAACTATCAAAAATTTCTACAATCGGTTTACTGTTGACACTTATAATCTTGTTTTCTTTCCAAGGTGAAGTGATCATGAGAAATTATCTTCACATCGCCCTAATTTCTGTGCCGCTCATAACTCAAACCTTTTTGATATTTGCCATCGGCTATCTGTGGAGCTATTTTTGGAAAGTACCGCATTCAATAGCTTCACCAGCCGCCTTAATAGGTGCAAGTAACTTTTTTGAACTATCTGTGGCTGTTGCGATATCGCTATTCGGCCTTTCTTCTGGTGCAGTGTTAGCGACAGTTGTTGGCGTACTTGTTGAAGTCCCTGTTATGCTAAGCCTTGTTTCGATATCAAATGCGACAAGAGCCGTCTTTCAAAAACATAAGATTGAATTAAAACCGCAGGAAGTAGAAGATTAATCTTGAGGAGGGAGCACGATCATGGCGAAAAAAATTGAGATTCTGGGTAAAGGCTGTGCGAGATGTAAGCAAACAGAGAAAATTGTGAGAATGGCTCTGGAAGAGCTGAATGTTGATGCTGTAATCGAAAAAGTTGAAGATATAGCTGAAATAATTGCACGAGGCGTAGTTTCAACACCTGCAATAGCTGTAAATGGAAAAATAGTGCTTTCTGGAAAAATTCCAACCTTAGAAGAGGCAAAAAAACTGATTCAAATAGGATAATTCATGCAGGACGCTCAGTCCTGCATTATCTTTAGCTCAAATAATTTTTCTTTCAATTGCCAGTGATGCGGCAGGTGTATCGTTTTAAAACCAATCTCTTGTGCCGTTTGGATATTTTCCAGTTTATCATCTATAAAAAGACTTTCCTGTGGAACAAGGTTGTATTTATTTATCAATTTAAGGTATATTTCTCTTTCTGGCTTAACGGCTTTTACATATGAAGATATTATCATTCCATCAAATAATTTGAAAAAATCATATTTTTCGTAAATCATTTTAAAATTATTCTCACTGAAATTGGAAAGAACATAAAGTTTGAAACCTTTTTCTTTGAGAATATCCAGAAGCTTTACGTTCTGTTCAATAGGAGTCAAAAGCTGGGGTGATTTTTCTTTCATATGTAAAACATACTGCGCATATTCAGCGAGTTCTTCAAGCTTTTTCTGCCAGAGTTGATCTTCTGAAATAACTCCTTTGTCCATCAGTTGCCAATCTTTGTGTTCAAATATCTCTCTGTTCAATCTATCTGCCACGTCTTTTGGAAAACGCTTCAACATGTACTCATATGGTTCCCAGTTTACAAGAACCCTGCCAAGATCAAACACGATGTTTTTGAGCATTATCTACCCTCCAGGAAAAGATTATCAGAGTTTGAATAATGAAAGTTGAAAAGCTATGAACTGTGAAGTAACAAACTCATTCCCTGTACATCACCATTGCAGATATTGGCGGAATTTCTATTGTCCCACTGAGTTTGTAGAGAAGATCTACACCAGCTCTTTCTTTATCAACGACAACATTCCATTCGCCATCGGGCAAAATCAATTCATGTTCAACGATATCTCCATTGAAGATCACCAAGATCCCTTCCCAGGGGTCATTGTTAACATGTTCATTTATTAAAAAAGCAACAACCTTCTTCGGTGATTCCAGGAAAGTTATGTGTTTTCTTATATCATCTGCCGTCCTCAATCTAAATGCAGGGTGTGATTTTCTGAGCTTTATCAATCCTTTGTGGTATTCGAAAACATCTATGAACTGCGCCTTCCTTTCATAGTCGAGCGCATTTATAGAAATTGGTGCATTGTACGAATTTTCATTGAACTGTTTGGTCCTGCAAAAATCCTGGCCTGCGTGAAAGAAAGGAACACCCTGTGAAGTGAGTAATATAGCTGCTGCAAGTTTTTGAGCTGACTTTAATTCTTCTTCACTCCATTCCCTTCTGTCAGATTTTGCCGCCAGAACATTTTTATCCCAGAGTGTGTGATTATCATGACATGCAACATAGTTGATAGTTTGTTCTGGACTGTAAGCAAAATCAGCAATCAACTTGTTGTCATAGTTAATACTCCCAACCACTCCTCTTTTGATCTTGATTTCTTTCCCCACAGAGCCCATAACAAACCCTTTTGCTTTTGGATCAAAAACAGAGCCCCTTATACCGTCTCTTATTCCATCGTTGAATACAGCTATTCTCAAATCGAGAAGTTGTGATTTTCCAAACCTTGGTTGAACCCCCCAGCCTCCCCACGGTTCGCCATATATAATCACGCTTGGATTAATCTGTCTTAAAGTCTTTTCAACCATTGCCATGGTTTTTCGGTCTATAAGTCCCATCTGATCAAACCTAAATCCATCTACATGATATTCTTTAGCCCAGTGAACGACTGTATCAAGAATATATCTTCTCATCATGAGCCTTTCGCTGTTTGTTGTATTGCCACAACTACTTTCATTCAGGTATTGCCCCATTTTTCCAAGCCTGTAATAGTAATATGGGACTGCCTGATCAAAAACAGAAAATTCTCCCACACCATAAGTGTGTGGAAAAACTACATCCATTATCACACCTATACCATTTTTGTGAAATGTCTGAACCATTTTCTTTACTTCATAGATTCTTGTCTTTGGATTTGATGGATCTGAGCTGTAGCAGCCTTCTGGTACCATGTAATGATAAGGATCATACCCCCAGTTGTACTGATTTTCGAAGTCTCTTTTCACTTCATCACCAGTGTAAAAATCGTAGATTGGCAAAATATGTACATGTGTTACACCAAGTTCTTTTATATGTTCAAGCCCTGTTGTAACGCCATTTGGACCGATTGTGCCTTCTTCTATCAAACCAAGATAAGACGATTTGTTTTTCACATTACTCGTCCAGGAGCCTGTCATATCTGCTATGTGTATTTCATAGATTATTGCATCAACATAAGAATCAAGTTTTACGTAACTATCCTGTTGCCAATCTTCTGGATCTGCCTTTCTCATGTCGACGATCGCGCCGAATTTTCCCTGTAAAGACAGCGCCTTGGCATATGGGTCTACCCCTTCTCTGATTTTGCCGTAACTTTCGTATCGATATCTGTAAAACCATCCATCTAAATCTTTATCAAGTCTTGTATACCAAACACCTTTTTCATTTCTTTGCATATCAACAACAAATGCTGGCTGATCCTGCTCACTTGTCTGATACAATAGCAACTTGACAGATTTGCTGACCGGAGTCCATACATAAAACTCTGTGTATTGCGGTGTATAAAAAGTTCCCAGAGGGCCATCGTAGTAAAGCTCGTCCAAAACTTCTACCGCATAAACCCTTGATTTCTTAAAACCATCTATCTGTAGAAAAATATCTCTTGAGAGGTCTTCTTCCTTCAAAGGTTGGGAAAGTTTTATTCTGAAGTAATTTGTCCTGGTTATATCTGTTGGGTCGACTTTTTCCAGACTGCTAATGGATACTGTCTGCTCATCTATGCCGACAACTATTTTGTCAAGATAAGTATTCAGATCAATTGCATCTGTTGTGTAAACCTCTATTGTTGAAAAATCTACCAATTTTGCAAAAAATACTCTTGGGCTTGTGTCTGGTTTGCTGGTGTATATTTCTTCAACATTCTGGAGAATCCAAACTTCTTCCTCGTTATCTTTTATATTTATAAATCTATCTTTTGCCACATCTTTCTCCTCCCACTCTCTTAACCTAATGATTATACCAACTTTTGTCGAATTCATGGGTAGAGTAATAACAGCTTTCAGACCAAAATCATCTTTTTCGGTGAAATTATAAGCTCTGCCTTCCTGGAAAATTGGCTCAACAGGCCATATCCACAAATTCCAGCCTTCGTAGTTACCGTCAAACCTGTGGTAATGCACAATAACTGTTGTAGAAGCAAAAATTACAGCAGAAAGAATTACAATGATGAAAAATAAAGATTTCTTCATATCTCGATGCCCCCAGGTAATTATAATCTCATTTGATTAAAGATTCTGCAGTTCACCTCCATCTTCTTAAGGATGAATAGCAGTTGATAAATATCTGGTTCGGTATACGATAAATAAGAGCAGGGCGGGAACAGTCCGAATTCATGTCTGTGGAGATTGGAGCTAATTGGAAACACAGCCCCGGTAGCAAACCCGGTCGATGAAGTCTTTAGGTGGGTGGTAAGTTCACTGGCAGCACCATGAAGAATATTTCCTTCGATAGCCTCGATATCAACGTTATATCTTTTGTGCCTATGTAAATGGTGTATAAGAATTGCGGGTAGAATGAAATCTTACAATCCATTTTTGCATCACAATGGAAATATATAGCCACATCCAATCTACAATCATAAGAACCAGATACATAAAAATCAATTATAGATTGCACGAGCTTTACTCTGGTATTGATAGCCCGATCCCTTTTTGATATCCTGTTCACCACAGCTTTGGTCTATCGGTAGTACATTTATCATAAAAATGTACTTTGAAAAACTCAGTTGTGAAATTCATGATACACTATTTGCAAGGGGGATTTATTATGAAAAAGCTGTGGCTGATTTTTCTATTAATAACTTCTATTGTTTTTTCGTGGTCTGCACATGAAGTTCTGACATATCTGATTGTGAAAGATTTCTTACCAAATTCAGATGAAAAGATTGCCATCACATCATATTCGTATCAGGAAGACCGTGTTTATAACACAGATTACCTTAAACTTGACGATTACTGTGGCCAGTTCATAAACACTTTTGTTCCAGAAGATGCCATTTTTTATCCTCCAGATCCAAAGCCAGTTAATAAAGAGGTTTTCATCTGGCAAGTTCTCACAGTATACTCTGTTGAACCAGATCTTGGCATGGATGAAGGATTAAACCTTTCCCCTTTGCAATCTATAATTGGAAACAGTCAGGGCGTCAGACATATGAAATATAAGTTATTGATTCTGGATTTCTTTGAAGGTAGTCAAAGTTTTTACTATTTTGTGGATATGTCACGGAAAGCCTTTAAAAATGGTGATAGATACTGGGGATATAGATTCCTGGCGAGAGCGCTCCATTATCTGGAAGATCTTTCAATGCCATTTCACAATTCACCAGCAACCTTCTTGGACACATTGAAAGCCCTTTCAGATAAACAGATGGCTCAGTTTTTGACAAACCTTCATTATTCTTATGATGATTATCTGGCATATTTGTTATACAACGCCGATGAAAAAACCGTTGAGGCTATCATTAGTGCCCCTGTGGAAAAATCTAGATCTTTGAGGCAGCTCATTCAAAAGGTTCGTCTGCTTGGCTTGAACAATATAAACACTGTGAGTAACGAAATGAAGAGAAATTTTGAAGAAGAGCTCAAAGTCAGAATTTTGAATTTTGACGATTTCAAATTCAGAAAAGACGAACTCTATACTTTAAAGCAAACGACCGTTGAAATAATTTCCCGTTTTTCTTCAATTGCGAGAGGATTTCTGATTGATTTTTTGAAAGAGGTTGGAGAAATTTAAACAAATAGGAGGGGATCAATTTGGTTCTTGCAACAACAGAACAAATAGCAGGTTATGAGATAATTGAGACATTGGGTATCGTTCTGGGTAATACAGTGCATTCCAAGCACCTTGGAAAAGATATCGCAGCTGCTTTCAAAACATTGGCAGGCGGGGAAATCAGATCTTACACAGAGCTTCTCACAGAGGCGAGAAATATAGCGATTCAAAGAATGATCGCTGAGGCGGAAAAACTCGGTGCTGATGCAATAGTTGGCATAAAATTTGGAAGTTCATCAGTAATGCAATCTGCAGCCGAGGTACTCGCTTATGGAACAGCAGTGAAAATCAAGAAGATTTGATGAATTTTTCTCCGTCCCAGATAACCTCTATCGGTTTTGGGATAAGATTATATTCCGATGCCATTGCAAAACCATATGCGCCAACGTCGCATATAGTTATTAATTCGCCTTCAGCGGGTTCTGGTAATTTGTATTCTTTTCTGAGAACATCAGAACTTTCGCAAGCTGGTCCAACAATATCTGCTACAATCATTTTTCTGTCATTTGATGGATACAGAGGTATTATTTTGTGTTTTGCACCATACAAAGCTGGCCTTATCAAATGAGTCATACCTGTGTCGACAACAACAAAAATTTTATATCTGGTTTTTTTAACATATTCCACTTTTGAAATTAAATAACCAGCAGGTGCAGTGATCCATCTACCAAGTTCGAAAATAACAGTTTTCATAGTTTTTTTCAGTAAAGGTAGAATCTTATTTCTGTATTCGTTCAGGTCTAAGAATTTTCCGTCTCCGTAATCAATACCCCATCCTCCGCCGAGATTCAAAATCTCTATTTCGATGCCTGTTTTTTCTATAAAATCTATTAATGATGTAATAGCCTCTAAATATGGTTGAATCTCCGTTATCTGAGAACCAATATGGCAGTGAAAACCTATGAGTTTTAAATATTTGTTTTTTTCAATCCTGCGTATCATTGCCGCAGCAGTGTCAAAATCCACACCAAATTTGTTTTCTTTAAGACCAGTTGAAATATGTGGGTGAGTTTTCGCATCAACATCAGGGTTTACTCTTATAGAAATATTTGTTTGTGAATCTATGATCTTTTCAAGCCTCAGTAACTCTTCGTAGCTGTCAAGGTTTATGGAAAAAACGCCGTTGTTGACATAAGTTTTAAGTTGATCGACTTTTTTGCAATTTCCATTCACAATAATTCTATCTGGAGCAAATCCAATCGAACGTGCATGCAAATATTCCCCATAAGAGACAACATCGATCATTAATCCAAAATTGTTGAGAGTTTTTAAAAGATCTCTATTGAAATTCGCTTTCATTGCATAGGCAATGCGAAAATCGAGATCGAAAAAAAGATCTTTCAGAGAAGTTATTCTTTTTATGATGAAGGGTAAATCATATACATATAAGGGCGTTCCATAGATATCTGCTGCCTGTTTAAGAAGATCAGTCTGCAAAATTATTCACCTCATCCAGTAGTTGTCAACATCGTAGATCTTATCATAGCTTTCAGTTGAGATGCAATAACTTTTTGTTTCGACTTATCAATTTTTGCACATATCTTTCCTTCCTCCATGATCAAGACAGCTGTACCAAACTGCTCGGCAAGATTCATATCATGAGTAATCATAATTATTGTTGTGCCAAGCTCTCTGTTTATTCTTTCAGTTAACTCCATTATCTTTTCTGTGCTTTTTGGATCAAGTGCTGCCGTATGTTCGTCGAGAAGTAGCAACTTTGGATTCGATGAAACAGCCATAACCATTGCCAGAGCCTGCTTCTGCCCACCAGAGAGTTTTGAAGCCTTTCTTTTCAAATCTTTTTCAAGCCCCATCTCGGTAGATGCCAGCAATTCAAGGCTTTGCCGATCTATTTTTCCAAAACCAAATCCTCGCAAACCTTTTCTGCGGGATAGAATTAAATTTTCTTCAACAGTTAAATTTGGAAAAACGCCCTGATTTGGATCTTGGCAAACAATGCTCGTCATCTTGAAAGTTTTTTCTGGCTTTACAAATCTGCCAGCAACTTTGCATATCCCTTTGAAAGGTTTCACGTCGCCAACAAGTAATTTGAGTAAAGTCGATTTTCCCGCACCGTTTGATCCTACTACAACCAGGAATTCTCCTTCATACACCTTTAAAGAAATATCGTGCAGAGCCAATTTTTCATCAACAGTGCCTTTATTATAGATGACCGTAACACTATCTATTTCTATCATACCGTCACCTCACTTTTTTTGAACCTTCTCACGGCAATCACAGCTATTACAAACAATGCAGTTAATAACTTCATGTCACTTGGCTTGAACCCTATGCGGTAACCGTACTTCATCGCTAAACTCAGTAAAATCTGGTACAATAATGCCCCAATTACAGGAAACAAAATCCCATACATAAACTCGAATCTCCCGAAAATTATTTCTCCCAAGATGACAGCAGCGAGGCAAACCACAACCGTACCTATTCCCATGTTCACGTCCGCAAATCCGCTGTACATAGAAAATAGAGCACCTGAAAGCCCCGTGAAAATGTTACCGGTTATCAGACCAACATATGCAAACAGGTCTGGATTTACTCCCAGTACTTTAACAGCAAACCTATTTTTTCCATAACCGCGAAACATCATACCAAATTCTGTCCTTAAAAAAAGCCAGCTAACAAAAACTAAAACAAGGACAATCGCGGCTATAATAAGTAAATCGTGTCCATCGGCGGCATTTGTGAAGGGAATCTTTACTGCTTTTAACCCTGTCCCCTCGAATTTGATATCTGCACCAGCGCCAAGAATATCGTCAAGTGGTGTTTTTCCAACGACCTGCTCATAACTCATAACTTTTCCCGTATCAAATTTTGGTACCGGTAAATTAGGAGCGTTCATAACCCTTATGCTCAGAGAATACAGACCTGTCATGACCATAATAGAGGCAAGGAGCGAATTTATTTTGAATCTCGTGGTTATAAATGCAACAACAACACCTGCTGCGCCAGCGGAAAGCGCAGCAATTATTGTTGAGAAAACCCACCCATGGCCGGCATGAAGAAGGACAACCGCAACGGCTCCCCCAAGAACGTAGGAACCGTCGGGCGTCAGATCTGGAAGATCAACAAGGCGGAATGATATATATACACCCATGGCGGCCAAAGATAACAAAAGTCCCTGCTCAATTATCGGTATCATTTCTGCACCTCTTGACCTTTTTCAACAAGAATATCTGCTCTTTCAACAAGATCTGCAGGTATCTGTACACCAAGTTTTTGAGCAAGATCGAGGTTTATATAAAGCAACAATGACTCCGGCCCGACAACATGAGATTCAAGATCTTGCGGGTTAGCCCCTTTGAGCAGTTCTACCAGAAGCCGACCTGTCTCAACACCAACCTGAAAATAGTTGAAACCAAACCCTATGACACCTCCTCCACGAGCTATATCTATGTCGGCAGCCACTATCGGCTTGCCCAGTCTTAGAGCCACATTACCAATCGCTTCGATAGAAGATGCCGCTGTATTATCTGTTCCTATGTACAGAACATCAACATCAGGACCTATGCTGTTCAATGCGCTGATCATCTCACTTGGTGATGTTCCAGGAATGTCGATTATGGTCAGTTCAAGAGATAGTGCAGAAGATTTCGCAATATTGGTAAGCGTCACTGAATTTGGTTCTCCAGGATTATAGATAACACCTATCTTTTTTGCAACCGGAAATACCTTTTTAATTAATTTTAAATGCGTACTGACTGGAACCATATCGGATATTCCAACCACATTTGAATCATTTCTGCCAAGTTGCTTTATTAACCCTGCCCCAACAGGATCTGTCACTGCTGCAAATACAACGGGTCTATCGCTTATAGCTTGAACACATGCCTGAGCTGAGGGAGTTGCTATCGCCACAATGAAATCCATTTTTTCAGTGGCAAATTTTCTGGCTATAGCTACAGCATTTTGCATATTTCCTTGAGCATTCTGCCTATCTACAATAACATCCTGGCCCACCTTAAAACCTGCATCCTCAATTGCTTTGACGACACCATCAAAAACTGCATTCAAAGCTGGATGATCGACGATCTGTGTTATGCCTACTTTTACCACAGATAAACAGATGACTGAAAGGAAAACAATTATGGCGGAAACCCACTTTTTCATACCCCAACACCTCCAGAGAAAGTTTTTAAAAAAAGAGGGCATCCTTTCTGGATGCCCTCTTCTTTTTATTAAGATTCCCCCTGTTTATGTAGCAAGTGGCATCAGGGGAATCTGAGAAGAGGGCATTCCCCTAAACCACCAATAAGCGTATGCAAATGCAACTACCTTTCTACCTTTGAATCTACTCATCGGTTATCCTCCAAAAAGATTATTTTTAATGTATAATATCAAAAGTACAAAAGTTTGTCAAGATACTCCAGTGGTTAATAGTCAAAATTCGGTATATTAACCCCCTTTCGGGGGTTTAAATTTCACGCAAGAAACTCCAGAGCTGCTTGATAAGCCTTCAAGGCATACATCAACGCAGGACCTCCGCCCATGCACACTGCTACTTTGATTGTATCAAGTATATCTTGTTCGTCAGCCCCAGCTTTAACGGCAGCTTCAGCGTGCCAGACAATGCACGGCTCGCACCTTACTGCGATAGCTATACCCAAAGAAATTAACTCCTTGGTTTTTGTATCCAGCTTTTTTGGACTTTCCGCCGTGTGAACATATTTGGTAAACTCACCTAACTCTGGAGCCTTTCCAACGAGGTTCTGAAGCTGGCTCCTAAGTTCTTCAATTTTTTTCTTCATTTCCGCCATTTTATATACCTCCTTTGTTTTTATTATACACTCTATCTTGCTATAAATAAAAATGTATGATAAAATTTTTCATGGCTGCCGAGGTGGCGGAACTGGCAGACGCGACTGACTCAAAATCAGTTGAGGGATGACCTCGTGCGGGTTCAACTCCCGCCCTCGGCACCAGTTTTTTCTTCTTAACTTCCTACGACTTTAATCCTGCAAAATCCAATTCTTCATTAAGATATGTTTTTTCCGTGGTATAATAAAAAAACAATCAAAATAAAATCATATAACAAAATTCAAATTAAGAAGGGAGGGGAAAAATGCAAATTAAGACGCTTGGGGGGTTCTCTATAATCTCAGAACGCGAAAGAATAAATCTTTCCAAAATTAGATCTCGCAAAGCAAGGGATCTCTTGAAATATTTAGTTGCATTTCGCCGTAAACCGATCCACATAGAAATTCTATGCGATCTTTTCTGGCGGGATATGGATCAAAAATACGCGAGGATAAACTTGCAGAGTACTATTTACATGCTTAGATCTATTGTCGGCAAAAATAAAATAGTGTTCCATGATAACACCTATTGTTTTGATCCAAAAAATGAAATAGTTGTAGATGCTGACGAATTTGAAAAATTTATTCAAATGGCATTGAATTCAAAAGATCTTTCTGAACGAAAAACTCTGCTTGAGAAAGCTTTGGACCTCTACAAAGGGGATTTCATGGCGGAAAATTTGTACGAAGATTGGACACTCCAATTCAGAGAGCACTACAGAGATCTTTTTGTCAAAGGTTTGTTAGAGCTGGGGAAAATATATCTTGAGGAAGGACATCCACATAATGTGATAGAATTGTCTAAATCTGCTCTGATTCAAGATCCATTGAACGAAGAAGCTGTTCTTCTCTTGATAAAAGCATACATAAAAAACAACAACCTTTCTGACGCTGTGAAAGTTTATAAAGAATTCTCTGCTATCCTCGAAAAAGAACTACAGATAAAACCTTCTAAAGAGCTTACTCAGCTTTATGGGCAAATTGTATCAGGAAACCTGGATAACAAATGGCTAATTGTTGTGGAGGGGACTGATAGCCTCATAAACAAAAACGATCTATTAAACGATCTGAAAAAGGCTGTCAGGGATACTGACGAGATTGTATTTCTTTGTGAAAACAAAGTAGGGATTTTCTTAAAAGGTATTCCAAAGGCGGCTGCAAAAAATATCTACGGAAGAATTACAAATATTCTCGATAAATGCTCTGTTCAGACAAGAATATCATTTCGAGAAGCTCGGTGAGCGTTCAAATTTCACTGAATTTTTAATGTTTATTAAATGAATTTTCAGAGATGGGTGTCACAATTGTACTTGTGTTTATATACTCTCAATTTATCTTCAGGTGGGGATTGATGTGGCTTACAAATTCAGGTGTCTCAAGTGTGGTGAAATAACTTATTCTGCAGCTTCCCTGGAGTATCAGAAAAACAAAAATTGCCATAGATGTGGAGGAAAGATTATACAGATCTATCCACCTATGAAACTTGGAGAGATCTTACTTCAACTCGATGCAATTACCCAGGAAGAGCTGGAGCAGGCGCTCGCAATTCAAAGAAGAATGCTTACAAGGGCAGCTATTGGTAAAATCCTCCTGCGTTTACAGCTTGTAGGTCAGTCAGATCTCGAAAATGCTCTGAAAATACAGAGAGAAATGATGAGCGGCCACAGTTTACAGGGTTAATTTTTTCTCATTATGAAATGATCTTTTAATTTCTTTTACTATAGCCCTCCCCCAGCTAAAAGTTATAATTGCAGAAGTAGCATTCCCGAGAACTATCCCCCACCATACACCGTTCAATCCTGTTTGAAGAAAGAATACAAAAAACCACGAAAAAACCAGTTGCATAACGATCGTTCTCATTACTGTCACCAGTAAGCTTTTACCTCCGTGCCCTATTCCTTGAAACATCGATGATGTGAACATGCCAAATGGAACTCCGGGAAGAAATAGACTCATTATTCTCAAAGAAACGACAAGATCACCGTACAAAGCCGATCCATCATCAGAATATGTAAACACCAGAGCAATATACGGTGCCAATCCAGCAATAGCAAACATAACAAAAAGACCGATGAAAAATCCAAATTTTACGGCGAACAAATGCGCTATATCCAGTTTATTTCCATCTCTTTCACCATAAGCAGCTCCTGTTACAGAAGTTACTGCCATAGCAATACCAATTAACGGGACAGTACCAAAATTTATCACACGCCATCCACTTGTGAAAACCGCCACACCGTAATCTCCACCAGCTCTAATTGCAAACACATTTAAAACAAAGACAGCAACAGACATTGATATTTGCGCAAGCGAGGCTGGTATGCCTATTTTGAGTATATCTCTAAGTATGTGGGAATCATATGAAAAATCTCTGATCTTCAGAGAAACATAAGTACTTTTTTTAAAGAAAAGCCAGTAAGATATCAAAACCGATGAAATAGCTATAGACAAAACCGTGGCATACGCAGCTCCTCCAACACCAAGTTTGAAAACATATATAAACAATGGATCAAGAATTATGTTCAAAACAGAACCTATAGTTATAGCGTACATCGCTCTTTTGGCATCTCCTTCTCCTCTAAGGATGCCATTCGCTACGTTGTTGAACATCATCAAAGTTGTTGAGAATAAGAGCACTTTTGCATACTCCAAGCACAGCTGCAATGTTTCGCCACTGGCTCCTATCAACCGAAGAACAGGTCCAACTACAAATAGTGAAACAACTGTTGATATAACCCCTATAATCAAAGAAAGTATTAGAGAAATCATCGCAGCTGCATCTGCTCCAGGTTTGTCTTTCTGCCCAATTTTTCTGGCTACAACCGAGCTTGCCCCCACGCCTATTCCCGCTGCCAAGGAAAGAATAACCATAAATATGGGGAAAAATAGCCCAATCGCTGCAAGAGGCTTTGGACCAAGCCCCGCCACCCACACACCGTCAGCAAGGTTGTAAACAGTCTGAACAAGCATCGCAAGCATCATTGGCAACGACAATTTGATTATTGCTCTCTTTGGATTACCCCTCAAAATCCTTGTGCCTCTGGTTTCTACTTCCACAAATCAGCCTCTCCCTGTGTGTTTTTTGTTTCGATAGATTATACCAAAAAAAGTTCTTAGAGCGTACAAAATAGATATATCAGTACACCACAATGAGTTTTCCTGTTTCGGGATTTTTTATTACATGAAATTTGGTATCATAAATTAATTCGAGAGTTTTTTCGGTGATAATTTTTTCGGGCGGGCCATCAAAGAGGATTTTACCACTTTTCATAAATACTATCCTGGTGCATAGTTCAGATGCTATATTCACATCATGAAAAGCGGCAATTATTGTTTTTCCTTCTTTATGAAGATGGGCCAAGACGTTTTTAATTTCTACCACATGCCCCGGGTCCAAGTGTGCTGTTGGTTCATCAAGTAAAATCACAGGTGTATTCTGCGCAAGTATTCTTGCCATCGCAACACGTTTTTGCTCTCCGGTACTGAGACTATGGAAAGATCTTTCAATAAATCTCTCTGCATCAACTTTTCTCAGAGCTTCCTTCACCGCCTCAAGATCTTTATCTGTCCACGTGGAGAAAAATGTTTTTGCGTATGGCAATCGGCCACTTAAAACAATTTGTTTGACTGTATAATCATAAATAGGTATGAAATCCTGTGTAACAAATCCAACGATTTTCGCAAGCTTTTTTCTTCCTATTTTCAAAGGATTCATCCCGCATACCTTAACCTCACCATCAGAAACAGGAAACAATCCGGCTATTATTCTGAGCATTGTTGTCTTTCCAGATCCATTTGGTCCAAGTAATCCAACAAATTCTCCGTGTTCAACAAAAAGTGTTGTACCATTTAAAACAAGACTCTGTTTTGAATTGTATCGGAAACTAACCGATTTCAATGCTACATCAACCATTTGAGCCACTCCTTTTGAGTATAGTAAACATAACAGGTGCTCCTACAAATGCAGTTATGACACCTATTGGTAGCTCAGACGGTCTAACAATCGAACGCGCGAAGGCATCACATACGCAAAGAAATATTCCTCCTGTTAAAGCACTGGAGATTATCAGAGTTTTGTGCTCGCTTCCAAAAATCCTTCGTGTCATATGAGGTGTTATCAACCCAACAAAACCAATGACACCCGTTACAGAAACTATGGCTGCAGTGGTGAAGCTTCCCGCGATATAGATTAAAAATTTTACAAATTCAACATTCACCCCAGAAATCTTCGCCTGCGTTTCGCCAAGGGATATAACATTCAATTGTTCAGATAATCCCACAGACAGAAAAATAAACAGAGCTGTTGCCATCAATGGTACAGGTAAATCATCCCAGCCAGTTCCCGACAGAGTACCAAAAAGCCATACATACGCATGTGTTATATTTTTCCTTACAAGCATAAGTAACATTACAGTTGCCGAGCTAAAAAGAATACTTATCAAAACACCACTTAGAATCAAATCCGTTATCGGTGTGGTCCCATTTCTGCGAGAAAGAACTATGGTCATAATAGCAGCAAACAAAGCGAAGACAAAACTGATCAACGGTGTTTTATAGATCAAAGAAATACTGTACGCATCGGCGAGAAAAATTGATAATACTGCTCCAAAAGAAGCGCCGGAGGAGACACCAAGGAGATATGGATCAACCAGTGGGTTTCTGAGTAATCCCTGAAACGCACCTCCAACAGCAGCCAACCCTGCCCCGGCTACTATTGAAAGCAACACTCTCGGAAACCTTATGTTCCAGATGATTTGTTTCCATTCACTATCTGCCGTGAAAAAAGATTTAATTGTTTCACGAAACGGTATATGGACTCCTCCAAACATCGTTGAAACGATTGCAACGAATAAAAGTAGAATTATTGCCGAAAATATTTTAAAAATTTTCAAAATCAGCTACCTCCGTAAAAATCAATATATATTTGCTCAATAAATTCTACAAGTTGAGGAACTGGCATGCTCAAAAGATTTCCATCGTAAACATAGATTCTTTCATTTTTCACCGCTTTTACAGATTTAAAAGGCGAGTAAGACATGATTTTTTCTTTCACCTGATCTTCTGCACCGGGTACATAGTTTGCAACAATAAAAACATCTGGATCCTGTGAAACTATGTACTCTATAGATATAGGCAGGAAACCATTCGGCCCTGTAAAACCAGCGGCAATATTAATTCCACCAGCAAGTGTTATCAAATCATTCAGATATGATCCCTGGCCGCAGGTCCATATTTCTCGAATTTCTGGCCCTGGAGTATCCATGAGGTAAGCAACCTTTACTCGTTTCTCAACCGGTATGCCATAAGCTTTCTTTGCCAGAGAAAGATATTTGTTTTCAAGTTCTTTTGATAGTTTTCTGGCTTTTTCCACTTCACCAAGAACATTTCCAACCAGGATCAGATCATTCAATATTTGCTGAACAGTATTAGCATTTAAAACCACAGCTGTTATGTTCTGTTCTTCAAGCTTTGTAACTTCTGGAAGTTGAAAACCTCCAAAAATCAAAACGATATCTGGCTTTAAGCTGAGGATTTTCTCCACATTCAATGGTACAAGGTCCCCTATTCTCTCGGCTTCAAAATCATCCCAATTTGTGACACCAACTATTTTGTCAGAAAGCCCCAGATATTGCACGAATTTCGTTGCAGATGGGGCTGCGGAAATTATCCTTTCGGGTTTCGATTGAATTGTTACGATTCTCCCAGCATCATCAACAACACTTATTGGGTAGGCTAAAACAAAAGCTACTATGAGCAAAACAAGAATCACACTTAACAGTTTTCTCATAACCTTACCTCCCTGTTTGCAAAATTTTTCACCACTTTCCCGGTTTCGGAGAAAGTGGCGAGCTTAATCGAAGGGCAGGTCTCCCGACTTCCGGATCATCCTACTTCCCACACCTTCCCAGCAATGCCAGTGGTATCTGTGGGTTTCGTCCCCGGTCACGGTGGCGTCCCCGTGCCGGATTTTCACCGGCTTCCCTATTAAACCTTCTTGGTACCCTCCGACGCTTCTTATTCAGTTTTCGTTTGTATTATACAACGAAAATATCCCATTCAACAACAGCGGGAATAGATATGCCACAACAGGCAAGAATAAACGAACTTCTCTTGTTAAAGCTACCAGTGCATTCATCGCAATGAATGGAAGTATCCAGCTCCATGTTTTTTTGTAAAACTCAATTTTTCTTATCTTCTGCACGAAAATCAATGGTAAAGCAAAAAATATCGCAGGGTAAACCCATGCCCAGGGATCAGAAAGGTTATCTTTTATCCTGATCAGTGGTGTGTAGTAAGTAGCATTTGGAAATATCACTTTCGCCAAAAGATAAGTCATCAGAATGGGGAAAATTGTTACGGAAACAATCTTGGGCACTCTGTCCTTATTCCACGGGAAGTTATAAAGACCATAAATAACAGCAATAAAAAAGGCGTGATCTGTTCTTACAAAAGATTGAATTACTACAAGTATGAAGATACTCCACCACGGTTTTCTTTTGTAAATGAGTATTACACCGAGAATAAAAAGCAGCAATGAGATGTGAAATTCCTGCTGGAGAAAATCACCATAACTGAATGCCAAAAATATGGAATAAGCAAACATGGAAAGATAAGAAACAAGCTCATTGCATAAAGTTCTCATCCAGAAATACAATAACAGAAGTACACCAATTGTAGCAAAAAAACGCATAGTGGCATATCCATAAATGGTTTTGTTCAAATCGCTCTTATCATCGAAAACCTGAGTGAACTCATATGGTAACTGCTTAATTAATTTACTCACAAACTCAAAAGGATCTTGAAACCAAGCTTTCCAACCCAAGTTATTTACAATGTTCAACAGAATATTTGTCGTCATTACATTATTGGTAATCTCTAACAATTTTTCTTTGATAAAGCCTCCAACATCGTTTGCAAGTTTATCGCGATCTTCCAGAGAAAGATACGAATCAAGATTCAGTTTATTGTCAAGCACGGCGCTGGGATTGTTGTCAAAACCGGCCCATCTTTTCACAGTAAGATATGGACTGCAATACCAGCGTATTGGTATGTGTTTAAAAAATTTTTCAACGAGCAGATATGGTACAAATCTGTACTGATTTGGAGCAGGTCCTTTACCTTCTACATACATGTTATGTGAATAATAAAAGAAAAAACGCCCCCCTAAACTGAAAACATTTTCAACTAACCAAAACCCTATCGATGTTACAAAGTAGGCAAGCACAAAAGCAGTTAATATTAAGACGATGATTTTTCTCATCAATATCTCTCCCACAATCTTCCCCATGGGCTTGTTTTCTTCCATTCCTCAAAGACTTTTTTGCCTTTGAAATTCCACCAGAATTTATCATGGTAAATTTCTGAAGCCAGAACAAAGATATAAACCAAAGGTGTTCTGAAAAACAGTTTTTGCAATCTCTTCAAAGGACCAAACCACAAAAGGTCGCCAACTCTACTTGCAAGATTATCTCCTACTGCGAATTTATATTTCAAATTCGAAATATCGTACCCTACAATCTCTATGTTTTCGAGCTTTCCATTCCCTAAACCTTCCTCGTCGGCTATTCTTATATAATCAATTTGCATAGGATCAAATCCCATGATCTTTGCTGCAACAGCGTCTATAGCAACCTGATCAGAACTCGCCAGAATCAAATCTGTTCTGACAGGTTTCAATGTTCTTGGCCCAGGGCCATTGCCCGCTGTTGTTCCGTCCATAACGGCAAAAATACCGCTGTGGATTTCTTTTTGAATCTTGAGCAAGTCAACAAGCGTCTCATGTATCCAGCTATGTGCATAGTGCCTTTTTGTGTTTAAAAGCCCACCAAAGGCATTTTTCATCGCACCGGTTGTTGTAGTATATATGTGGCATTTCATAGTTGGTAGATGAATTATATTTTTTCCAAAAAAATAATCGGGTAATCTGATTCCCTCTGGAAATATCTTATCAAGTGCTCTCAGTTGTGATTTTGGCTTGTAATCAATCCACTTCATATCTCTTTCCTCGAAGTTGTATAAAACAGGGATTTTGTACTTTGAGTAAACGATATCAAATTTATTGAGTTTTTCTCCATGTTTTGGCCGGGTGACAACAGTTTTGTTCTCAACCGCCACAATCTGCTGAAAACCAAATTTCTTCAACGCCTGTATGGTTCCTTCGAGCTGCCAGGGAGTTGTATTTGCTGAAGGCATAGGAAGATGCCATGAAATATTGTCCTTCAAGATCGTCGTACATTTCTTGTCCAATGTATTTTCTATGTCGGCTATTTTGACTAATTCAATATAGTCGTTCAGTACGGTTTCGGCAGAAGTTTTTAGTACGGCTACTTTCGACTTCATCTGATCACCTCACGTTACGGATACAAGCCATATGCCAGTAGCTATCAGTAAAATGCCGACAATTTTCAGGGAAGATATGTTTTCCTTGAACAGTAGAATTGAAGCAACAGTAACTATTATAAAGCCTGCGCCGGTCATAATAGGGTAAGCTGTACTGAGTTTTGTTTTCGTTAAAGACAAACTGTAAAATACAAAAGACAGGCCAAAGAACAGTAAGCCAAGCCAGATATAAAAGTTTTTAAGACAATGAAAAAAGAATGATGAAAAACTCCCGGTTTCTCGATAAGAAGAAGCGCCAAGTTTTACAAAAATGTTGGCAAGCGAATTTGTCAGTAGAGCTATTAAGAGTTTCATTTAACTACCTCCAAAATACAGAACGATAACTACCGATACAAACCACAAAAAGATTGAAAGAATCATTCCTTTGTCTTTCAAAATTACCTCGGTTGGTTCAGCTTCACCATTTTTCAGGAGCAAGAAAATGTATCTGAAAATCCCATAAACGACGAAAGGAATAGTGTAATAAAGTTTATCTGTGCTGAACTGCTCAACTGTTTTCGAGTCAAGTGTGTAAAGTGAGTACAGAACCATGGCTGCAGTTCCTGTTGAAATCATTACATTACCGAGTAAATTCTCATCATAATACTTCAAAACAAATCTGTGGCCATGATTGTTATATTTTGTTATTTCCCCTCTTCTTTTCCCAAATCCAAGGAAAAGAGCAAGGAAAAACGCACTTGTTACAAGCCAGCCAGATGGCCTGGAATCTATTGAATAACTTCCAGCTATCACTCTCAGCGCAAAGCCAGTAGATATTAACAATACATCCAGTAAAGGAATGCTTTTGCCCTTGAATGTGTAAAAAGTATTCAATAAAAAATAGCAACAAAGGCATATCAAAACATACAAATTCTGCAAAAATCCTATTGAAAGAGAAAGAATAATCAGAATAAACACCAATAATTTTGCTTTTTTTTCATCAAACAGCCCCGAAGCAATAGGCCTATTTTTCTTTGCAGGATGCAATCTGTCAAATGGTGCATCTTTAATATCGTTCATGATGTATACACCGCTTGACAGAAGGCAAAAAGCAGCGAATGTGATAAATGAGTTTGACAGAAAAACGGGGTCAAATATCTTTTTTGCAAAAACGATAGGAATAACTACAAAAAGATTTTTTATCCAGTGTTTTGGCCTTATCAACTTTAGAAGAATTTTCAAAAAAGGACCTCCCGTGTCGTTGGGTGACGATATATTATAGCAAAACAAAGACGGGGAAAACCCCGTCTAATGAATTCAAGCCAATTTTCTTTCAAATTATGGCTTGCTGAGTTTCTTTGTCAAACACGTGGATCGTGTTCATATCAAAAACGAGATCTATTTTTTCACCCTCCTGGGCCTTTGTTCTTGGATCAACTTTCGCGACCAGAGAATCTTCCCCGGCAGTAACATGCAACAAGGTTTCGCTTCCAAGAGGTTCAACAACATCTACTGTACCTTGAATAGTATTTTCTGGCTGAGGAGCCATCGCAAAAAGTTTGTCAAATATATTCTCAGGTCTTATACCAAAAACAACTTCTTTGTCGATCCATTTTTCCAGCGTTTGTTCATGTTCTTTAACAACTTTTACTTTGAAACCGGTCGTTTTAACCCAGATCCCGCCATTTTCAGCTACCAGGGTTGCGTTTATGAAATTCATAGCAGGGCTTCCTATGAACCCGGCCACAAACATGTTCGCCGGCATGTTGTATATCTCGTTTGGAGAACCTATCTGCTGGATTATGCCATCTTTCATAACGACTATTTTGTTTGCCATTGTCATAGCTTCAACCTGATCGTGAGTAACATAAACAATTGTTGCATTAAGCCTGTGATGCAACTTCTTCAATTCGCTTTTCATCTGTACTCTCAGTTTTGCATCAAGGTTTGACAAAGGTTCGTCAAATAAAAAGACTTTTGGATTTCTAACGATTGCCCTTCCAACGGCAACACGCTGTCTTTGACCACCGGAAAGCTGTCTTGGTTTTCTGTCAAGAAGCTGCTCTATACCAAGTATTTTGGCAGCTTCTTTAACTCTTCTTTCAATCTCATCTTTTGGAAATTTCCTGAGCTTCAAACCGAATGCCATGTTTTCATAAACTGTCATATGCGGATAAAGTGCATAATTCTGAAAAACCATAGCGATGTCTCTATCTTTTGGTTCGACATCATTGACAACTTTCCCGTCAATTTTGATAGTTCCGGAAGTGATTTCTTCAAGACCCGCAATCATTCTAAGTGTTGTTGTTTTTCCACATCCTGAAGGACCAAGAAGAACAACAAATTCCTTGTCCTGTACCGTTAAGGTTGCTTCTTTTACTGCCACTACTTTGTTGTCATACACCTTTGTGACTTTCTCGAGATCTACTTGAGCCATTTCTACACCTCCTCAAAATCTTCGTCAAGCATTTTGTCAGAACTAATCTCGGCAAATTTTGATGGATCTCCTACTTCGAGCAGATATAAATCATAGAGATCATCCATTAATTTGGATATCTTCCTGTATCTCTCATAACCGATTAAAGCTGCATACGGCACCCCATTTTTTGTTATAAGAACATCATCTTTTTGAGATTCTTTGACAACTTCGGATAATTTTGCCTTCGCCTGAGCTATGCTGTAAAATTTCTCACTTCTTTTACTGCGCAACTGTAAATCCTCCTGACCATAATTATAGTCATTTTTACCTGCAAAATCAAGTTGCAAAAATACCACGGCTCATGATGATATAATTTTCTTGTAAAAACAGGAGGTGATCACGTGAAAATCGTAGAATCTGTACCAAATTTCAGCGAAGGTAGACGCGAAGAAGTTGTCAAAGAAATAATTTCTCAGGCCGAAGGGGTTAAAGGTGTCTGGATACTTGATTGGTCTATGGATATCGATCACAACCGATCTGTTGTAACACTCGTTGGCTCACCAGAGCCATTGCTCGATGTTCTGTTCAAGATGACTAAAAAAGCTGCTGAACTGATAGATTTACGCAATCACAGGGGAGAACATCCCAGAATGGGGGCGACAGACGTGATTCCTCTGGTCCCAGTTATGGGTACAAATATGCCGGAGTGTGTTGATTTGTCTAAAAAACTGGCTAAAAGAATAGGTGAAGAACTTAAAATACCTGTCTATTTGTATGAGAAATCTGCGACAAATCCACATAGAGAGAATCTCTCTGAAATAAGAAAGGGAGAGTTCGAAGGCTTTTTTGAAAAAATAAAAGATCCTTCC
Source organism: Pseudothermotoga lettingae TMO (assembly GCF_000017865.1). Taxonomy (GTDB): domain Bacteria; phylum Thermotogota; class Thermotogae; order Thermotogales; family DSM-5069; genus Pseudothermotoga_B; species Pseudothermotoga_B elfii. The sequence continues at coordinate 1,338,256 of NC_009828.1, forward strand.
TGGAAACCAGATTTTGGTCCAGAAAATGTTCATCCAACAGCTGGAGTTGTTGCGGTTGGTGCAAGAGAGTATTTGATTGCCTTTAACGTGAATCTCGGAACCGATAAAATTGAGATAGCTGAAAAAATTGCAAAAGCTGTCAGATACATAAGTGGCGGGTATCGATATGTAAAAGCCATAGCCGTGGACCTCAAGGAAAAAGGAATTGTCCAGGTTTCGATGAATATGACGAACTACAGAAAAAGTCCACTGTACCGGGTTTTGGAAACTATAAGAAGAGAAGCTGCAAGATATGGTGTGCCAGTTGTGGGGACAGAGATTATAGGCATGGTTCCAATGCAAGCTTTAATTGATACAGCTCAGTTTTATCTGCAGCTTGATGATTTCAGCCCCAGCAGAGTTATAGAAGGTTGTGTCCTGGAAATTCTGGCAAAAGAAGGTGCAAAGCTCAGTGAATGAAGTTGTAATTCGCGCAAAGAAACTCTATACACCGCTTGGTATAAATCCAAAACGTGGCAGAGAAATGGCAAACCTTTTTGTAAAAGAAGATGTGTACATTCATATTGTAAATGACAGGATAGTCGATATTTCGCATTCAAGACCAGATTTTAATGGCATCTATTTGTATGGAGATCTTGTGATCCCGGGACTTATAGATTGTCACACGCACATACCCTTCTATGGTTACAGAGAAAGCGATTTTCTAAGAAGATCCTCCGGGTTGTCTTATCTTCAGATTCACAATTCAGGTGGAGGTATATATGAAAGTGTTTCGAAACTCAGAAGTGCTTCTTTTGATGATTTAGTTCGGTTCAACCTTAAATTAATTAACAGACTTTTCAGAAAAGGTGTCACTACTTTAGAAGGGAAAACAGGCTATGGATTGGATACAGAAAACGAACTGAAACAGCTTAAAGTGCTCGAGGTTCTGAACAAATTGAGCCCAGCTGAGATTATTCCAACGTTCATGGGAGCGCATTCTGTCCCAAAGGAGAAAGATCAGGACAGTTATGTAAATGATCTGATATCTATGCTTGACTTGATAAAAAATAGATGCACTTTTGTCGATATCTTTTGTGATGAGGGGGCTTTTGATGTTGACCATGCATCGAAATATTTGATGGCAGCAAAGGAAAGAGGATATAAGGTTCGTGTACATGCTGACGAAATAAAAAACACCCAGGCCACAAAATTAGCTGTAAAACTTGGTGCAATCTCAGCTGAGCACCTAATTAAAATAGACGAAGATTCAATAAAATCAATTTCTCAAAGCAATACAATAGCTGTTTTGTTACCAGCAACGAGTTTTTATATAAATGAGTCCTACGCCCCCGCCAGAAAATTAATTGATAGCAACGCAATAGTTTCACTGGCAAGTGATTTTAATCCAGGATCATCTGCGGTGATCGAACCATCTTTCGTAATGAATATATCAGTAAAGAACTTGAAAATGACACCGCAGGAAATATTAACTGCCTTTACTCTAAATGCTGCATGCGTACTTTCGTTATCTGATCGGCTTGGAAGTGTAGAGATTGGAAAGCAGGCAGATCTGCTAATTTACAACGATGCGGATTTGGAAACAATAACTTATCTGATAGGTATACAACCCGATTACGTAATAAAAAGGGGAGAAATTTTTGAAAATTGAAATTGTCGTAATTGGAAAATTAAAAGAATACATTAGGCCAGCTGTCAAGGAGTATATTAAAATGCTGAGCTCTTTTGCAGAAATTAAATTGACTCAAATCAAGCATGCGAAAGGTTACAAAGATTTTGATAAATCTCTGAAAAAAGAAGCAGAAGGTATAATTTCACAATTAAAAGAATCTGATTATGTTATCCTCTTAGATCAGTCCGGGAGAAGTTGTGATTCTATTTCTTTTGCGAATCATTTTCACCAGCTTATTCAGATTAATTCATCGATAGTATTTGTTATAGGCGGACCTTTTGGAGTAGACGAATCTTTGAAAAAAAGGGCGAATGAACTTTTATCGCTTTCTGATTTAACCTTTACACATCAATTAGCAGTGGTAATTCTCTTGGAACAGTTATTCAGAGCTTTCAAGATCATAAACAATCAGAAGTATCATTATTAGGAGGTGGTATTGAAGTGGACGACTCAGCCAGTAGCGGTTCAATCGTACTCCAGATTGTCGCAATAATCGGTCTTTTAGCTTTATCAGCAATGTTTTCAGCCTCTGAAACAGCGCTGACGTCGATGAGCAGGCTCAGACTTCTGAAAAAAGATGAGAAAGAGAGTATTCACAAAGTAAATCGTCTTTTAACAGCTTCTCTTGTGATGAACAACTTCGTAAACCTCATGTTTTCGTCTCTAATAACGATCCTTTTCATCAATCTGTTCATGAATCTGAATGAAAATCTGGTGGCTCTAATTGGCACAGTTTTTACGACTATCCTTGTGCTAATTTTTGGAGAAATAACACCAAAGATATACGCAAGAGAGTACTCAGAAAAGGTTTACCAGAGAGCGGAAAAAATGCTCAAGGTGTGTGAAAAACTCCTGGGCCCTCTGATCAAATTACTTCTTGCCATCAGCAATAAAATAGTAAAGTTTTTTGGTGGAGAAGCTATGGAAGATGCACCTTTTATAACATCTGAAGATATAATAACAGCCGTAAATCTGGGAGAAGAAAAAGGTACTATAGATCATCAGGAAGGGCTCATTGTGGAACGAACTTTCCAAATGAGCGAAACCACGATAAGAGAGATAATGACTCCTCGTGTAGATGTTGTTGCAATTGAAGAAAATGCTTCATTATTTGACCTTATGGAGTTAGTAGACGAAGAGGGATACTCAAGAATACCTGTTTACAGAGAAGATATAGACAACATAATTGGCGTTTGTTATGCCAAAGATATTGTAGGTTATATTCAGCAACATGGTACAGACGAACTCAGCAAGAAAAAGGTTAAAGAAATTATAAGAGAACCGCTATTTGTTCCAGAAACTATGAATGTGAGCACTCTGCTGAAAATTTTTAAAGAAAAGAAAATACACATTGCAATAGTAGTAGATGAATTTGGTGGTACAGCAGGTATCGTGACGTTAGAGGATATTTTAGAAGAACTCATTGGAGAAATAATGGATGAGTACGACCATGATGAAGTCAGTGGAATAAAAAAAATAAGTGAAAACACCTACTTGATAAACGCAACAACTCCTATAAATGATATAGAAAGGGAACTTGATGTAGATTTTGAAGAGACAGAACACGAAACACTCTCCGGATATCTGCTGGAGATCTTCAGAAGAATCCCATCGGTTGGCGAAGAAGTCGATGTAGATCTTTTCCATTTCAAAATTGTTGCAGCAACGAAAAATAGAATTGAGCGAGTCCTGATGACCATAAAAAGGAGAGATGAAATTGAACAACGATGAATTGATAGAACTGGCCATTGATGCTATGAAAAGGGCATATGTGCCATATTCAAATTTCAGAGTAGGTGCTGTTGTTGTATCAAAGAGCGGAAAGATATTTACAGGGTGCAATGTTGAAAATGCTTCATATGGGTTAAGCATATGCGCTGAGAGGGTTGCTATATTCAGTACCATAGCATCTGGAGAAGAAATTGAAAAGCTTGTTGTTGTTGCAGATACTCCACAACCTGTGAGCCCATGTGGCGCTTGCAGGCAGGTAATGAGTGAGTTTGGAGATTTTGAAGTTGTCCTGGCAAACACTAACGGTGATATCATTACCACAAAGGTATCAGATTTATTGCCTCATGCTTTTAAATTTCAGAGGTGGTGATGTTGAACTCTGGCTTCGTCACCCTCGTGGGCAGACCAAATGCAGGTAAATCAAGCCTGATAAACAGTTTTATTGGCAGAAAGGTGCTCATTGTTTCTGAAAAACCCCAAACAACAAGAAATAAAATAAGATGTATTTACACCGATTCATATCACCAGATAATCTTCACAGATACGCCGGGGATACATAAACCAGTGCATAGACTTGGAGAATTTATGGTCAAAGTAGCTATTCAGGCAATGAAAGGTGTGGACCTTGTACTATTTGTTGTAGATGCAACTAAGGGTTTTGGCGAACCAGAAAAAAGAATATGCGATCTCGTTAAACTTTCTAAAACGGAAACTTTTCTGGTTATCAACAAAATAGATTTGGCAAAAAACTATGAATTTCTCGCAAAAACAATTGTAAGTGAATGCGACTGCTTTTCAAAGGTTTTTTTCACCAGTGTTGTCAAAAATGAGGGTATTGAAGAACTTCTTCAGGCAATTAAAAATTGTATGCCCGAAGGTCCCATGTATTTTCCAGAAAATATGCTGATTGATCGTCCCATTTCATTTCAAATTGCTGAGATAATAAGAGAAAAAGTGCTCCTGTTTACAAGAGAAGAAATACCACATTGTGTAGCTGTTATAGTAGATACTATGGAAAAGCGACAAAACAATCTGTTATATGTGGCGGCAACTATTTATGTGGAAAGAAACTCTCAAAAGGGAATAATAATAGGTAAAAATGGAAACATGCTCAAACAAATAGGTACTCTTTCAAGAATAGAGATAGAGTCAATCGTTGGCTCAAAAGTTTACCTTGATCTTCACGTTAAAGTGAAAAAGAACTGGAGAGACAAAGATTTCATAATATTAAATGAGATTGGAATGAAAGACGAGATCGAATAGGAGGCTGCTCATGCCAAGATTGTACATAAATCTGAGATTACTCGAGAAAAACACAAAAGAAGTTCTTTCGCTTTGTTCAAAACACAATGTGGAACTCATAGGCGTGACGAAAGTTAGTCTCGGAGATCCGCAAGTTGCCCAATGTATAAGAAACGCTGGTGTGAATATCATAGGCGAGTCAAGGGTGGAAAATATTAAAAGGATGGTCAAATCTGGCATTAACAGGCCTTTTATGATGCTAAGAATACCGGCTATCAGCCAACTTGAAGAAATTGTAGATCTGTGTGACTATATTCTCGTGTCTGAATTGAAAACTGTGGAAGCAATTGAGGAAATTTGCAAGAATGCCGGAAAGTCTGTCAACCTTATATACATGGTGGATGTTGGGGATCTGAGAGAAGGCGTGTGGTACAAGCAAGCAGAGGAAGAGATCTGTAAAGCCGTAAAGATTTGCAAAACTTCCAGAATAATAGGTGTTGGGACAAATTTAGGTTGTTATGGTGGCATACTTCCAACAAATGAAAATATGGCAAAGCTTGTTTACATAAGAGATAAAATAGAACAGAGAACGAACACGCATCTGCCAATTGTTTCCGGTGGTAATACAGCGGCGCTGAGGCTACTTGAGCATAGCGATTTACCTGAAGGTGTTAATCAATACAGAGTTGGCGAGGCTATAATGCTTGGTACAGATGTGACAAACAATCGAAAAATTGACTGGCTCGAACAAAAAACAGTAGTTTTGGAAGCTGAGGTAATTGAAATGAAAACCAAACCTTCTGTCCCGGAAGGACAATCAGGTCTGGATGCATTTGGTAGACAACCTGTTTTTGTAGACAAAGGACTAAGAAAAAGGGCAATACTTGCTCTCGGTGAACAGGACACAGTGCCAAAGCATCTAAAACCCTTAGATAAAAATGCAGAAGTAATACATGCCTCAAGTGATCACACTATAGTAGATATAACAGAAGTTCAAAGACAAATCAATGTTGGAGATACGATGAAATTCACACTGAGCTATGCAGCTTTGCTTAGAGCCATGACCTGCCCACACGTTGAAAAGATATACAGGGGGGAATAAAAATGGCATTTCTCGATGAGAGATATCTGCTTTCGAGTAAAACAGCTTTCGATCTTTATGAATCTGTCAAAAATCTGCCAATAGTTGATGCTCACAATCATGGTGATGTAAAAGAGATTGTTGAAAACAAAGGATGGAATGACATATGGGAAGTCGAAGCGGCAACGGATCATTATGTGTGGGAGTTAATGAGAAGAAGGGGAGTACCTGAAGACAAGATAACGGGAGATGCTACAAATTATGAAAAATGGATAGCCCTGGCAGAAGTTTTTCCAAAATTTGCTGGCAATCCGACATACGAATGGGTTCATTTAGATCTGAAAAGGCGATTTGGAATTAACGAAACAATATCCAGGCAAACTGCTGAAACAATATGGTACAGATCAAAACAAATATTAAATGAAGATAAAATGAAGCCACAAAACATATTGAGAGAAATGAATGTAGAAATAATGTGTACAACAGATGATCCTACTTCGGATCTGGTATACCACAAATTAGCCCGTGAAAAAATTCCCAGCATCAGAATTTTGCCAACCTGGCGGCCTGACAGAACCTGCAAAATAGATACAAAAGATTGGAAAAATTATGTCGAAAAACTTTCAATGTCAACAAATACGGATATATCCAATCTTGATGATTTTTTAAACGCTCTCGAAAAAACTCACGGATATTTCAATGATCTGGGATGCGTCTGTAGTGACCATGCTTTGCTCAATCCATTTTTGGAACCTGTCGATAAACACAAAGCAAGCCAGATATTTGACAATTCCATGAAACAAAGTGCATCACACGAAGATCTGATGATCTTTCAATCTTATATGATGTATAAATTTGCAGAAATGAACACAAAAGAAAACTGGACGATGCAACTTCATATAGGGTCGTACAGAGATTACAGGAAAAAACTCTTTGATTCACTTGGCCCTGACAGTGGTGGAGATATCTCGGCTGGCTTTGTAGATATTGCAAGAGGGATGAAAGAATTTTTCAATGCTTTCGATGGTAAAGTAAAAATCATTATATATTGTATGGATATGACATATTTATCAGTTGCTGCAACCATAGCGCGCGCTTTTGAGAATATTTTTTTAGGTGCGCCATGGTGGTTTAATGACAGCCCATTTGGAATGAGATTTCAACTGCAATACATCGCATCTGTGGATCTGCTGAGTAATTTTGCAGGAATGGTAACGGATTCGCGCAAACTTATGTCGTATGGTTCACGTACCGAAATGTTCAGGAGAATTTTGTGCGATGTCGTTGGTGAAATGGTAGATAGAGGACAGATTCCATTCAAAGAAGCCTTAGAGCTTTGCAATGAGCTTTGCTATTTTAGACCTAAGGAACTGTTTTTCTCGAGAAAGAGGTGAATTTCATGGAATACACTGAATCAGACAAGAAAAAATTAGCCAAAAAGGTAAAAGAAGGTTATGAGCTTGTCGAAATAGTTTTCGATAAAAAAAGCAGATATGCAATTTTGCAAAAAAACGAGCAATACGTTGCTGTAAAACTCTCTAAAGCAAAAGAAAAATAATATCGCTAACCCTGGTTTGCATTTTTCCATTGAGCAGGTCTGACCGTGCACAGTTTTTCAAAAACCCACGATCACTTCAAGTGAATCTTGGAAACTTTCTATTATTGTATAAATATTTCAGCAAGTTTTTTTAGCCTTTTTAGGATAGAACTGAAAATACCCCCTATTTTTTAATCTTAGATGAAATATGACTTGACTTTCACTTACTAAATGATTATACTTATTACGGTAATCGTTTACTTAAACGTTTAAGTAAACGATTACTAATCGTAGACCGGAGGTGACTGCTGTGAGTAAAAAAATTTTCATCGTGATTGTTTTAACTGTCGCTCTTTTCACCCAACTTCACGGCAAAACCTTTTTAAGAGCTGCTACATGGGATGAAGCAGAAGGAGCAAAGTGGGTAAAAGAAGTTTTCTCAAAGTACGAGCAAATGAACCCTCAGGTAAAAATCAATGTTCAGAGCATCACACAGGGATACGATGACAAGATCATAACAAGCCTGGCAGGCGGGACTCCTCCTGATCTGTTTATGTGGTGGGACTATCCAAGATTAGCTTCGCTGGATGTCTTAACTCCACTGGAAAATCTTGTAGATCTTAGCAATATTGATCCAATGCTGGTTAAATGGGTTTCCTACAACGGACACGTTTGGGGTATACCGAAAGATTGGACCACGAGAGTTATATGGTTCAATAAGGAAGTTTTCGACAAGTATGGTGTTCCATACCCCGATAACAACTGGACCTGGAAAGAATTTAGAGAAGTAGCCAAAAAGCTCACCCACCCTGAAGAAAAAGTCTGGGGTTTTCTGGTAACACCTTACGTTTATGAGTGGGAAGGATATGTTCGAATGAATGGCGGAAGCTATTTATCTCCTGACACAAGTACGATGAATGGTTATCTTAATAGCAAAGAAACAATTGAAGCGATAGAATTTCTAACAAATCTTTATTTGATTGACGGCGTTTCTCCATCACCATCTTTGATTTCAGCTTCTGGTGGAAGCTACGCAATGTTTGAATCGGGAAAAGTTGCCATGATAGACGATGGAGTCTGGTTTATAGGTTACATGAGATCTAGAAATCCCAGTCTCACTATACAAGACTTAGCTAAAAAATTTGGATGTGTTTTTCCGCCTCATCCCGAAGGAAAACAACTCAAAGTTATGATTCATAATTCGGCCTGGGTCATTCCAAAAAACTCTAAAAACAAAGAAATAGCACTGGATATAATACGATTTTTAGCAAAAGAAGGTGGTAGAACCATGGCGGAAGGTGGTTGGGCTTTTCCAATAGATATGAAGATAGCTGAGGAAATGAAATTGTATGAAGATCCTATTTTAGGAACATTTTTGAAACTTCTTCCATATGCCGTCGAAGATCCTTCTTTTCTCAAAAGATCTGATTGGAGCGAGAAATTCGAGCAGTATATAGCAGATGCATTTGATCTAATTATGCTAAGAAAAGCTACTGTTGAAGAAGCTCTTAACAAAGCTGTCGAAGAGTCTGAAAAAGCTTTGGGTAGAAAATAAAAGGAGGTGTATGAGTCCGGTTGCTCTATTCAGGGCAACCGGATTATTATTATGGTTAATAATCTTTTTATGCGGCGCAGAAAGAAAAACATAGCCGGATATTTATTCATATTGCCATGGTTAATTGGATTTTGCCTTTTTACAGCTGGACCAATACTTTTTTCTATATTCTTGAGTTTTCATGAATGGCACATATTTGATAAGATGAAATGGATTGGAATTGAAAACTATAAAAAACTTTTTGCAGATCCCCTTTTTTACCACTCTTTAAAGGTAACATTCTATTACGCTGCGATAAGTGTTCCTGTTGGCTTGGTTGTGGGATTGTTTCTTGCAGTCTTGCTGTATCAAAAAGTTAAAGGTACATCTGTATTCAGAACAATTTTCTATATACCTTCAATAGTTCCTGTTGTTGCAACCGCGACACTCTGGATCTGGATATACAATCCAGAATACGGAATACTTAATTTCTTGCTCGCCAAGATAGGTGTAAGAGGACCAGATTGGCTTTATAGTACAAAGTGGGTTGTCCCTGCAATAGCTTTTATGAATGCATGGACAGCAGGACCCAACATGATAATATATCTTGCCAGTTTAGAAGATATTCCAAAAGTATACTGGGATGCTGCAAAAGTAGATGGTACAAATAGCTGGCAAAGGTTCTGGCACATTACAATTCCGTTTCTCAGTCCTACAACATTCTTCCTGCTTATCACAAATGTTATGGGAGCTCTCCAAACTTTTGCTCAAGCTTACATAATGGGTGGAGGGGGTAGAGGGTTTGGAGCTCCTGCAAATGCTTCTTTGTTTTATTGTCTGTATCTCTATGAACAAGGATGGTCCTGGTTCAACATGGGATACGCTTCCTCATTGTCTTGGGTATTGACACTGATTATTTTCACTCTCACATTGATAATATTCAAAACCTCTAATAAGTGGGTTTATTACGAGAGGAGTTGAAAATGTGAAAAACATTTTTCTATATCTTGCACTCATTTTATTGTCCATAATCTTTATTATGCCATTTATGTGGATGTTTAGCACTTCTCTTAAAAGTGGGGAGGATGAAATATTCTCATACCCACCGAAATTGCTTCCCGAGACTTTTAATTTTTCAAATTATAAGAAAGTTTTGGAACTTTTCCCCTGGTTAACTTTTCTAAAAAACTCGGCTATTATAACTGGTTTGAGCACTATAGGCATAGTCCTATCATCTTCCTTAGCAGCTTTTGCTTTTGCAACTCTTGAATTCAAAGGGAGGGATAAATTATTTATTTTAGTGATATCAACCATGATGGTTCCATATTACACAACATTGATTCCACAATATATACTGTTCAGCAAACTGGGATGGATAGACACACTAAAACCTTTATGGGTTCCCTCATTTTTTGGATCAGCTTATTTTATATTTCTCCTCAGGCAATTTTTCAAAAGTATCCCGAAAGAATTATTTGAAGCAGCTAAAATAGATGGTTGTAGTATTTTTCAGATATTCTACAAAATCTATTTTCCTCTTGCAAAACCAGCTGTCATAACAGTTGTAATATTGCAATTTATGTCAGCGTGGGGAGATTTCTTTGGACCGTTGATATATCTCCAATCCGAAGAAAAATACACCCTCGTTCTGGGGTTGAATGCATTTAGAGGTATGTATTACACATCCTGGCATTATCTCATGGCAGCAACATGTATGGTCACAATACCTTCGCTAATAGTCTTTGCACTTGGGCAGAAACATATAATAGGTGGAATAACAATTACTGGTATGAAATCTTAATACTTATTCTTTTACTTATTCTTTCTGCAGAATAAAGCAGTATCAGCGATAGAATTGAAATCAGAAATCTATATATGAGGAAGGTGCAAACATGAAAAAAAGATACGCAACTCTAAAGGATATAGCTAAAGCGCTGGGAGTTTCTGTTACTACTGTCCATAAGGCACTTAATGGGCATCCTGATGTCAGTAAAGAAACAAGAAAAAGAGTTCTTGAAGTCACTGAAAAACTTGGTTATATAAAAAATGAAACAGCTTCTAATTTGAGAACTTCCGGCTCCAATACTATCGCTTTTATAAGCTCGAATATATCTAACCCGTTTTATGAACAAGTTATCAAAGGAATGAATCAAGCTGCCGAAGATTTCGGTTACATGTTGCTTATAACAAATCTAATTAATGATTCACGTGACGATCTGGTAAGAAGTATAGAGATTCTCATGAAAAAAAGAATAGACGGCTTAATAATAGCAGCAAATATGTTAGCCCTGAATCACCAAGATTTGAGAAAGTACAAAATAAGAGAATTTTGTGTGGCATTCGGAACAGTTTTTCCACCGGAAGAATTTGATGTGGTCTCTCCAAACAATTTTAAAGGAGGATATATAGCAACAAAACATCTTATAGAATCTGGTTGCAAAAAAATAGCTATGCTTCACTCATCAAATTTCGAAATAGAAAAAAATCTCAATGAAAGATTTAAGGGTTATCTAAGGGCCCTGCAAGATCATAATATTGAATTTTCGCAAGAATTGTTATTTATACAAAAACAATTTATGAGTAAATCATACGGTACTCAATCTGCTTATGAGATTTTGAAAGAGAAATTGAAAACAACACAATTTGACGGACTTTTTTGTTATAATGACGAGACTGCTTACGGTGCTATAGAAGCTATAAAAGAAAGTGGACTTAGAATCCCGGAAGATATAGCTGTTGTTGGATACGACAATCTGGAGTTTTCCCGAATGATTTCCCCACAGCTTACATCAATAACCTTCGACAAATATAAACTCGGCTACAAAGCTGTTGAAATGCTTTTAGAGAGGATTAATCATCCAGAGCTGAATCCAAGAATAGAACTCATTGACGTAAAAATTGTCGTGAGAGAAAGTTCTAAAGGAGGTATAAGATGAATCTCGATCTAACTCGTATACCATTCAGTAGATTTGGTTCGTATTTTTCAATCTCTTATATAACAAAAAAAATCTGGGGAAACAATTATGAAGAAGGACTTTACTTGAGGTCCCTCCACGGGCGGCTTAAAAAAAAGGAATTATTTTTAATAGAAACAATTGACAGCAGAGGAAACGTTATTCCGTCTCAGATTCAGGCATCACCAGAAATTCTTCTTGTGCAGAATGACAAAGGAACCGCAAAGATATCTATGCCGAAGCCAGAGTTTTTGTTAATAGAAGGGTTTGGAACAGGTGTGAGGTTCTCCGCAAAAGGAAGCGGCCATTTCTTAATACCGGTTGGAAAAAATGAGTGGCTATTTAATTATTACGATGAAGGAATTCAAATCTCGATATTAGTACAGCACGGCAATATAAAAATCAATGCTCCCTGGAATGGGATAAAGTGCGAAAACGTGATTTTAGAAGTATCACCGAAATATGGTAAATTCAGGATAATTCTGTTTGAAGCCGCCGAAAGAGAAATAATTAATGATATTCTGGAGCACAGCAAATCATGTTCGCCTGATGTCGTAAAGAAGGAATTTGAACTTTTCTTACAAAAATTGCCAAGCTTACCTTCCGAATTAAGCGATCATTTCGAAACTGCCGGTTATATATTATGGTCCAGTTTTGTTAAACCAAATGGTTATTTGAAACGGCCAGCAATGCTCATGTCAAAAAATTGGATGACAGATATCTGGAGCTGGGATCACTGTTTTAATGCTTTAGCGCTCAGTTACAAGAATCCAGAACTTTCGTGGGATCAGTTTGCACTTATGTTTGATTTCCAAAGTTCGTCAGGAGCCCTTCCTGATTTCGTGAACGACCATGAAAGTTACTGGAATTTCAGTAAACCGCCTGTACATGGTTGGACAATTGAAAAACTTTTGACGAACTTGCCATCAAATTTCTCACTAAAAATTGAGGATATTTATCTGTTCTTAGAAAAATGGACCGGTTGGTGGTTAAATTACAGAGATTATGACAACGATGGCATTCCCCAATATAACCACGGTAACGATTCAGGTTGGGATAACAGCACGGTGTTTCTTGAAAGACCACCAATTGAATCTCCAGATCTATCAGCTTTCTTGATAAAACAAATGGAAGTTTTATCAAAACTGGCTGAAAAGATCGGCAGGGATGATCTAACAATAAAATGGAAAGAAGATGCTTCAAGATTCCTCGGCAAATTGTTGAATCATTCACTGAGAGATTTCGAATTAATGCCTATGACCTCTGGAAGCCACAAGGTAATCGAATCAATGAGTTTACTCCCCATGATTTCTATAGTTATTGGAGACAAACTTCCAGGAAAAGTTCTTGGGAAAATGATTCAAAGGATAAAGAAATTTATGACTCCATACGGGCTTTCAACAGAAGAACCAGATAGTCCATTTTATACAAGTGATGGATACTGGCGTGGGCCAGTATGGGCTCCAGTTGTGATGATTATTGTCGATAGTCTTGAAAGAATAGGGCAACATCACCTGGCCCAACAAATATCAAGCCGGTTCGTAAAATTAGTTGCAAAGGAAGGTTTCGCAGAAAACTTCGATGCTCTCAACGGCAAAGCTCTTAGGGATCCAGCACATACCTGGACTGCCAGTGTGTTTCTTATTCTTGCAAAAGACCTGGATCATGGGAGGGAAAAATCGTGCTGAGTTCTATAGACTGGGAAAACCACAGAATATTACACAAAAACAGAGAAAAACCGAGATGTACTTTTCTGTACAGATTGAATCCATGTAATGGGAAATGGGAATATTGGCCATTTTTGATTTCGTTGAACGGAAAATGGAAATTTAAATGGTGCCGTAATTTCAAAGTCGTGCCAGATGGATTCTATAAAATAGATTATGATGACAATACCTGGTTTGAAATTGAGGTGCCAAGCAACTGGGAAATTCACGGGTATGGTATACCAATATATACCGATGTAAAATATCCATTCTCTCCGAATCCTCCTTTTATTGACAAAGAAAGAAATCCAGCAGGACTTTACAGAAGGCATTTTACTATACCTTCGTCCTGGGATGGAAAAGAAATTTTCTTGCATTTTGCCGGTGTTAGATCCGCTTTCTACGTTTATGTAAATGGTATTTGTGTCGGTTACAGTCAAGATAGCTGTAGTCCAGCAGAATTCAGAATCACAGATTATGTGAAAATTGGAAATAATACTTTAGCGATCGAAGTTTACAAATGGTGCGACGGCAGCTATTTAGAAGATCAAGACATGTGGTGGATGGCTGGTGTTTATAGAGATGTTTTTGTTTATGCAACTCCCAAATTACATTTGAGGGATTTCTTTATCAAGACAGATTTAGATGAAAAATACCAGGATGCTGTATTAAAAATAGATATGGTGCTGATCAATTATCTACGCGAAAGCTCTGAAGATTTGTGCCTTGAAATCAATGTGTTAGATTCGGAAAATGGAGCACCTGTCTGTGACTCAATTTTGCTTGATGCAGGAACTATCCCTCCAGGAGAAGAAAAAATTGTAACTATAGAAAAAGAAATAAAGAACCCTTTGAAATGGTCTTCAGAAACCCCAAATTTGTATTCTGCAGAAATAAAACTTTTTAAACGACATAATTCACAGATATTAGAATCCCAAAAATTCAATATTGGATTCAGAAAAGTTGAAATTATCGATGGTCAGATGCTTTTGAATGGAAAACCAATCAAAATCAAAGGGGTGAACCGGCATGAATTTGACCCGGATAAAGGTTACGCAATAACCTTAGACAGAATGATACAGGATGTAAAACTCATGAAGCAATATAACATTAATGCAGTCAGAACATCTCATTATCCAAATGATCCAAAATGGTATTTCTTGTGTGATTATTACGGCTTATATGTTATTGACGAAGCAAACATAGAAGCACATGGTATGGGTAATCTACTTGCAGAAGATCCGAACTGGTTAGAGGCTCATCTTGATAGGATCACAAGGATGGTTGAAAGAGATAAAAATCATCCGTCTGTAATAATCTGGTCGCTCGGAAATGAATCTGGAGATGGGCAAAATTTTGTCGCATTAAGCAATTGGATTCACCAGCGAGACAAAACAAGACCTGTTCATTACGAACCCGCAGGGACACAAAAATATGTTGACATAGTATCTTTCATGTACAAATCTCCAAAAGATTTAGAAAGCTTTTCTGAAGAAATAAAAGATAGGCCTGTTTTTTTATGTGAATATGCACACGCCATGGGAAATAGCGTTGGAAATTTAAAAGAATACTGGGATGTTATCAAAAAGTACAAAAATTTACTCGGTGGTTGCATATGGGATTGGGTGGATCAAGGAATAAGAAAAAAGGATAAATCTGGAAAAGAATTTTGGGCATACGGTGGTGACTTTGGAGACGAGCCAAATGATGGAAACTTTTGTATCAATGGGCTTCTCTTACCAGACCGTACTCCTGAACCTGAGCTTAGTGAAGTAAAGAAAGTTTATCAATACATAGAAATTAGCCCTGCAGATAAACTTGGAGAGTTCTTGATAACCAATAATTATTCTTTCATAAACCTGAACAACTTTGATTGCTTTTTCGAAATTCAAGAAAACGGATTGTCAATTCAAAGAATCAGAATAGGAAAAATCAACCTTGAGCCTGGTTGCTCTAAGAAAATCCAGATTCCTATCAATGAAATTTCTTTCAATGAAAACGCGGAATATCATGTGAAAATATTATTTACCCTTGCAAAGGACACTATCTGGGCTGAAAGAGGCTATGAAATAGCTTGGGAACAATTTAGCCTATTTAAAAAAAAGAAAACCTTTACACCTGCTTCAGCAAAAGGAATTGAACTGAAGGAAGAATCAGAAAGAATATTCGCAGGAAATCAAAAGATGAAAATTATTTTTAATAAAAACTCAGGGTTTATAGAAAGTTTGAAATATATGAACCGGGAATTGCTTTTAAAACCTCTCAGAATGAACTTCTGGAGAGCTCCTACAGATAACGACAAAGGAAACAAACTGCCTGCAAGAGCAGCCATTTGGCGAAATATCTGGGAAAAAGCTAAGGTGTCCAAAATAAAAAGAGTTGAATCCGATCTTGGATACAAATTGGTATTCGAAGGATTTTTCAAGGATATAGAAAAAACGAACTGGGAATTAGTGTATACAATTTCTGATGAAATAACAGTGGAGTTAAAGGTAAATATCGATAGACATCTTCCAGAGCTGCCAAGAATAGGTATTCAAGGAACCTTCCTTGGTGATTTCAAGTACGTGTCGTGGTATGGCCGGGGACCACATGAAAATTATTGCGATAGAAAGACAGGAGCGCCTGTTGGTCTGTATAGAAGCACAGTTGAGGGTATGATACATAAATATGTAAGACCTCAAGAAACTGGACAGAGGACAGATGTTAGATGGTTTAGTATATCCGATGATTACGGAATCACTGTTTTAGTCGAAGGACATCCTGTGATCGAATTTAGCGTATGGCCTTTCGAACTGGAAGATCTTGAAAAAGCAAACCATGTGAATGAACTAACGTACAAAAATCTGGTTGTAGTGAACATAGATCACAAGCAAATGGGACTTGGAGGAGATAACAGCTGGGGTGCTTTACCGCATCCAGAATATATTCTCTTTCCAGGAGAATACAAATATTCTTTTACAATCAAGGTTCTTAGAAATTTTTTTGAAAATTTTCAGGAGGGATAAGATTTGGCCTTGATTATAATCCTGTCCTTTGCCTTAGGCATAGTATCAGGTGCTTTTTTTAAAGTAACTTTGCCTAAAAAAATTAACGTCGTGAATATTATAGTTATTGCCCTTTTGTTTTTTATGGGTCTCAATCTCGGGTCAAACAAGGATTTACTCAAAGTTCTACCAAGTGTAGGAATAACAGGTTTATTGATAGCTTTTTTTTCAGCTGGATGCAGCATTATCTTTGCATGGTTATTTGAATATTTTTCAAAAAGAGGTGGCAAAAAATGATACAAACTCTGGCAGTTTTTTTAGCAGGTATATTTTTTGGCAAGTTTATACATTTTGAAATTCCTGAGTGGTTTTTTACAATACTACTTGTAGCTTTAGTCTTCACTGTTGGAATAAGCATAGGCAATGAAGAAAAAATACTGAGTAAAATAAAAAAGAACCTCAATACTATCATAATCTTAAGCATTTTAACAATTACAGGAAGTTTGCTTGGTGGTTTTATAGCAAGTTTTTTCACCAAGCTCGACATAAGAGAAGCTGTAGGGGCCTCTGCTGGACTTGGCTGGTACAGTTTGTCTGCAATCATGATAAGTGAGGTTCATTCGCATTCTCTGGGCACCATATCTTTTATTGCAAACATCTTTCGCGAACTTTTATCAATCATCGTTGTGCCTTTTCTGGCAAAAATCACAAAATACGGTGCAATATCGTGCGCTGGTGCGACATCAATGGATACCCTGCTTGGATTGATTTCTAAATATGTGCCAAAACAAGAAGTGTTAGTTGCTTTTGGTCATGGAGTTATACTGTCAACTTTCGTGCCAGTATTAATAACATTTATATTCTCATAATTTTATAAATGGTATCTTGCCGATCAATCTACTGAAAGTCAGGTTATTCACATAAATTGCTTTTTGTGATAAAATGAGAATATCAAGTAAATATTTGTGCAGGGGAGCTTCTAACCCGAGGCTGAGAGGAGGACGGAAGTCCTCGACCCTTGAACCTGATCCGGGTAATGCCGGCGTAGGGAGCAAACCAAAAACAAAATTACCCCGCCGCCGGCGGGGTTTAATCTTAGAGGAGGTGGTACGTATGAAAAAATTTCTACTTGTTCTATCAATAATTGTTGCAGTATCTGTATTTTCTCAAGAACTGGTTATCTACACTTATAGCAGTTTTGCATCAGGAATTGCGCAGAAGGTCTTGCCAATTTTTGAAAAGCAAAATAACGTCAAAGTGAAGTTGCTATCTTTTGGGGATGCAGGAAATGTGCTTGCAAGGTTGATTCTCGAGAAAGATCAACCAAAAGCCGATGTTGTGATTGGTCTTGATCAACCTCTGCTAAAACGTGCAATTTCTGAAGGATTATTGATAAAATTTGTTCCTGAAAACATATCTATGATAAAAAATAAAGAACTCTTGGATATGCGAGGTTACGGTATACCATTTGATTATGGCGCAATCGCATTGGTCTACAATACCGAGAAAATCAATAACCCACCGAAATCTTTTAAAGAACTTCTCGATGAAAGATTTAAAAGAAAGCTGGTAGTTCAGGATCCTCGCACGTCAAGTACAGGACTTTCTTTTATGCTCTGGACAGTAGCTGTCTTTGGTGAAGATGGTTTTTTGGATTACTGGAAGAGCTTAAAAAACAATATTCTGACCATAACGCCGGGATGGGATGAAGCGTTTAGCATGCTTGAAACTGGCGAGGCTGACATAATGGTGAGTTATGCGACTGATGGTGCTTACAGTTATCATGAATATGGCAGTTTGAAGTATCTGCCGGTAGTTATGGAAGAAGGTGCTTTTGTACAGATCGAGTATGCGGCTATAGTAAAAGGCAGCAAGAACATCGAGCTTGCAAAAAAGTTTATCGAATTTGTTTTGAGCAAAGAATTTCAATCTCATGTTCCCTTGAATCAATGGATGTACCCGGTTGTAGAGATAGAACTTCCAAAAGCCTACAAATATGCACCAAAGATAGATAAAGTACTGCCATTTGACTATAGTATCTTTGAGCAAAAAGGCAAAGATTGGCTTGAAAAATGGGCAGAGGTAATGATAGGTAAATGAAAAAAAAGATAATTTTCAACCTGGTGCCGATAATCTTTGTCGGCACCTTTTTGATTTACCCGCTTTTCCTGCTGTTCTCAAAATTTCCAGTCTGGAATATCTCTCAAGTACTCTCAAAAAATGCAGCCATTATCAGATTCACAGCTTTTCAAGCTCTGCTGTCAGCTTTTTTAACAATGCTTCTTGGAATACCAGGCGCTTATTTGTTTGCAAGAACAAAGCTTCCAAAGGTTGCGAAGAGTTTTTTGAAATCTGCAAGCATGGTGCCTTTTGTCCTTCCTGGTATATCGATGGCTATTGGTTTTTTACTCACCTTTGGTAATAATGGAATAGTGAACTGGATATTATCTTTTTTTAATCTTAAAATCAGAATACTTTATACATTCACCGCTGTTTTGATTGGCCACGTTTTCTATAACTTTCCCTTGTTCATAAGAATCGTTGGCGATGCTTTCGAAAGGATAGACAGAAATTTTCTTGAAATGGCTAACATTGAAGGAGCTTCGAGATTCAAAAGATTTTGGTATATAGAACTGCCTTTGATAGCACCAGCAGTTGGGGCGGCTTTTTCTCTTTCTTATCTTTATTGCTTCACCAGTTTTGCTGTCGTTTTGATATTGGGGGGAATCAAATATTCGACTATTGAAGTAAGCATATATATGTACCTCAAAGTGCTTCTGGATTTCGAAAGCGCGCTGGCTCTCACGTTATTCCAAATGATTTTCGTGACATCTGTAAGTTTTGTCTTCCTAATCTTATCCAGCAAATCTCAGCAATCTTTTGGCGAAGCACTCAAAGAAGAAAAGCCAAGATGGTCTTACTTTTATATCGCTGTTGTTGGATTATTTGTTTTCTTACCTCTGAGTATGGCTTCTCTGGGCGGATTTTTAAAATATGGAGGGACTTTCACACTTGAAAACTTCAGAAATTTGTTCAGTCAAAGTGCCGAATGGATAATCGGTGCGAACGCCTGGTCTGTGATTATTTACAGCGTTTTACTTAGTTCAATAGTCGGAGGATGCGTGTGCATTCTTGGATTAGTCAGCTCATATGCTTCGATCAGGTATAGAAGTTTTTTATCAATCTTGACGTATCTTCCTGTTGCAATCTCTCCTGCCACAATGGCTTTTGGAATGATTCTTTTTGAAGCACCTCAGGCGATCAAACTTGGTGGTATTTATATATTGATATCACTACCTCTGGTTCACAGTTCACTTCAAAATGTTTGGAGGAGTTTTCCGAAAGAAATAGAAGAAGCCAGTAAAATTGATGGGTGTGGTTCTGTAAAAAGGTTTTTTAAAATAATATTGCCTGTTTTCAAAAAAGAACTGTTAGGAACTTTTGCATTTTGTATGGCCATAGCACTTGGTGAGATCACAGCGACAATTATTCTGTCAGAAGGTCAATTGACCACTCTATCTGTTGCAACCTATAAACTTTTCAGCACACGTCATATCGGCGAAGCACAGGCTTTGAATTCTATCCTAATGTGGATTGTTTTGATTCTGTTCTTCATTTCTGAGCAAACCGAATAATTTATTTTGAAGAAAATCGAAGTTCAGCATGATGAGATTTGCCATGAACGAAAAAGATGTGAAAAAGATAAGCCCATTTTCAATGATTGGCTCTGGTGGCAGTGTCTTACCTGATGGTATTCTCTCGCATGGACATTCATATTCCAGGAACTTTTGCACTTTTTCAAGGGTAATTGCTCGCTATGTCAAAGAGCTCAAAGCAATCACATTGGAGGCTGTCTACAAAATGACATCTTTTCCGGCACGAAGAATTGGGTTGTTTGACCGAGGAATCATTCGACCAAAGATGGCTGCTGACATAGTGATCTTTGATTTTGATAAAATTCAAGATCTGGCCAGCTATGAAAACCCAAAACACTATCCTTAGGGTATAATTCATGTAATAGTGAACGGTGAGCTCATTATTTTTGAGACTGAACATACCCTGGCCCGGGCTGGAAAAATTTTCAGAAAAAAATGATCAGCTAATACACATCAAGACTTCTCTTAAAATCTTTGCTGCTAAAATGCCGGTTCTTTCTGAGATGTCTGTCAATGGTGAAACTTCAACTAAGTCGAAACCAACTATTTTCAGTTCCTTAAATCTCTGGATTATTTCAAAGATTTCCTTTGAAGTGCATCCACCCGGTTCGGGAGTTCCAGTACCGGGTGCAAAAGCAGGATCAAATACATCTATGTCAAGGGTGATGTATATCGGAAAACCTTTCAGTTCATCAAATACCTTCATGAAAGGTTCTTTCACGTCGTACAAAAAAGTTCTTGTGTGATCTTTTGCAAAATCGAACTCTTCCTTTAAACCAGATCTGATACCAAACTGATACAGATGCCTGTCTTTGATATATTCACACACTCTTCTCAAAACCGTACCATGAGAGAGTTTTTCACCAAAAAGAGTGTCTCTCAAGTCTGCGTGTGCATCGAAGTGAATGATTTTCAGCTCTGGGTACTTTAACGCCATTCGCCTGACTATGGGGAAAGTTATCAAATGTTCTCCGCCAATGAAAACTGGTATTTTTTCGTCTTGAACGATTTCATTTGCTATTCTCTCGATTAACTCGAGGCTCTTTTGAAGATTTCCCAGCGGCATCTCGATATCACCGGCATCATAAAAAGATTTGTCATTCAAGGAGTCATTCAGGTATGGGCTGTAATCCTCTAAACCATAGGAAAGTTCTCTGATTTTCTTTGGTGCCATGCGTGTCCCCGGCCTGAAACTTGTTGTCTGATCCAGTGGTGCACCTACGATGACCGCTCTGCTTGATTCATAGTTATCTTTTGATCTGAGAAAAGTATGTTGATTCACCAAATTTTTGAGCATCTTCACTTTATTACCTCCCTGTCTTCGATTAGCTCGATATCAAGGATCCTGTCTATTCTGAATGTTCTCAAATCTTTTTTTTTAAAACAGTAACCCTGAAGACCTAAGAATTTTTTCCCAGAATAAGAAAACTCTCCCACTCTCCTTGGTTCAACAATTCTTCTTGATTTTTCATTATCAGATCTCACATAAACGATCAAAAGGTATTTGTTCAATTCAATAGCCCTGTTTATGAGTTCCATTTTTTCACTCATAGATAACTTTTTTTCACTATTTTTACACTGAAAATCACTCAAAAATCTGAGAATTCTTCTATCGAGTATTATGTCTTTTTTCGTTACAGCCCTTGTGAGTGAGATACCACTCAAGCGAGTGCATCTACTCAGAGCCACATACAACTGTCCCGGAGCAAAAAAACGTTTTGAAAGGTCGATTGTCACATTGTCAAAGGTTTTGCCCTGACTCTTGTGTATCGTGACAGCCCAGGCTAATCTCATCGGAAATTGGCTGAATGTACCCACTATTTCTGTTTCAATCATCTTTTTTCGCCTGTTGTATCTGTAGTGAAATATGTCCCAGGTGTAACGTGTCACTTCTTCAATTCTGCCATTAGAAAAAAGAACCTTGACGATACCATCATCTTGATGAACATCAATGATTTTTCCAACAAAACCGTTCACCCACCTGCCGTCACTGTCGTTATTTAGCATCATTATCTGTGCACCTTTTTTTAGCGAAAGTACATAATCTGCAGGAAAAGAACTTTCATCAAAATCTCCCTGTATCTCGGCTTCGAATTTGTACAGTTTACCTTTGATCTGGTTGAGCTTTTCCTGGTTTATATTTTTGGCTGTCTGGTTGTGGCTTGTCAGATAAATAGCATAGTTAATATTTTGTAGCTGAGCATTTACTCGTCTGCTTAGGATCAGCAGACTTTCATCAGTTATTGTTCCAGTTCTAATTTCATTGAGAATTTTCATGAACTGATCATCATCTTGCCTGTAGATCTTTTTGAGTTCTATGAATTCCCAATCCACATCTTTGAACACGTCTGAATCAAAGAAATATTCACTTCTGTACCTTTCTTTGAAAAATTCCCTTTCTTTCTTGGTAACTACAGGTGGCAGTTGGTACAAATCTCCCATCAGAATCATCTGAACACCACCGAAAGGTTTGCTGAAATCCCGAGCGTTCAAACGCAAAAATTTATCGATGCAATCAAGTAGATCGGCCCTAACCATAGAGATCTCATCGATGATAATTGTGTCTATTTCTCTGTAAATTTCATCATCTAATACTTCAATGTTCTCAACAGTCACATTTGGCTTGAATTTGAAAAACGAGTGAATTGTTTCACCATTCACATTCAGCGCCGCAACACCTGTCGGGGCAAGAACCACGACTTTTTTCTTTGTTATGTTGCAAAAATACATCAGCAATGTAGATTTACCAGTCCCGGCCCTGCCAGTTATAAAGATGTTCTTGTCTGATTTTTCCATCAATTCCAATGCATTCAAAAATTGTTCATTCAGTTCTATCTCATTCATACTCAATTTATTATTTGACACTCCCAATCCCCTAAAGGGATAGGATTCTTAGTAGCTCTTTCAGGCTACCTTCCATGGAGATACGGATACTCCATGGCCACAGAGATGTGGATTGAATCTCACACCTCTGGCGGGTGCCAATTTCACTACTACTTGGGACTTCTTCCCAGGATACCTTGCATAAATGTTTATCGCCCCTACCCCGTCCCTGTGATACTCAAACCCACAATTTTGGCACTTACAGTTGCGGTTATTCGGATGATTTCTGCTGCCACATACAGGACATCGTTTACTTGTATACGCTTCTGATATACTCACAACTTTAATTCCATGTAGCTTTGACTTATCAGTTATCATGTTGACTATTTTTCTGTACTGCCACTGATGCAGTTTTTGATTATAATTATCATTTCCATTTGCACCGTCTCGAATGTTTGTTATATCTCCAACTACAATAGTCCCTACGCTTTTCTGTATACACAATCCAACAAAGTTGCTCGTTATCTTATGAAGCATGTCTCTGATCTGGTTTTGTGTTCCTGTTAGCATTCTCTTTTTAGCTTTAGATAGTTTTCTGTATCTCTTTGAACCTTTTTTACAGCGATTTAATAGCTTTTGAAATTCAGCAAGTTTCTTGTTTCTGCATCTTAGAACGCTGTTTAAAATACCTCCTCGGTAAATGATGGTTTCGGAACCATCAAAACACGTTATCGGATGGATAATACCAAGATCAATAGACATAACTTTTGTCTTTGGTTGTCGGTTTTCTTCTTCAATCTTCACCTCTATTCCAAGGTGAAGATAATATTTTCCATTTTCGTAGACTAATTTAGCTTGCCTGATTATTGTACCGGCTGGCAACGATGTTTGGATAATAATAGGTTGTTGCTTTCTGCCCATTGAAAGCTTTAGCTTACCATCCGGTATCAATTTTATCGCTGTGTTTTTCCAGATGAATGGCGGGAATCTTTTCTTTTTGTGCGGCGGTCTTAAATCTGGTTTTGATTTAACTGCGCTGAAGTAACTATCAAGAGCTTGAAAGTACTCTTGAAGTATAGCTTGTTTAGAATGTGTATGAATGTCTATATTATCAGCCCAACGCAGAATATATTTTTGCACCGTATTTTGAGAGAGCCAGAAACCTTTCTTGCGCTTTATCTTTTTGACAAGAGACATTGTTTTGTTATATATCCGTGCAGCAGTTTTGTTAAGTTCAGAACATAAAGGATAAAGTTCTAATGGTACAGGTACTTTATATGTTCTGACTACATATCTTGACATTCTTCAATATATCTCCTGATAGTTTCTTCTGAAACTGTTTCTGTTGCCCTATACAATTGTAACACAGCTTTTGATAATTAATAAGCTCCTTACCCATTCCCCTGAAGAAGAAGGACTTGCGGAGATATTTTTTCTGTCACATTGATTGCAAGATTTTATAAATTGACGATACTGGCTTTTGCACGTATAATCATTCTAAACAAAGGGGGTATAGTGATGAGAAAACTTCTCAGTTTATTTGGTATTCTGTCATTGTTCGTTCTTTGTTTCGGTCAGGTTGCTCTGCAAGAAGCCGCCCCGGCTATTCAGAAGCTTGGCATTTTAAAAACAATCGACGATTCAGCCCTGACTTATGACGAACTTTATTCTGCTGTAGCAAAAGCTTTTCCTGGAAAAGAATCACTTGTAAAGAAGGGAACAGATCAGGTTTTGAGAAAAGACTTTATCATGATACTTGTCAAGGTACTCGGCCTTGAACAAGAGGCTGCAAAATTCACAGAGATTTGCACTCTCGCAAACGATGAAGATAAAGTTCCAAAAGAAGCTATAGGCGCTTTTACACTCGCATTTAGAAGCGACAGACAACTTTTAGATTATCGTTACGGGCATTTGCTTGAGCCGCTATCACCAATAACAAAATCAGAAGCGGCAAGATCTTTCTACATGGCGCTTTATCCACCAAAACGTGGTGGAACGATTGTAACAGCAGTTGGGGCAGATCCCAAGGGACTCAACACCTTGTTTACCTCTTCAGGTTTAACCTGGACAATCTGCAACATCATCGGTGATGGAAATACAGGAACTGACGACAACGGCTTTTATCATCCAAGGATGATAAAAAGAATACCCACCCTCGAAAACGGTCTTGTAAAAATCAACCAGGATGGTTCAATGAGTGTGACCTTCGAATTGAGAAGAGGTATGAAATGGCACGATGGTCAGCCGGTCACAGCACATGATGCAAAATTTCAGTGGGAAGTTATGGTTTCTGAAGCCCCAGTTACATCGAATTACTTTGAAAAGATGGTAGATCGAGTTGATGTAATAGATGACTACACATTCACAGTTCATTTTCCCAGTCCAGTACCCGGTGCTGAACTTGGTTCATCGGTCTACGCTTATTACTACGGCTGGTTCCAGCTTCCTGAACATCTTTACAGAAAAGACTTTGAAGAAGCAAAGAAAACAGGAAACTGGGATCAATTTGTCCAAAAAGTTACCTTCAACCCTGTTATGACAGGACCATACAAATTCAAAGAATACGTCGAAGGGCAGTACATAGTGCTGGAAGCATTTGATGAATATTACATGGGCAGGCCAAATATTGATCAAATAGTGATGAGAATAATTCCAGATAGCGATGTTATCTTTGCATCTGTTTTAAAAGGTGAAATAGACTTTGGCAGGTATACGCTGGATCTTAAACAAAGTCTGCAACTTGAAAAAGATAAAGGAGATATCTTCAATGTCTACTTCACTCCGAATGTGGCAGCGTGGACACTTGATTTGAACTTCAGAGATCCAAACGATCTTTCAAAACCACATCCGTTGTTCTCTGACGTGAGGGTCAGGCAGGCTATTTTATATGCAATTGATCGTCAGCAAATAAACAACGTTGTATTTTTTGGAAAAGGTCAGATTGTAGACACATGGATCACGGAAGTCCATATGATGAGGGATGCTTTAAAAGGAGACCATATAAAGAAATACCCGTACGATCCGAAAAAAGCAGAAGAATTACTTGCTCAAGCTGGCTGGAAAAAGAACAAGCAGGGGTTACTTGAAAAAGATGGCAGGGTTTTCGAGTTCACACTGATTGCAGGAGCAGGTAACAGTCAAAATGAGCTGATAACCCAGTTAATACAGGGTATGCTCAAAAAAGTTGGTATATCTGTAAAGATTGAAATGAAACCTGCACTTGTCATATGGGATGAAGCTCCCATGGGCAAATTCGATGCGTGGCTGACTGGCTGGGGCTATGGAGTCAGTGATGAAGCACTAAATTACTGGGGTAGTGATATGATACCATCCGAGGCAAATAACTGGGGTGGTACGAATTACACGGGCTGGTCCAATCCCAAAAACGATGAGATACTTGCGAAAATGGCAACAGAAGTTGATTTTGAAAAAAGAGTCGAATTGTACAAACAACACTTTGCATTATGGACCAATGACTTGCCAGTTTTGCCTTTGATTTCAGATCCAACACCTCATTTTGCAAAGAAATACATCAAAAGTTTTAATTCTACTTACGACAGTGGCCTTGGCTGGATCATCTACAACTGGTACATAGACACAGAACAACATTAATGGCTGGGGGATAACCCCCCAGTTTCATTCCCGAGGAGGACTCAAGATGAATTTTGACTATTTGGTCGATCAAATACCAGATTACAGGAGATTTTTTTACGTCGATGAATTCGACAGAAGAACACAGGAACTTGCTGAAAAATTTCCCAGAGTAGTAAAAGTTTATGAAATTGGTAAATCGAGAAATGCTCATCCAATAAAGGTAATCAAAATAGGTAATGGCTCCAGAAATGCGCTCATGTTTGGTTGCCCACACCCTAATGAACCCATAGGGGCAATGATGCTCGATTTCCTTTGCGAAAAACTTGTGGAGGATGAACAATTGAGATCTCATTTTGATTACACCTGGTATTTAATAAAGGTTATAGATCCAGATGGTACAAAGTTAAATGAGGGCTGGTTTTCAAATCCACAGTCTATTAAGTCCTATGCAGGCAATTTCTACAGACCACCGGGATACAGGCAGGTTGAATGGACTTTTCCTGTAGATTATAAAACCCTTCATTTTCATGAGCCATTACCAGAAACACAAACTTTGATGAAGATCATGGAAGAGGAAAAACCAGTTTTCATGTATTCTTTGCACAATGCGGGTTTTGGCGGAGTTTATTATTATATATCTGATGATTCACCAGAATTGTATGAAGGTTTTCACACCATCCCACATAGATTTAAGGTACCGCTTGCACTTGGTGAACCGGAAGTGCCATATCTGAAAATGCTCTCAAAGGCTATATACAAACTTTCTCCAATAACTGAGGAATACGATTATCTCGAAAAACATGCGAAGGTCGATCCTGCTCAGATCATAAGAGCTGGTGCAAGTTCAGACGAATATGCCAAACGTGTTGCAGACACATATTCTCTTGTGTGCGAAGTTCCGTACTACTACGATCCAAGAATAGAAGATATATCAGAAACTCAGATGACAAGAAAAGAAGCAAGACTCATCTCATGGGAAAGCTCGACAAAACAATACGAATTTGTCAGGGAAATCTTCGAAATATGTGAAAACTACTCAAATGAGAAATCTCCATTCTACGAAGTTCTCAAAAATTACGTTGAAATCATGCCAGAACATTTGAATGCAGAGAAGAACTGGATCGAAACCGATCCACAGCTTCAAAGAAAAGCTACCGTTGCCGAAGTTTTTGATAACACCTGTGTCACGCAGTTCTATCAATCTTTAATGCTCGGTATGCTAAAGAGATTTGTCAATGAGATTCTTGAAAATTATGAAGATGAAAAATTGTATGAAGTTAAAAAGAAAGTTGACGGTCAATTTGACAGGAAAATAGATTATCTTGAAAAAAATCTCAATTACAGAGCAATACCAATAAAAGATCTGGTTGCCATACAATTGTTGGCGGGATTGAAAACAGCTGAATATGTACAGTCACTGTAGGGGGTAAAAATTTGAAAAGATACCTGTTTTTTAGATTGCTAGAACTAATTCCCATATTTTTTCTCATTTCGTTGATCATTTTTGTCATTCTGAACGCAATGCCGGGAGATCCATTGCTGACAAGTCGCTTAGAAAATCCACGCGCGCTTGTGAGAGATCCAGCCAAGATTGCCGAACTAAGAAAATATTATCACCTTGATGATCCTTTAATAGTCAGATATGGTTTCTGGCTTACGAGTTTTCTCAAAGGCGATCTTGGTTTTTCTTCGATGTACAAACAACCTGTGCTGGGTATTATCGTTAAAAGGCTCCCGAATACTCTTACCTTGACGATAACTGCATGGGTTATAGGACTTATAGTGGCTTTCCCAATAGGGATTTATTCTGCTGTTAAGAAATATTCGTTCTTTGACTATTTCTTCACCATTCTTGCATTCGTTGGAATTTCTCTGCCGACATTCTGGTTTGCGTTGATGGCGATAATCGTGTTTTCTGTGGTACTTGGCTGGTTCCCCATATCCGGTGTTCAAACCTATGGTATCACGGGCTCATGGAATATCTTTGTAGATAAACTCAGGCATCTGACTTTACCAGCTCTGGTTCTCGGTTTAGTTCAGGTTGCCTATTGGGTGCGGTACATAAGAACCTCTCTGTTAGAAGTACTCGATCAAGATTACATAAGAACCGCTTATTCAAAAGGTGCAAAAGAAAAAAGAGTGATTTTGAAACATGCTTTGAGAAACGCCATGATACCAATTATTACCATAATAGCGCTCGATATACCTTACTTTTTTGGTGGTGCGCTGATCGTTGAGACGGTCTTTTCATGGCCTGGCATGGGTAGATTGATGTATGAAGCGATTCTGGCAAGTGATTACAATCTTGCCGTGAATTGTTTGATGTTCATCGCGGTTATTACTTTACTGTCAAACTTGCTTGCGGATATCCTCTATGCTGTGGTTGATCCAAGAATAAGACTTGGTGAAAAGGCGGTGTGATAAAGTGCTTTTAATGAAAAAAAAGATTGAACAACTACAAGACAGTTCTGTTATACCAATTGGTACTTACTGGCAATTGGTGAGAAAAAGATTTCTAAAACACCGCTTAGCGCTTTTTGGATTGATAATTCTCGTTTTTGTAACCATGTTCAGTCTTATTGGACCGTTATTTATGAAAATTACTTACGACGAATTTGATCTTTCTGCTATCTTTGCACCACCGTTTTCACAAAACCATCTTTTTGGTACAGATGAACTCGGTAGAGATGTGCTTGTAAGGGTTATGTATGGTGGGAGAATATCGCTTTTTGTTGGGTTTGTATCGTCTCTGATCACAACCGCGATTGGTTTGCTGATTGGATTGATTTCTGGATATTTTGGCGGCATCGTTGACAGATTATTGATGAGATTTGTCGATGTCATGCTTTCAATACCTCTTTTTCCAATACTTCTCATTCTCACAATGGTCTTTGGTTCAGGTCTGACAAATACAATACTTGTACTGTCTGTCTTTGGTTGGATGGGCGTATCAAGGCTCGTGAGAGGCGTTGTTTTGTCAATAAGAGAGAATGAATACATAATGGCAGCACGCGTTCTTGGCACCAGTAGATTAAAAATTCTGTTCAAACACGTTTTGCCAAATGCAATGCCCATAACGATAGTTTCGATGACACTCAATCTTTCTTATGCGATACTTTCAGAGTCCTCCTTGAGCTATCTTGGACTTGGTATACAACCTCCCACACCATCGTGGGGCAACATGCTTCAAAGATCCATGAATTATATTCTTTCCACAGGCCATTCAAACACTGTGCCCTGGTGGCTTGTGTTCTTTCCGGGCTTTATGATCTTCATAACAGTTCTGAGCGTTAATTTCTTAGGAGATGGACTTCGTGATGCCCTCGACCCGAAATTTGTCAGTGAAGCTTGAGGTGGTCGAATGCTTTTAAAAGTAGAAAACCTGCAAATTGGATTTAAAACGAACATGGGAAAAATTGTTCCTGTGGACGATGTTTCTTTTGAGGTCAACGACGGTGAAATACTGGGTATCGTGGGGGAGTCTGGCTGTGGTAAAACTGTTACGGCATACGCGATCACAAGACTTTTGCCAAAAAATGCCTTCATTTCAAAAGATTCACATATATGGTTCAATGGCGTCGATCTTGTGACTCTGCACAGTGATGAATTGTGCAAAATCAGGGGAAAAGAAATTTCGATGATTTTTCAAGAACCAATGTCCTCTTTGAACCCCGTTTACACAGCAGGTTGGCAGATAGAAGAAGTTTATGAGCTTCACGAAAAGATGAGAAAGGAAGAAAGGAAAAGCAAAGCTGTACAGATGCTGGCGGATGTAAAAATACCAGAACCAAACAGCAGATATAATCATTATCCCAACCAGCTGTCTGGCGGCATGAGACAGCGTGTAATGATAGCAATGGCTTTAGCTTGCAGTCCAAAACTCTTGATAGCTGATGAACCAACAACAGCCCTCGATGTTACAATACAAGCTCAGGTACTCAAATTAATGCTTGATCTTAAAGAAAAATTCAACACGGCAATTTTATTGATAACCCATAACCTTGCAGTTGTTGCCGAAATGTGTGACAAAGTCGCTGTCATGTATGCAGGCCAAGTGATAGAGAAAGCAGGTGTCTACGAGATTTTTGAAAATCCTCTACACCCATATACAAAAGCACTTTTAAATTCTGTTCCCAAGATACATGATGAATTACACAAAGAAAAACTCGCATCAATTGAAGGAGTAGTTCCACACCCAGCAAGATACCCAGCTGGCTGTAGATTTCATCCAAGATGTATTTTCAAAAAAGATATCTGCTCGCGGCAAAAACCACAGAATCTCTTCGTTGGGTCAGATCACATGGTCAAATGCTGGCTTTACAGTGAGGGAGAGACAGATGGAAAAAATTCTTGAGCTTGAAGGTATCAGTAAATGGTTCACAATAAAAAAGCATTTTGGTAAAAGATCGTATTTGAAAGCTGTCGATGATGTTCATTTTTTCGTGGACCGTGGCGAAACCTTTGGATTGGTTGGGGAATCTGGCTGTGGTAAGACTACCCTTGGCAGGTTGGTTGTCAGACTGTATCAACCAACTTCGGGCAGGGTTATTTATCATGAAAATAACAATCTGGTTGATCTTTCTTCGCTTGACGAAAAAAGTTTTCAAAAATATCGCGCGAAAATTCAAATGATCTTCCAAGATCCATACAGTTCTCTTAACCCCAGATTGACTGTTTTGCAAATAGTAACTGAAGGTTTGTCGTCCTCAAGCCTATCGATTTCTGACAAAAAGAGACTGGCTTCACAAGCTTTAGAAAATGTTGGCCTGAGGCCAGAGTACCTTTACAGATATCCTCATGAATTTTCTGGGGGTCAGAGGCAAAGAATTGGCATCGCTCGTGCACTTATAATGCAACCAGAACTTTTGATCTGCGATGAACCAGTCTCTGCGCTTGATGTTTCTGTCCAGGCTCAGGTGATTAATCTATTGACCGCTCTTAAAGAAAAATACAAACTCACCTACATTTTTATCGCGCATGATTTAGCTGTTGTCAAATATATCAGCGATAGAATCGCCGTGATGTACCTTGGAAAACTGGTGGAGCTTTCTAACTCAAAAGATCTATTCAACCACCCATTACACCCTTACACTCAAGCTTTAATTGCATCTGTTCCGGTTGCAGATCCAAAGATGCGGAAATTGGCAAAGATACAACCAATCCAGGGCGAAATCACATCCCCGATAGATCCACCGCAGGCATGTCTATTTGCTTCAAGATGCCCTTATGCCATGAAGATATGTCATCAAGGCATACCTGAACTCAAAACCGTTGAAAACTCACATCAAGTTGCCTGTTTTCTGTATCACTGATTCTGCATCAGATCTGATCTGAAAACATAAACCGCCGCGAAAACAACGGTATTTTGTGCCCCGATAAACACTTTTCGTGAAATTTTTTAAAATGTATTCTATTCAATAATATGTAAAGTATAATCTATTATAAAATGGAAAATGAATTATATTATAGAAACATTTTTAGAAATGTGATTTTGATTTGTGAGTTTATATCTGTTTGACAATTACAAATATAATTTTTAGATACAGATATTAATATCAAATAAGAAATGATTTTTATTCTTAGTCATGCCGAGCGGCGTGTGAATCTTCCTGTGGTGTAATACAAACCAACATATTCCAAAGCTTTTTTCAGGGCAGTGTTGATGGGATATCTGTACGAAGCAAGAAAGAAATCTATTGAGAGAAGTTTTGAAAAATAGTCCTGAGCATTTGGCAAATTAGTGATTTGGTTTATAAGACTGCTGCGGAGATATTTACAACTCAATGGTTGTATGATATTTTTTCTTATTACCAGACTCGCTGAAAATAGCCGGCAAATCAGAGGCCTAAATATATGATAGGTGCATCCACCTTTTGGATTAGCAGGATCAAAAAGTACACAGATATCCTCTTCTGTAGTTCTCTCAAGCTTATCAAGCCACTTATCTAAAAGATTCATCTGGGAAAAATGAACTGCCAGCGGTATAAACTCAAGAATAGTTGCTTCTATATTGCACGAAGGCGTGTTGCAGCATTCTTTGCAACCATTACAGGAAGGAAAGGTTTTTTGAATCTGGTTGAGTTCTTCATATAATTTGAGTATCTGGTTTGAAAGATCAGTTATCCGATCTATCATTTAATCCTCTCAGTAATCGATCAAATCAGTTTTTCATTACACCAGATTGAGATAAATATGAAAAATCAAATTGTAATTTGTAAAAAAAATAAGACATCCCATTTTTCTTTATTAGATTAGTGCCAGTGCTTACCGATAATTATATTATTTGAGCTTCTTACTTATGAATCAACTCTGAGTTTTGTGTCATGAGCCTGCTTTTCTGTTATAAATGTCTAATTTGATTCTGTTTAAATGAGCTTTTGAAAGAGACAACGCCTATGCAATATAATGTACCTTATATTGCATCAGTGAAATTCATTCGAATGCTTTATTCAAAAGCTGCTTCACAATAGCTAACACTTAACATATTTGAGCAAATTTTCTATGCACTATATTCTGGTGTACGTACTCAACAGTAATTTATAATCCATTGTTATTTTCCAGATTTACCAAGTCGTAATATACATGTCAACAGTGATTCATTATGCAAAGATAATCTTTTATTAGAAATCGATATTTTTTTCACGAAAGGGAGGTGCAGGTATGGCAAAGTATCAAGTGGCAAAAAGTCTGGATGTTCGTGGAGAAGTCTGTCCTGTTCCAGATGTTGAAACAAAAAGAGCCCTGAAGGAAATGAAACCAGGAGAAATTTTGGAAGTATGGATCGACTATCCCATGTCCAAAGAGAGAATCCCTGAGACAGTCAGGAAATTGGGGCATGAAGTTCTGGAAATTGAAGAAGTTGGCAATAGCGAATGGAAAATCTACATTCAGGTCAAGTAGAAGGAGGTGACTTTCCATGGTTTGGGCAGGGCTTTTAGTAGGCTTCATATTTGGAGTGATTCTTCAGCGGGGCAGAATTTGTTTTAATTCCGCGTTCAGAGATATTTTAATCTTTAAAGACAACTATCTTATGAAACTTGCAGCACTCGCCATAGCCCTCGAATCGATCAGCCTCCTTCTGTTTGCTCAAACTGGACTTATAGCATTAAATCCTCCTGCTCTCAATTGGTTGGGAAATATCCTGGGCGGTTACATCTTTGGACTGGGTATGGTTTTAGCAGGTGGCTGTGCTTCTGGAGTAACCTACAGAACCGGTGAAGGCATGACTACAGCTTGGTTGGCAGCTATTTTCTATGGACTAACTGCATATGCAACAAATTCTGGACTTTTCTCACCATGGAAGAAATGGATCAGCACTTTCAACGTTGTTGTACAAAATAATCAATCAATTTATGCGCCAAAAACAGGACCAACCCTGGCAACCGTTTTGAATATTAACCCATGGATTGTTGCCCTAATCTTTGCTGCTCTGCTGATTTGGTATGCTTTTGGAACAAAAACTTCTGAAAGATCAACAAAATTGAACTGGATCGTTGCCGCAATCCTCATAGCGGTACTCGCACCGATTGCTTGGTGGACGAGTGCAAAAGCAGGGAGAAATTACGGACTTGGCATCACAGGTGGTTGGGTTAATCTCTTCAGTGTCTACACCAATAATAAACCACTCTCCTGGGATGGCGCAGAAATAATAGGTATTATTTTGGGGGCACTCATTTCTTCTATCGCCGGCAAAGAATTCAAGCTAAGAATGCCTAAAAACCCAAAAACCTATTTGCAAGTCATTGTTGGTGGAATATTCATGGGTTTTGGAGCTGCAACAGCTGGCGGGTGCAATATCGGGCATTTCCTAACGGGTGTTCCCCAGCTGGCTATATCTTCTATATTAGCCTCTATATTCTTCATACTTGGTAACTGGACAATGGCCAGGATATTGTTTGGCAAGGAGAGATGATTTATGAAAATAACAATACAAGTGATGGTTCAACCTTACACTTATGAAGATATTGACACTGCAATCAAAATTGCTGAGGCAGCTGTTGAAAAAGGACATGAAGTAACTTTATTCTTATTTGCAGATTCGGTAATTTGTGTGAATAAAAATATCAAACCACTTAAAATTGATAGAAATATTCCTGAAAAACTCAGAACTTTGATTAATTCGGGAAAATTAAAAGTTGATATCTGTGGCATTTGCATGGATTATAGAGGTATAAAAGAAGATATGATCATAGATGGTGCAAAACCAAGTGGATTGCCAGAATTAGCAGCACTTTTATCCACAACTGATAGGTTCATAAATCTGATGGCCTGAGGTGGGGAAAATGAGAAAATTACTTTTTGTTGCTTACCAGTCCCCAGTGGGAAGCATATGGGTAAACGAAGCATTTAGAACAGCGTTTGGAATGTATGGAGAAGATCTTGAACCAAGTGTTCTTCTCTTAGATGAAGCCTGTATTGCTCTTTCAAAAAACACCAGACCTGAATCTCTCGGTTTGTTACCACTTTCTATATGCCACAAATACATAAAACGATACGCTACCAAAGTTTATGTTCTAAAAGAGGACATTGAAAAATTCAGCATAAAAGAAATAGAGGAAAACTTTGGAGCACAGATAATAGAGAAAAAAAGCCTGCCTGATTTCTTTCACGGCTTTGATTACGTGATCTTCATGTGAGGTGATACAATGGCATTAATACTTGTCAAGTACGGAGTTGATCACCCTGTTGAGAAACTTAAGATCGAAAATGCTAAAGCCGGAGATAAAATCGTACTTATCCAGAATGGTGTTTTTTGGGCTCTTAAAAAATACGAGACAAAAGCAAAGATATTTGCAATCAAAGATGATTTTCTTTCAAGAGGATACAAAGAAGAAGATTCACAGGTTCCATTGATTGATTATCCACAATTTATTGAACTTGTTGAATCTGAGCCACAGTTTATAGGTTAATATGGTATAATAGCAATATAGATGCCGCGATAGCCATCGCGGCATCTCAATTAATCAATTAAAAGGTGATAATCCACACATGAAAAGATCTGATCTGGTCGAACTTTTTAAAGTGCTGGCAAACCAGAAACGTCTTGATATACTAACTCTTCTTCTTGATAGCTGTTTGACTGTCAATGAAGTTGCTCAAAAACTTGGTATTAATATTTCAACAGCCTACAGATATCTAACCCAAATGTACAAACAAGGCATACTTTCTGTAATCAAAACACCAGATGGTGATCGTTTTGATTTCTCTTCTAAACATATGCTTAGAGTTATTGAGGAAGCTATTAATTTCATATCAGACAAGCGTGGAACACCTGTTTTTGAACCCATTTATTATAACGATACCAATCTTTTTAAACCGAAAAGGGTTCTTGATTTTCGGGGTGAAACCTGTCCCATACCAGAATTAACTACAAGGAGAGAGTTGAAAGAACTGACCAACGGTGAAACATTGCTGGTTATAGTAGATTATCCCCTCTCCAAAGAAAGGATTATAAGTTTTTGCAGAAAGATGGGTTATAAAGTTATCGTTGTGGATGACAAATTAGATTCGAAAATCTACATAGAAAAAACTGGATAATCTTTGTGCCCTATTCATCATTTTTGGGTATTGAAAGCTCCCCCCATAGGAAGGGGAGCGGAATTATTTCTCAAAAGATGCTGAATTTCTGGAAAAGTGGGGCAAATATTAGAGAAATAACAGCCATTATTTTGATAAGTATATCGAGACTCGGCCCAACTGTATCTTTCAAAGGATCTCCTACTGTGTCCCCAACAACGAGAGCAGAATGCTCCTGGGAACCTTTGTTCAATCCCTCTATATTACCTTGTTCGAGATACTTCTTGGCATTATCCCATGCACCACCTGCATTTGCAGTGAAAAGCGCCAGCATTATACCACTGAGCGTCGTTCCTACAAGCAAACCCCCAACAAATTCGACTCCAAGCAGAAATCCACTCAATACAGGTGTAACAATAGCTATCATTGCAGGAAGAGCCATCTGTTGAAGTGCACCATCAGCACTTATTGAAATACACCTTTGATAATCGGGTTTTTCGGTTCCATCAATTATTCCTGGTCTTTCCTTAACTTGCCTTCTTATTTCATCTACCATCTTCGAAGCTGCCTTCACAACAGCTTCAATCAGTATCCCGCTGAAAAGATAAGGCAAAGCTGCACCGAGAACTGCTCCACCGAGAGTTCGTGCGTTTATAATATTTAGATTCAACAGCTCACTGATACTTTTGACGTATTCACCAGGTGAAGCCTGTGAAAACATGTACGAGGCAAACAAAGAAAGGGCGGCAAGTGCTGCTGACCCTATTGCAAAACCTTTACCTATCGCAGCAGTGGTATTTCCTACCATATCAAGCCTGTCTGTAATTTGCCTGACTTCTGGCTCGAGCCCAGACATTTCACTTATTCCCCCTGCATTATCCGCTATAGGCCCATAAGAATCTACTGTTACGGACATAGCCACAAATGAAAGCATTCCTACCGCTGCCATTGCAACTCCATAAAGCCCAGCAAAATGATCTGCAGCCAGGATAGCCGCAAAAAGCATAAGACATGGTAAAAAAGTACTCATCATACCCAGCGCAAGGCCACCACTTATAACCATTCCTGTTCCCTGCATGGATTTATGGCTTAGTTTTCTCGTTGGTGAGAAATCATCTGAAGTATAGTATTCCGCAAGTAATCCTATTATTATACCCGCCGCAATCCCAATTATAGCCGAAAAATACGCAGAAAACGGTCCGTAACGAAACCCGAAGGATTCAAGATTATTTTCTCCCGACAGAGAAAATTTTGTATAGAAAAAGTTCCCAACTATTGTCAAAAGAGCAGAAAGAAACAGAGCAAAATTAAGTTCTGCATGAGGTTTATTGGAAGGCTTTTTAAATATGACAAACATTACACCAGCTATGCAAGAAAGCAATCCAATTAGCGCAAATCCTATAGGATAGCTAATGAGCTTGATCACAAGTTCAGTATGCTCTGTTGATGTCAGAACAAAGATATAAGAAGCTAGTACGATAACAGAAAGAATCGAACCAACGTAGCTTTCAAGCAAATCAGCTCCTAAGCCAGCCACGTCTCCAACATTGTCCCCAACATTATCTGCAATTGTTGCTGGATTCCTTGGATCGTCTTCTGGAAGCCTTAGTTCCGTTTTTCCAACCAGATCAGCTGCCATATCAGCAGCTTTCGTGTAGACTCCTCCACCCACTCTATCAAACATTGCTATTATTGAACATCCTAACGCATATCCTGAAAGTGTCATTGTAATTGGGATGAAATTGATACCAAGATAATTACGAACAATAACCAGCTGCTCCGGCTCTAATTGATGTCTGAAAATCATCATAACAACTATAAAGCCCAGCAACGCAAGACTTCCTACAGAAAGGCCCATGATCGAGCCACCCTGAAATGCCGTCTTCAAAGCAGGACCAATCTTTTTGTGCTGCCTTGCTGCCTCTGCGACACGCACATTTGCCCTCGTTGCTGCTTTCATTCCTAAATAACCAGCCAGAGAACTCATAAGAGCACCTGTCAAAAATGCAATGGATACATACCAAGCAGTTAATATTCCCAAGATCATCGCTATTACCACAGCGTAAATGGCCACTTTTTTGTATTCATGATTGATAAAAGCGTCTGCTCCCTCTCTTATTCGCAATGATATCTCTCGCATGTACTCTGTTCCTTCAGGTTTCTTGAGCAATCCTTTAAAATTGAAAAAGACTACAATCAGACCAAAAAGGGGAATCAGAAACATCAGCATCATACATCTCCTCCATAACGTAAGAATGTGGTATGATCGAAACATATTCAAGCTCAGATGCCATTTTTTGCTTGCTATCAAAAAATTTTACTCTTTGCATAGTTAAGTTAAGATGGATGGAATTTAATTTACGCTTAATACCATATCTTGGTTAATTTAAGATGAGATCGTTTTTCCTTATAGGAAAGGAGAATTAAAATGACTCAAAATAACTGGAGATATTTTTTCGATGAATACGCAGAAAAATACGATAATGAGATTTTTACAAAGAATACAAAAGCAGAAATAGATTTTATTGAACAGGAACTCAACATACCCGCAGGTTCTTTCATACTTGACGTTGGCTGCGGGACAGGAAGACATTCAATAGAGCTTGCAAAACGAGGTTATAGTGTAACAGGTATCGATATATCTGAAAGAATGCTGAGTATTGCCAGAAAAAAATGTGAAAAAGAAAGTGTCTCTGTAGACTTTATCCAAGCAAATGCAGTAGATTTCAAAGTAAACAAATTATACGATGCGTGCATCTGCCTTTGTGAAGGGGCTTTTGGACTTCTATCCGAAGGTGAAGATCCTTTTGACAGAGATATAATGATTCTCAAAAATATAAACAAAACTCTAAAGACAGGGTCAAAATTTATATTTACCGCTTTAAATGGTCTCAGAATGATCAGATTGTTCAACGATGAAGATGTCTCTAAGGGGAAATTTGATCAATTAGCAATTGTCGAGAGCAGTCCAATGTCAGATTACCTTGAAAATGCTCCGGACAACATATTTTTGAGAGAAAAAGGTTTTATAGCAAGCGAGCTTGTTTACATGTTGAAAATAGCAGGTTTTCTTGTTGAAAATATCTGGGGAGGTACCGCCGGTTCCTGGAACCGCAAACCACTCAGAATGGATGAGATAGAATTAATGTTAGTGAGCAAAAAAGAAAGAAAATGCTGATGTAATCTTCTGCTTTTCAAAACGTAGAAAAACTCAGAATCTTACCGTCTCTTATAGTAAGCACACGATCTGCTCGCTTTGCTATTCGTTCATCGTGAGTAACGATTACCAGTGTTGTTCCATGTTCATTCCTGATTCTTTCAAGCAGCTCTATTATGCCAAGTCCGGTTTCTGAATCGAGATTTCCGGTTGGTTCATCAGCCCATATTATATCTGGATTGTGAATAATCGCTCTTGCTATGGCTACCCTCTGCTGTTCACCACCTGAAAGCTGAGATGGAAACCTGTTGATTTTGTCTGATAAACCAACTTTTTTCAGCATTTCAAGAGCTCTATTCCTTGCTTCAGTATGTTTCACGCCGAGAATCTTAAGAGGCAATTCCACATTCTCAATAGCAGTAAGCACAGGTACCAGGTTGAAAAATTGGAAAATGAAACCCATATATTTTGCTCGAAATTGCGTCTTTTTCTCTTCACTCATCGAATGAAAAGCCACCCCATTGAAAAAAATCTCACCGCGTGTCGGAGCATCAATTCCAGAAAGACAATTAAGCAACGTGGTTTTGCCAGAACCAGATGGTCCAAGTATGGCAAGAAACTCTCCGTGCTCTATAGTAATATTTATGCCTTTAAGAGCCTGTACAGCCCCTTCTCCTTCACCATAGATTTTCCACAGATTTTTTACTTTTATCATTTTCATCCTCCTAATCAGGTGCTCTCAACGCTTCCACTGGGCTGGTTCGAATCACCAGAACCGGCAAGGTTACTACCAGGGATATAATCATGTAAATCGCCAAAATCAAGCCAGCAAGTTCCCAGATTGGTACTGAAAATTGACCTGAACCAAATATCGAAAAAATAAAATTGGAAACGTCTTTTGATTCAAGATATCCAGCGAAAATACCAGTAATTATACCCATGGACGCTACTATAAGATTTTCCAAAATAAAGGCCGCACTAAGGCTTTTACCAGACATCCCTATAGCCCTTAATGTTCCCGACATTCGTTTTCTAACTATCACATTGCGCAACGAATAAAATGCTATACCACTAAAACCACTTATCAAACCAAAATATAATAAAGTCACACCTGTCTGAATAAGAAGATCAATACCAGAAAAAACTCGATTAAGCTCTTCTTTAATATAGATTGGAAAATCAAATCTCTTTCTGTAGAAATCCTTTACCTGCATAACATTAGCTGGATCCACTCTGGAAATTATCACCGGAATCAATCTGACTTTCTCTGGAATACTGTTTATCGATGCAACATATTTCACAGGTACCATAAGCTGGCGCATATCAAAAGTGTCCACAACCCGAAAAGTCATATTCTCGGTTTCACCAAATCCAAAAGGTGATTTTACCTTACCCGTAATTTGCAGAGATCTTGCCCCTTCAAAATCCCCTACAACTATCGTACCGGGCTCAAGTAACTGCTCCCTCCATCTTTTATTTGTTTCGATGGAAACAACAGCATCTTTCAAAAAATTGTCATCCACAAACGCAATAAGATCGTCGTTAAATTGTGCAACATAAATCTTTGAAGGATTCTGCAAATCTTTCGAAAGATCTGGCTCCCCTTTCGACAAAACCAGTTTCAAAGGATTGTATATCACCATCAAATCATAGCCAAAAAGCCCCGTTTTCATTTTTTCCAGAACAAATTTTTCCATATTGTATGGTACAACAAGAACCAAAGTCATCATGAAAACTATCAAACTGAACATTGAAGCAATGATAAATGTATTTTTTCGGTTTCGCTCAACGTATGATAAAGCTATAAATGTGGAAACAGACCCTTTTTTCATCCATCTTGAAAATATCTTTCTCAAAGGAGAGATAAGCGACAGAAACAAAAACCAGCTGCCTATAAAAAACGAAGCGCCCCTTTGCAAGATGTCCCATACTGTGGCAGATTGAGTTAATGGAAAATAGATGAACGACACCAGAAATATACCCATACCAAGACTGAGAAAAGTCGTTGGAAATACAACAACTCCACCAAGCGCCGCAATTAAAAAGAAAAATAACCAGAATTTCGGATATATGAGAATCATAACCATCGATAAAACTATCATTGAACCTCCTGATATTTTTCGTTTCCATCTTTGTGTCCTTACATGACTTTCTGTTCTAAGCATTTCCACAGGCGGATGATGCGTGATAGTCCTGATCTTTAGAATAAAAATTATTAGAGGTATTACAAGCCCGCCAAGAATACCAGTAAATACTGTGAGAGGAGAAACGTAAAGAGTAAGATCTGAAAATCCTATGTAGAATTCACTCATCAATGTGCCGGAAATTGTTCTTAATCTGCGTAAAAGAAAATCTCCTAAAAAAGTTCCCATTATTCCCCCACAGAGGCCGGCTATTAGAAAATAAATTAATCCTTCATAAATCAATATGGCCGATAAGTGCCCTGTTTTCATTCCAAGAATTCGTAATGTGACCATTGTTGTACTTCTCTCTTCGACGAAACTTTGCGCAAATACATATACCAGTATAAACGAAGCGATAACTGAGAAACTGCTGAAAGCAATAGTTAAATAGCCAAGTGTTCTATTTGCCGGTGAATTTAATAATTGAAACTTCATTGCCACAGCCTTCACTTTCAGTTCTTCGGATATCCAATCTGTCGTTGCTTTATGTTCTTCTATAGATCCTTCAAGTCGCATATAGATTTTTGTTGGGAATCCCCCTACCCCCTGAAAATCATCGCGATTTATGAAAACTGTTCCTGCATACTGAAGATTTTCCCCTCGAAAATTCAAGAAGCCATCAGTAGAGATTTTAACTACTTTGAACTGTTTCTGGCCTCTGCCCATGTCCAGTGCGACGAAATCATTTTCTCTTATATTCATTATCTGAGCAAGTTCTTTCGACAAAAGTATATTATTCGAAACCAGTTCAATTTTTTCTTCGACAAAGTAACTCAATTCTTCCGGAGAAGTAGCTATC
The DNA here is from genome assembly GCF_000017865.1 of Pseudothermotoga lettingae TMO. Classification (GTDB taxonomy): domain Bacteria; phylum Thermotogota; class Thermotogae; order Thermotogales; family DSM-5069; genus Pseudothermotoga_B; species Pseudothermotoga_B elfii. Next base: position 1,380,428 of record NC_009828.1, read on the forward strand.
ACGAGACAATCAAGAATTTTACCGCCATATTCAATTTGAGCAATACTTTCAGAGACTGGCAAAACCGATAAAATTTTCTGGTGTTTTCTCAAAATATCGACAATCTGTTGATCAAGTGGAATTTTGAAGAATATGTTGTTTCTTCTGTTTTCCACATAAGCATCCGCACAACCAAAATTTTCTGCAAGACTCCTTTTTGTCCACCTTCCTATAGAGTCATTCAAAGACAGTCCACCTACAAGAAGCATCGAAGGTACCCCTATCCCAAAAATGAGAACAAAGACTGATTTGAACCTCATCAAAAAATTCCGGAAAGCTATTTTAAAAACAACTTTGAGCAGTTCGATCACTTCCTTTCGCATTTCACATTAAAGTTCTCATCTCAATTAAGATAGTACAATAAAAGTTAGAAGGTGATACTGTGAATCTGAAGGTCTTATGCAATGACAAAGCCAGAGAAGGTTTTTACAGTGAGCACGGACTTTCAATCTTGATTGATGACAAAATACTCTTTGACACAGGACAAACTGATGTTTTCCTGAAAAATGGCCGCATAATGAATATTGATTTTGAAAAAATAGAGAAAATCATAATCTCACATGGCCATTACGATCATGCCGGAGGGTTGAAATACTGGGATAATGTAGATGCAACCGTGTATATTCATAAAGAAGCAGTTGTTCAAAAATACAGTCAGAACAAACCTGCAGGCATCCCATTTGAGCTGGAAAAAACAGGGTTGGAAATCAGATATCTGCGGGATGATATAACAATTGATAAAATTCAATTCATTAATTCTGTACCTTTATTCGAGAATATAATAGACAAAAATTTTACAAAAAATGGTGAATATGACTTGTTTGAAGACGAAATAAATATTGTTATAGAGGATAAATTATTTACTGGCTGTGCACACAGAGGAATCGAAAACATAATAGAATATGTTCTTGAAAATAGAAAAGTGAACTATGTTATCGGTGGATTTCACCTGGTGAATTCGCCCTTAGGACGGATCGAAAGAATAGCAAAACTTTTTTTCGAAAATGACTTATATATCATACCACTTCATTGTACTGGTCGGGATGCTGTAGAAATTTTCAAGAAAAAACTGAAAGAGAAATGTGTGATTTTACAAGCTGGAGATGAACTCAGGTTACCTTAAAAAACATCTACTTATTCAGATCACAGATAAATTTTTCAACGACGCTGATGAATTGAGAGGCATTCATCGTACCTGCAAGGAGTTTCCCATAAATTTCATTTTTTCTGAGTTGTTCAGCTATTTTATATTCCTCTGAATACATCGAAAGGTAAGTTTGCCAGAGGCCCCCTCTATTTATGTAGTCTTTATCACGCATGAAACCAAATAACACGGCCTGCATTTTCTCAAGCTTTTTATTCTGAACAATGTTGATTTTCTTTTTTCCATAATATTCCGTAACACCGTATAAATTCAATCCGCCTCCCACCCCATCTTTCATACCGTAAACCACATTTCTTATACCAGACATGTAAATTGCTCCAAAACACATAACACATGGTTCCATGGAAGTATAAATAACATAATCAGAAATTTCCATATTGTCTGGGATTCTCTTCATTGAAACGAGAGCATTTAGTTCAGCATGTGCAATACTGTTTCCAAAAACAGGGTATCCAGAAAAATTGCTCTCATGAATCGCGTTCCTTCCTTTTGATATTATATTTCCCGAACCATTCACAATAACACAACCTATCGGAAGAGACCCCATTTTAAGCGCATCAATGCAAAGTTGTACTATTTCATTAATGTAATTCACGCAAAAACCTCCTTCTGCAACAACCATATTTTAACAAACGTATCATGAACATCTACAATGGTCTATATCATCTATAAATGTTAACTAAAAGTACAAGAAAGTAGAAAAGCATGGAAAATTTAAGAAAATAGGAGAAAAACTTGAAAACTCCGAGAAAAAATGAGAAAAAAGCATCGCATAACTTTATTTGTCGAAGGAAGAATATGTGAAGATGATAAACAGAAAATATAATACTTGACTTAGTCTTAAACAAAGTGGAAAAATATTAAATGTCTTGAAAACGTTTTCAAGAACGTTTTCAAAAATTTTGGTGTTCGGGAGGCAAGAAAATTTGGAAAATAAAAATGGAAATATCACTTCAAATATTAAAAGTGTTGCAAAACTAGCAGGAGTTTCTATCTCAACTGTCTCAAGGGTAATAAATAATCCAGATAGTGTGAGTGAAAAATTACGTAGCAAAGTCAAACATGCTATTGAATATCTTGGTTATCATCCAAATCAAATTGCAAGAAGCTTAAGAACTGGTTCCACAAAGCTGATTGGTTTCATCATACCAGATATTACTAACCCAGCTTTTCTTTTAATGATAAAAGGCGCTGAAGACTTTTTGAAACGTAGGGGATATACTTTTATTGTTTGTGGAACAGATCACAACACTCGTGAAGAAACCAAATTATTAAGAACACTCCTATCTCAAAATGTTGAAGGAATGATTGTAACTTGCTCAGGTGGGCAGAATTCTGACTTTTCAAAAACTGTTGAATCAACGAATATTAAAATGGTTTTCATGGATCGGCGCTATGAAAATTCTAAAGTGCCATATGTTGGCGTCGACAACGCTGGAGGGGTGAAAAAAATTACAGATCATCTTATCGAAACTGGACATAAATCAATCATTTACCTCAGTGGAGAAAGAAACACCTCCAGTGCTAGAGAGAGATTGCGTGGTTTTATAGATAGTGTTAGAAATCGCGGCATAGATTTTCAAGTATTTTATGGAAGATTCACCTTCGAAAGTGGTTATGATTTAACAAAAAGGTTGAAAAAAATCCCGGATGCAATAGTAGGAGGAAATGACCTTGTTGCTCTCGGTGCAATAGAAGCTTTGTCGCAAATGGGATATTGTGTTCCACATGACGTTAGTGTCGTCGGGTTCGATGATATGTTTTACAGTAAATATTCCAGACCCCCTTTAACAACGGTTAGGCAACCAATTTACGAAATGGGATATATGGCTGGAAAAATCCTCTGGCAGCTTCTCAATGGAAAACACGTTAAAAAACACGATGTAATACTGCAGACTGAGGTTATTCTCAGGGAGACTGTGAAATCAAGAATATGACCCCAAAAGGGGTTAATCAAGTAGTGGAGGTGGTTTTATGAAAAAGTTTGTAACAATACTTCTGGCAACAGTCGTTCTTTTAGCCGGGTTTACTTTTGCTGAAACAAAGGGGAAGATCGCGGTTGTGATTTCTACTTTGAACAATCCATGGTTTGTTGTTCTTGCTGACACAGCAAAAGAAAGAGCACAGGAACTTGGGTATGAAGTAACTGTATTTGATTCACAAAATGATACAGCAAAGGAATCAACTCACTTTGACACAATTATTGCAGCAGGGTTTCAGGCGATATTATTCAATCCAACAGACGCAGATGGCTCAATAGCAAACGTGAGAAGAGCAAAAGATGCAGGTATTCCCGTTTTCTGTATTGACAGAGGAATTAATGCAAGAGGATTGGCTGTCTCTCAAATTTATTCTGACAATTACTATGGTGGTGTTCTCGTTGGGGAATATTTCGTAAAGTTTATGAAGGAAAAACTTAAGTCAGACAAGATACCTTATGCAGAACTTCTTGGTATTTTGAGTGCTCAGCCAACGTGGGACAGATCAAACGGATTTCATTCTGTCGTTGACAAATATGGAGAATTCACAATGGTTGCACAGCAAAGCGCTGAATTTGACAGAGATACAGGCTTCAAAGTTACAGAACAAATACTTCAAGCACATCCAGAGATCAAGGCAATTTGGTGCGGGAATGACGCGATGGCACTCGGTGCGCTTATGGCAATAGAAGCTGCTGGCAGAAAAGATATATATGTTTTCGGTTTTGATGGAGCTGAAGATGTCATCTATGCAATCAATGAAGGTAGGCAAATCGCTGCAACAATAATGCAGTTCCCAAAACTCATGTCAAGGCTTGCTGCCGAATGGGCTGATCAGTATCTCAGAGGCGAAAGGCAATTTCCGGAAATTGTTCCTGTCACGGTTGAACTCGTAAGCCAAGAGAATATCCAAAAATACGCACCATACGGTCGAAAGTAATATTAATTCCCCGGGGCATACGTCCCCGGGTTTCGTAGGAGGCATTTATAGTGAGAAAAAAGATAATTCTTTCTGTGATTGCCGTTATCGCTATCATTCTGATCAGCAAGTCTTGCAAAATTATACCACTTGATGAGATAAAAAAGGAATTTGATCCAGAAAACTATGCACAAAGTGTATGGCTTGAATTACAGGGACAGCTTACAAATCTTTCCAAAGCAAATTCATATGATGTTCTTGAATTGTTGGACCTTAATCCAGAACAGGCACATCAAAAATATGGGAAGGTAGTCGGTATATCAAATTACAGATATTATATTGTGGAAGGCACTGGACGTATAATCTCAGTCAACGATGATGGAGTACTCGTGAAAATAAGAGAAGACGCTGAACAACCTGAACTTTACATAACAAGGCGTGTCTTTGGAAATATCATCGTTATGGCAACAGGAATAATTAAAATGGAAGATTTTGATAGAATTATGGATTTCAATCTGGTATCAACAGCTCTAAATGACATAGTGAGTGATGAAGTAGCCACACCTTTTATCGAAATGGCGAAAGAGAAATCAGTCACCTCAGGCCTGATGATTAAATTCATAGGGCTTTTTAATCTTCTCAAAGACGATCCAGTCAAATATCCAATAACTGTTATACCACTAAGATTGGAATTAAGCCAAGGAGGTTACTGAATGAATGATAATGTTATTCTTCGCACAGAAAACGTAACGAAAACCTTTCCAGGTGTTGTAGCAGTTGACGATGTATCTCTTTCAATAGAAAAAGGTATTGTTACAGCAGTAATTGGGGAGAATGGAGCAGGAAAATCTACATTGATGAAGATCTTCTCTGGTGTCTATTCAGACTACGTTGGAAAAATCTTTTTTAATGGAAAAGAGATGCGATTCAGAAATCCAAGAGAAGCTATTGATGCAGGTATATTTCTTATTCCTCAAGAACTTGACCTTGTACCAAATCTCACAATTGCGGAAAATATGTGGCTTGGGAGAGAACCATTGAATTTATGGGGATTCATGGATTACAAATACCTGTTTAACAAATCGAAAGAAATACTTAAAAAAGTACGTCTCAGTGTCGATCCAAAGAAAAAAGTCGAAGAACTCAGTACTGGACAGCAGCAACTTGTTGCAATCGCAAAATCTTTGGTGAGTAAAGCAAAAGTCATAATTATGGATGAGCCAACCTCCGCTATAAGTGAAAAAGAAATAGAAAATCTATTCGAGATAATTAGAAATCTAAGAGATCAAGGAACTTCAATCATATATATCTCTCACAAATTGGATGAAGTTTTCTCCATATCCCAAAAAATAATTGTTATGAGGGATGGTAAAGTCGTGGCAAGCGGAGACACAAATCAGTTTACTTATGATGATATCGTCAAATATATGGTCGGAAGAAGTATCGATAAATTTTACATAAGAGAAAAAAGCAAGATCGGAGAAGAGATTCTTCGTGTAGAAAATCTTTCAGTAATTAATCAGAGCAAGAACAAAAAGATTGTAGATAATATTTCTCTTAATGTCCACAAAGGTGAAATTCTTGGTATTTATGGATTAATTGGCGCTGGTAGGTCAGAAGTTATGGAGGCTATCTTTGGCTTTCATCAACAATCTTTGATTGATGGAAAAATTTATATTGACGGCCAGCTTACTAAGATAAGAAAAACAATAGATGCTATAAGAGCAGGTATTGGTTATGTTCCTGAAGATAGAAAGCTCTCAGGCTTAATTTTAAAGATGAGTGTTTTACACAATATAAGTCTTCCGGGACTAAAGTATGTCTCGAAATTTGGATTTGTCAACCGCACTGCGGAAAAAGATACCGCACGTGAATATGTGATAAAACTTAACATAAAAACACCTTCCATAAACCAGATCGTTGAGAATCTCAGTGGTGGCAACCAACAAAAAGTAGTTTTAGCAAAATGGTTATCTCTCAAACCTAAGGTAATTTTGCTTGATGAACCAACGCGAGGTATCGATGTTAATGCAAAAGCCGAAATATATTCGCTGATAAGCGATCTTGCTAAAGCTGGTGTCGGTGTAATTTTGGTTTCGTCTGAGCTTCCAGAAGTACTGGCAATGTCAGATAGGATTGTCGTCATGTCCGAGGGAAAAAAGACAGCTGAGTTTATGAAACAAGAAGCTACGGAAGAAAAACTTCTTAAAGCTGCTATTCCAAAAAGCTTCAAAATTGGCAAAGTGTAAATAATGGAAGGGGTGAACTACCAGATGACCAAGAATTCCGAACATGAAATAAATAACCAGATTGCTGAGATGACAAGTAGAACGAAACATCGCCTTGGACTAAATTATATAGCAAGATATCAATCAGTTATTATACTTTTTGGTTTATTTATTCTATTTAGCTTTCTTAGCAATAGATTCCTGACTGTTGGAAATTTGTGGACTATTCTGAGACAAACTTCTGTAAATCTCTGCATTGCAGTCGGCATGACTTATGTGATACTTGCCGGTGGAATAGATTTGTCTGTTGGTTCAACTCTTGGTTTTGCTGGGGCTGTGACTGCTAGGCTGCTCAAATACGGTTTTACAATGTCTACTTTCGGAGTTGTACTCCAGTTTGGCGTTGTTGGCGCTTCAGTTATAGGAATACTCGCAGGATTGATAGTAGGATTCTTGAATGGCTTTATTATAACTTTCTTCAATGTTCCTGCTTTTGTGGCAACTTTGGGAACTATGACAGCTGTGAGAGGATTTGTCATGCTTTGGACGAAGGGATATCCCATAACAAAACTTGGCAACACTTTTAATATGATAGGATCTGGCTGGTTTTTAGGAATTCCAACACCTGTATGGATTGCAGCATTAATTACCTTTATTGGTTCCATATTTCTAAGAGCGTCCCGATTTGGCAGATATGTTTATGCGGTTGGTGGAAATGAAAAAGCTGCCATTCTTTCTGGTGTCAATTCAAAAGCGACAAAACTTGTTACTTATATGATCTCAGGAACTCTTGCCGCTCTCGCAGGGTTGATAATCACTTCAAGGCTTGATTCAGCTCAACCAAACGCAGGGTTACAATATGAGCTTGATGCTATTGCAGCAACAGTCATCGGAGGGGCTTCCCTTTCTGGAGGTAAAGGTACTATCGAAGGTACTCTAATTGGCGCATTGATAATCGGTGTTCTCAACAATGGTCTTGTTTTGACCGGTGTCTCACCTTTCTGGCAACAGGTCGCCAAGGGGTTTATAATAATTGCCGCTGTTGTTGCTGAAAGAATTGGAAAAAGAGGGGATTGATTATGTCAAAACTACAAATCAAAGCTATGGAAATAAGAAAGAAACTACTCTCAATGATTTATCAGGCAAAAACAGGACATACAGGTGGTTCTCTATCATGTGTCGACATACTGGTGAGCCTCTATTATGGTGTAATGAGAATAAATCCTAAAGATCCCAGATGGGCAGATAGAGACAGATTCATAATGAGCAAAGGCCACAGCGTAGAAGCTTATTACGCAATTCTCGCGGATCTTGGCTTTTTTGGTGAAGCAGAACTTGAGACCTATTGTAAATATGGATCAAGATTAACTGGCCATCCAACAACAAAAGTACCAGGAGTAGAAGTTAATACAGGTGCACTTGGTCACGGTTTAGCTGTTGGAGTGGGCATAGCACTTGCAGAAAAAATGAGTAGAAAAGATTATAAAGTTTATGTTTTGATGGGAGACGGAGAACTCGATGAAGGTTCCGTCTGGGAGGCCGCGCAAACTGCTTCACATTACTCACTATGTAATCTCATAGGCATTGTAGACAGAAACAAGCTTCAAATAAGTGGCCCTACGGAGGAAATCATGAAACTTGAAAATCTCGAGGCAAAATGGAGCACTTTTGGATGGAAAGTTCTTCATGTGGACGGGCATAATATAGAACAATTGATATCAGTTTTCAAGAGCTTGCCAATCTCGCGCAACATGCCTCATCTTGTAATCGCTCATACAACAAAAGGTAAGGGAATATCGTTCGCAGAAAACAAAAAAGAATGGCATCACCATGTTCCAAATGATGACGAATTCAACAAAGCTATTGCGGAACTGGATCAAAAAATGCAGGAGTTGAAAAATTATGCAAAATAAAATGGCAGTCAGAGCAGGAATTTCACAAAAACTTCTTAAGATGGCTGAACAAGATCCAAATATAGTTATAGTAACTTCAGACGCAAGAGGTTCTGCTTCAGTTGAGAAGTTTTTTGAGTTTTTTCCAGATAGGTCCATTGAAGTTGGAATAGCAGAACAAACTGCTGTTGGTGTGGCAGCCGGTTTGAGTCTTTGCGGAAAAAAAGTCTTTGTCTTTGGTCCTGCTTGTTTTTATTCAGCAAGAAGCCTCGAACAAGTGAAGAACGATGTTGCTTACAGTGGTGCCAATGTAAAAATTATAGCAGTGAGCGGTGGTGTGAGTTATGGACCCCTCGGAAGCACTCATCATGCGCTACACGATATAGCAGTTTATAGAGCTATACCAAATATCGCTGTTATACTTCCGTCCGACGCAAATCAGGGTGCAGCGGTTGTTGAAGAGTTGCTAAGAATTGACAAACCTGCCTATGTTCGTGTTGGAAGAAATCCTGTACCGTTTGTCTATGATAGAGAGGAAAATTCTTTTCATTTTGGGAAAGCCAATATTTTGAGAGAAGGCAAAGATTTAGCAATCTTTGCGACCGGAGAAGTTGTCTGGCATGCACTTGAAGCGAGTAAGATTTTGGAATCAATAGGGATTAAATCAACTGTTGTAGATATCCCATGCATTAAACCACTTGATGAAGATTTAATTATTCAGATAGCCCGTTTGACTCAAAAAGTTTTAACTGTAGAGGAACACAGTGTTTACGGGGGACTCGGTGAAGCTATTTGCAGTGTGCTATGCAGAAACTATCCAGTTCCCACAGAAATTATTGCAATAGCTGACGAATATCCGATAACAGGAAAACAACTCGAGGTTTATTTCCATTATAATCTTGACTTCAAAGGCATAGTTGAAAAAGCACAAAAGTTTATGAGGAGGATAAAATTTGGAAAAATACATACTCGCGATTGATCAAAGCACAACAGGAACAAAAGCTATTCTTTTTGATCACAAACTGAACCTTGTCAAAAGAGCTACTGAACACCACACTCAATACTATCCACGACCCGGATGGATTGAACACGATCCAAAGGAAATCTTGAAAAAAACATTTCTGGCATGCAAAAATCTTTTGAAAGACATAAATCCTCAAAATATCGCAGCCGTGAGTGTTGCCAATCAACGCGAAACAACTGTAATGTGGAACAAAGATGGAGAACCCATATACAATGCGATAGTATGGCAGTGTCAGCGCGGGAAAAACATATGTGAAAAATTAAAAGAAAAAGGTTATGAAAAAACCATAAAGCAGAAAACAGGGTTATTAATAGACCCATATTTTTCTGCAAGCAAAGTTGCGTGGATTCTGGAGAACGTGGAGAAACTCAAGTACAGAATTCAAAGCGAAAATATATTCTTTGGAACAATCGATTCATGGCTAATTTACAACCTCTGTGAGAATCACCCCCATCTAACAGATTATTCTAATGCCAGTAGGACCATGTTGTTCAATATCCATTCACTAGAATGGGACAAAGAAATACTTGATCTTTTCAAAATACCTATCAAAATTATGCCGGGATTGCTTCCTTCCGATGAGATCTTCGGTTATACCGATTTGAACGGTATTCTGCCAAAGAAGATTCCAATTATTGGTGTCATGGGAGATTCAAGTGCCGCTCTATATGGTCAGATGGGTCACAATTATGGAGATTCCAAAGCCACTTATGGCACAGGAACGTCTATAATGATCAATCTTCAAAACAAAAAACCTATTTTGAATAGCGGGGTTCTCTCGATTGGTTGGGTAGTTAATGGCAAAACAACTTACGTTGCAGAAGGAAATATTCACAGTTCTGGGGATACTCTGAAATGGATTACCGAGCAACTTGAACTTGCAAAAATGGATGAAATAGAAGAGCTCGCAATAAGTGTTGATAGCAACAATGGGGTTTATTTCGTACCAGCTTTCAATGGGCTGGGTGCTCCATACTGGAAAAACAAAGCCCGCGCCATCATCTGTGGAATAAGCAGAGGAACAACAAAGGCACATTTAGTCAGAGCAGCTGTTGAATCAATTGCCTTTCAGGTGAACGATCTGTTTTCATCCTTAGTGGAAGAAACAAAACTTCAGCCTTCGAATCTCAAAGTTGATGGAGGGGCAACCAAAAATAGATTTTTAATGCAGTTTCAGGCCGATATACTGAATCTGCCGGTTTATGTAAACAACGTAGAAGAATGCTCTGCCCGTGGTGTTGCGCTAATTGCAGCAAATAAGATTGGGCTCGTACAGTTCGATGAAATTCCGATAAATTACACAAAATACTTACCAAATATGCCATCTGACATAAGAGATAAGTACTTAAAAGAATGGCACATTGCTGTAAGGCGAACTATATCATGCTGAAAGAGGTGATGAAAATGAAAAAACTTTGCTTTGGTGTAATAGTAGGCAACAGGGATTTTTTCCCGGATGTTCTTGTCGACATGGGAAGAAAGGAAATCTTAAAAACTCTTGAGAACCTTGGTTATGAAACAGTCTGTCTCGGTCCATCTGAAACAAAATTTGGTGCGGTTGAAACATTCTCAGATGCTAAAAAATGTGCCAATTTGTTTAAAGAAAACTCCCATAAAATCGACGGCTTGATCGTGACTTTACCCAATTTCGGAGATGAGAAGGCTATTACTCAAGCAATAAAAATGAGTGAATTGAAAGTACCTGTGCTGATACATGCCTTTGCTGATGATCCTGAAAAACTTGATCTGCTGAATCGACGTGATAGTTTCTGTGGAAAAATATCTGTTTGCAACAATTTGAAACAGTCCGGGATAAGATTTTCGCTGACAACTCATCACACAGAACAAATACAATCAGAATCTTTTAAAAATGACCTTGAATGGTTTGCAGGTGTCTGCCGTGTTGTGAAAGCTTTGAAAAAAGTTAGAATAGGCGCTATTGGTGCAAGACCAGGTGCTTTCAACACCGTGAGATTTTCTGAAAAGCTTCTTGAACAAATGAATATAAGTGTTGAAACAATTGATCTCTCAGAAGTCATATTTAAAGTGGACGAAATTTCTGATGATAATGACAGAGTGATTGAAAAAATCAAGACAATGAAAAATATCTACCACACTCAAATTGTTCCAGATAGCGCTTTGGTCAGTATAGCAAAGCTTTCGGTGATTATAGAAGAGTGGATTTCAGAAAACGATCTGGATGCCACAGCAATTCAATGTTGGACTATTCTCGAGAAGAAACTCCATATCACACCGTGCGCAGTAATGAGTATGATGAGCGAAAAATTAAAACCCAGTGCCTGTGAGGTCGATGTAATGGGTGCACTTTCAATGTATATTTTGCAGAGCGCGTCAGGTAAACCTTCAGCTTTAGTTGACTGGAATAACAATTATTTAGAAAATGAGGTTATGCTCTTCCACTGCGGAAATTTTCCGCCATCTCTGTATGAATCTGTAGAAATACGTTATGCAGATGTCATAGGAACTACTGTTGGAAACCAAAACGCATACGGAGCCTGTGCTGGAAAGATAAAAAGTGGTCCTTTTACATTTCTCAGATTATCAACTGAAGACATAAATGGTTCTGTAAAAGGTTATGTTGGTGAGGGTGAAATATTATCACAAAATCCAAAAACTTTTGGCTCAAGAGGTATTGCAAAGATATCTAATTTAGACGGGCTCATGAACTATATATGCCTTGAAGGATTCGAACACCACGTGGCAATTAACTTGTCCCGAATAGCAAAATCAATCAAAGAAGCTCTTGAAAGATACATGGACATAAAGATCTATTTGCACAAATAGATACAATTCTAAAAAAGACAGAAACTGGATATCTTTTTCCTTTTTATTACAGTTTAGTTCAAACAAAATTTTCTGTAGACAGCAGAGGGTTGTTTGTATTAAAATAACAGTTGAACAGTTGTTCAACTATCGGAGTGATGATATGAGGAAAAACAAAAATACATGTTCTATAGAGAAAATTCACAACAAAACCGTTAAGAGTGTTTTAGAAAAACTGGAAGATGAAGAAACAGTCTATAACATGGCTACGCTCTTCTCCACCTTCTCAGATTCAACTCGTCTGAAAATTCTACTGTGCCTTTCAAGGGCAAAATTATGCAGTTGTGACATTTCAGCAGCGGTGAATATATCCAAATCAGCAACTTCTCATCAAATGAGAATTTTGAAGATGACAAAACTCGTAAAAGCAGAAAGAAAGGGTAAGCAAATATTCTATTCGCTTTCCGATGAGCATGTCAGTATACTTCTTCAAGCTGCACTTGAACATGTAAAGGAGGGAAAAAAGTGAAAAAGCGCTATGAAATAAAAAATCTTCACTGCCCTGATTGTGCAGCAAAAATTGAAAACGCACTAAAAAATTCGGAGGGAGTTAAGAAAGCAACCCTGAATTTTTCTCTTGGAACTCTTGATATTGAATGTGAGGAATTTGTTGATGTGAAAAAAATAATAAAATCTGTTGAGGAAAACGTGGAAATATCCGATGAAAAGAATCACAACAAGCACAAACAACTTACATTTATAATACTTTCTTCAGCCCTACTTGTGCTCTCTCTAATAACCGGAATATGGTATTTTGCAATTGTTTCTTATTTGATAAGTGGTGCAGATGTCATAAAAAAATCTATTTCAAATATTAGAAAAAGGTCGTTCCTTGATGAAAACTTTCTGATGAGTGTGGCAACAATAGGCGCTATTTTGCTGAAAGAATTTCCTGAAGCCGCCGCGGTTATGGTTTTTTATAAAACAGGTGAGTATTTCCAGGACCTGGCAGTAGATAAATCGAGAAAATCTATAAAATCTCTGATTGAATCTACACCGAAACACGCCTGGTTGGTAAGTGGCTCACAGCTACTTGAAACAGATCCTCAAAAACTTGAGCCCGGGCAAATTGTTCTGGTAAAACCCGGGGAAAAAGTGCCTGCCGATGGAATAGTTGTTGAGGGAGATGCTTACATAGATAGTTCACCAATTACAGGTGAATTTATTCCAAGACATGTTGCTATTTCGGATAGCGTTCTTGCAGGAACTATAGTGAGGGAAAGTTCTTTGAAAATTAAAGTTACAAAGAAATACTCTGATTCATCTATGGCAAATATATTGAAATTAGTTGAAAGTGCTTCAGAAAGAAAAGCAAAGACAGAAAGATTCATTACAACTTTTGCGCGATATTACACGCCTGCGGTAGTAATAACAGCTGCGCTGATATCTTTCCTGATCCCTGTAATACTGAATGAATCTTTCAACCAATGGATTTACCGTGGATTAATACTCCTTGTAATATCGTGCCCATGCGCTCTTGTACTTGCAATCCCATTAACATATTTTGCCGGTATTGGAAAATCTTCAAAACGAGGAATTTTGATAAAGGGAGCAAGTTATCTTGATACTCTGGCCAATATCAAAAACATTGTGTTTGATAAAACAGGAACTCTGACGCATGGTAGCTTTGAAATAACGAATATTAACAGTGTAAACGGTTTTTCGAAAGATGATCTGTTGATGTACTCTGCTCATGCTGAGGCTAATTCAAATCACCCCATAGCTCGGTCTATACTGAAACATTTCAAAAAGATAGATCATTCTCTTATAAAAAATTTTCATGAGCTGAATGGATTTGGCGTAACCTGCTCGATAAATGGGAAACTCGTCCATGTAGGAAACGACAAACTTCTTCACAGAGAAAATATTCCCCATCCAGAAACTGTTTGCAAACTTGACGAGAAATCAACTGTCCATGTTTCAGTAAATAGACTGTATGCAGGGAACATTTTGCTTGCGGACAAACTAAAAGAAAGTTCCAGAAAAACAGTTGATTTACTCAAAAGCAAAGGATTATCAGTTTACATGTTAACAGGGGACAATGAAAGCGCCGCAAGAGAGATTGCAGAAAGACTTTCAAACATAGATTATTACTCTGAATTGCTCCCCGAAAACAAAATAGATATTCTTGAGAAAAAGATATTAAAAAGCGGAAAAACAGCGTTTGTTGGAGATGGTATAAATGATACTCCAGCACTTGCTCGAGCAGATGTTGGAATAGCAATGAACGGTTTTGGCAACGATGCTGTTGTTGAGATAGCAGATGTGGTTATCATGGGAGCTGAGCCAATTAAGATTGTGGAATCTATAAATATAGCCAGAATGACCAAGAAAATAGTACTTGAAAATATCTTTTTTGCGATCACAATAAAACTGCTATTTATGTTTTTTGCTATAACAGGTAAAGCAACCATGTGGCAGGGAGTTTTTGCAGATACCGGCGTGGCACTTTTATGCGTGCTTAACTCGCTAAGAGTACTTTTCTCGAGAAAAACAGAAATTTGATTAATGTGCGGCCCCAATGGGGCCGCATCGCTCATCCCAATCTCCATATATCGTATGGCGAGTTCAAATAGTGCAGAAAAATTTTCGATGTATGAGATTTAGCAATTTCCCTGAAAATATACATTGATGGTCTTGGAATGAATTTCTTAGTATTGTAATCGGTTTCAGCAAGTCCAAATCGCATATGATAACCTCGCGCCCACTCATAGTTATCCACTATCGACCAGTGAAGATATCCAGCAACATCCACTCCTTCTTCAATTGCCTTTTCTGTTGCATAAAGATGTCCCACCAGATAATAAGGCCTGAGACAATCTCTGAAATCTGCTATACCATTTTCACTCACAATTATCGGTAATTTATAGTGTTCATACATCTGCTTGAGAACCTTGAGCAAACCTTCTGGATATATTTCCCATCCAAAATCACTCACTGGTTTCATGTCTCTTGAATAACCGCCAGCTTGGCAGTTGTATCCAAACCCTTCAACTATCGTCCAGTCAAGAGAAACCGGGCCAAAATTTATGGATTCTGTTCTTTTTATTACAGTTCTGGTGTAATAATTCACACCAAGAAAATCAAGCTTATTTTTCATATCTTCTCTTTGCTGAAAGAAAATTTTTCCAGAATGAATCATATCCAGAAAAGAATAATTCATTAATTGTGTGGCATTTTCTTCAATTTCTCTATCATTGTCGATAGATTCATACACAGACGCCGAATAGATTATTCCAACGGGTTTTTTACTGATTGCTTTAATGGCGTCGTAAGCCCTCGCATGAGCTTCTGCCTGGTTCAAAAGGCTGTTCATGTACATTTGTGGATCAAAATAGGATGGTGGAAAACCAAATCTACTCATTATATATCCCATCTGGCTTACAACATTCGGCTCATTCATTGTACTGTACATATCTACCAGATCATCGAATTTCCAGGCTATATAAGCAGCAAACTTGGCAAATTCGATCACCGTTTTTTTGTTAACCCAGCCTGTTCTTTCCGTTGATTTCCCCCTATGCACTGCCACAGGGTCATGTATCCATAGTGGAAGCGTGAAATGAGATAAATTGAGGATTACTTTCAAGCCACGATCTTTCATGTCTTTCAAAATAGATCTGTAATGGTCCACGGCATTTTTATCCGCCAGTTCGTCAAGTTCTTTAAGTGCCTCATGAGTTACCCCAATTTCAGTTATCTGTTCATCACCTTTTACCTGGACAGATATGCTGAATGTCTCTTTTGGGAAAATTCTCGACCATTCTATGTTTATTCGAAGTGCGTTCATACCAAAATCAACTGCAAGCTGATGTAGATTTGCGTAGTTGCGCCAGTAACCAACGCCATACTCTGGTAAATGTCCACTCACTGCTCCTGTGATAATATTTTCAGGTTCTCTAACCCAGACAAACCAGTCAGTGTTAAGGTCAACATCTTCTTTCTCGCATCCCATTTCAACCTGAAAGCCAGCCATTGAAGCCCCAAAAAGAAATTTCTCTGGAAACATAAGATCTCCCCCTTTACAGTTTTGATTTTCCAAGTGCGATCATTTTATTTTCAAGAGATTGAACATCTTTTGAAAAATAGATGGACAGGATCATCAAAAAAACTGTGCAACCGAACCAAAAATACGCTGAGATTTTCATAGCGATGCCAAGAGAACCAAAAACTATTGACAAAGCTCCTCCAATCCACCTACCCACTCCTGTACCAAGTGAATCTGTAAGATTAAAAATTGAAAAAATTCTTCCTCTATCCTGAGGCTCGTTTACATTGATCAGCATGAATTTCACATTCGGTCCAGTAATACTATCTGTCATGGCCGCAAACAATCCAAGAGTCCCAAGTACAAATAAACCACCTGGCCCCGTTGCGTGATAATCAATTGTAATAATTGTTAGCAATACTCCTGCTGCAGTACTGATGCCGCAAAAAACAGGTAGTATGGATCTGGACCGTTTATATAACTTTGTGCCTATCCACCCACCGACAACCGTCCCAAGAATATTTCCTAAACCGAAAACGAGAAAGACGATCGTTGCAATCTCGACAGATAAACCTCTTTCTCTTCTGAAATACTCAACTAAGAAATACGGGATTGCTCCCCATGGCACAGTACCGAGAATTCCTTGAAGAAATAAAAAGAGGTTTGTCTTTATAGTGACCAACTTTGCATAATCTCGAAATTTTGGAATTTTCGGATAAGTGTAACCAGCCCTCACGAGTTCACCAATACCCTTCTCAAATGCACCACGCTTCGGTTCTTTTAGAACAAAAAAAGCGGCTATGGTGAGAAAAACATTTGGTAGAGAAACAATGACAAATGGAATCCTCCATCCAAAACTTGGACCAACAAAGCCCCCAATAACCATACCGAGAATATTTCCAATTGATATAGCCGACGTCAAGAAAGCAACTATTTTTCCTCTGCTCACTTCATCAAACATATCTGCGACGAGTGAATAAACGATAGGAAAACTTGCACCAACCCCTATGCCGGTTAGCGCTCTCCAGAGAAAAAGCTGGGAAAAAGAACCAGAAAAAGCCGTCATCAAGCACGGTATTTCTCCAACAAGTACAGAGTAAAGCAATAAGTTCTTCCTGTTAAATTTGTCTGCCAGATATCCCCACACCAAACTTATAAGAGCTCCTATTACTGTGAATATAGCCCCAACCAGTCCTATCTGAGCGTCACTAACACCAAATTCTTCTTCAATCATCCCTATAGTTGGAGACATTACCATTTGATCTGCGTTCAACAGAATAAGCAAAACCATCAAGAAAAAAACTACCCAGAAAGACTTCAAATTAACACCTCCCCCTTATTTTATAAACAGAGCAACAATTATAATCGCAGTTCCAACAAATTTGAATATTCCCACAGGCTCAGACAGAATTAAAAAAGCAAAGAAGCTCGCCACAGCTGGCTTCAGATAGAATACCAAACTGGCTCTGCTTGGTCCAAGCTTTTCCACAGCTTTGAAAAAGGTAACATAAGCAAGCCCGGTAACAAAAATGGCCGAATAAAGCAATATTATCCAGCCATTAAGTGCCACTTCCGGGATATCGAGCTTACCTGCGAGCAATAAAATCGCCCCATAGACTATCCCGGCAAACAATGTGGAAAATGCTGTAGCGTTCATTGATCCGTACTTCAAGGTAAAATCTTTCATCAAAACCGTATAAAGAGCAAAAGTAATAGCCGCACCGACACCGCAAATTAAACCAAAAGTACTATCTCCTTCAACTTTGCCATAGGATAAAACAAATATACCTATCAAACCAACAACAACACCAACAAATTTTTTAAAATTGAGTTTTTCCTTTCCCAAGGCAAATGCAAAAATACTTACAAACAGAGGATTAGTCGCCACCAAAGTAGCTGCAGTCGATGCATTAGAAAACTTAATCGACAATTGCAGCAGAGACATCGAAACAACACCATTCAGGCAACCTATCAGTGCAAGCACCCCGGCATCTTTAAGTGAGATCTTCTTCTTTGCAAAAATTACGAGAAAAATACCTCCGACAAGAAATCTGAAGAATGTCAAAAAAAATGGATCTACCTGCTGCATTAGGGGTTTTGTGAGCACTTCCATAGAAGACCACATTAAAAGCGAGAACAGCAGATACACATATACCAAGCCAATTCACTCCTTTGAATTTTTATCAATCTCCTGCTCCATAATCTTCAAAAACACATTAACAACAACTGGATCAAACTGGGTTCCAGAGTTCATCTTTATCTCTTTGATAGCATCCTCTTTAGATAAACGTGGCCTGTAAGGCCTGTCACTTGTCATGGCGTCAAATGCGTCAACAACAGATATTATTTTTGATTCAACAGGTATCTGCTCACCTCTTAAGCCATCTGGATAACCACTGCCATCGTATCTCTCGTGGTGGTGACGTACTATTTTTGCTATATCGCTTAAACCGGCTTTTTCAAGTAACTCCGCGGCAACTACGGGATGTTTTTTCACAAGCTCATATTCGTGGGGAGATAACTTTGACGGCTTACGCAGAATTTCCCTTGGTATTGCCAATTTTCCGATATCATGAATCAAACTTGCCCAATAAACTTTTGCTATTCTCTCACCCTCAAGATTCAGATATTCGGCTATCTTTACAGCGTATTTTTGTGCCCGAGAAGAATGTTCCGCTGTATACGGTTCGTGATAGCTCAAAGCCGAAAGAAGAACATCTATTACCCTCTGATGCATTCTTTGCTGCTCATTTTCGTAATTTCTTATTGTGATGAAAGCTTTCAGGGCACTTGCAGCTGCTTCTACAAGCTTGAGAAATTCCTCAGAAAGTTTCCGCTCAGAATGATTGAAAAGCAACAGAAGTAACTTTTCATTAGCTGTCAAGCAAAGAGTTTCTGAAACTTTTCCCAATTCGGGAAATTCAAATTCTTTCGGAATCCCATCAAATCTACCATCATTTGCGCTGAAAAAATCTACATTCAAAATGTGTTTTGTTCCAGTGGATGTTTGTAAATAGCATGTATTTTCGCTAACAACCGCCGTTGAGCAATCTGGTAAAATGGAATTCAAAATTTCCAGTATATCTTGATAAAATTGCTCATTCTCGGTATCTGTAACGAGCCGATTAAACAAATTCATAGATCGTGCAAAACGCCGGATAGAGATTTCAAGATCTTCTAAGGTTTTTTCAAGTTCCTCATTTATAGCTCTGATTTCCTGATCCTGTGCCCGTATTTCCTCGTTGGCAGATGTGAGCTCTTCATTTTTTTTATCCAGATCACTCACAATTTTCTCAAGTTGCTGAGTACGCCTTTGAACAATTTTTCTCAGAGAAATTATCCAGAGTGCAAGTAAAGCCACCCCGAAAATTGATAGAATCAAAATTGTGCTTAACCATCGAGGTATTACTTTTTCTTCAACGTAGGTTCCGAGATACCGTGCAATTAGAGTATTATATCGAGATGAATCAGATTTCAATGAAGACAGATAATTGTCAATCTGCTCGGTAAGAACGTGATTTTGTTGAGCCCCTTTTGGAAAAGCAAAACGCAACTCGACAGGGGAAAAAACAACTCCGCTTATTTTTAGAGAATATCGCTTAGCATTTTTTGCAGCGAATATTCTGCTCACAATCGCAATGTCTGCTAAACCATCTTTTACAGCTTTCAGAGCTTCTTCGTAATCCTCGACAACGAAAAATCTCAACTGAAAATTAAAGTCACCAGCCTGTCTCTCTAAATAATCTGCATAGACATCTTTTTCAACTACTGCAATAATTTTATTATCCAAATCTAAAAAACTATCAATTTGCTTTTTTGAGCAGGCAACACCCCAGTTCAATATAACAGACTCTCTGTTGTAATCGATAATTTTTGCTCTTTCCTCAGTAAACGCCACAGCAGTCATAAGGTCTATTTTTCCTGCTTGTAAATTATCCAAGAGTTGTGAAAATTCTCCATAAACATATTCAACTTGCCAGTTATTTGCATTTGCAATTTCCTGAATTATCTCAGAATACAAACCAGAAACTTTTCCATCCATGAAATCAATTAATGGTGGATTATGATAAACGCCTATTTTTAAGCTTACAGAAAAGATCGTACACGTACAAAATATAAGTAAAACGATTACTCGAAATTTCATCCGATGCACCTCAACAACAAAGTTTAACACAATTACAATCAGGCACAGTTGTTAAGTTAGAATCTATATTGTATAATTTTAAAAACCAGTGTGGGAGGGATGTTCATGAAAAAGCTTTTTTTGATGGTATTCATCTTAACTGTGATTTGCAGCAATATCTTTTCAGCGGGAAAACTTAATGTTTCAACATGGGGTTTCAACCTCGATTTACTTGACAAAAACATTTCAAAACCGTTTTTCGAGAAATACGGTGTAGAAATAGTGCGCGAAATTGGCAACAACTCAGTTAGATTAACGAAACTGATCTCCCAGAAAAATAACCCAGTAATAGATGTGGTTCATTTTGTTGATTACTACGCCGCTCTTGCCTTAAAAAATGGTCTCCTTCAGCCAATCGACATTAGCAAATTAAGCAACTACAACGACCTGTATGAATTTGCCAAAGATCCGTTAGGAAACCATTATGGTATTGGCTATACTGTTTACAGCCTTGGAATCGTCTATAGAACTGACAAAATAAAAAGACCTGTTACTTCTTGGAAAGATTTCTGGTCAGAAGATGTTGCAGACCACATAAGCCTTCCAAACATTACAACGACACAGGGTCCGGCACTCATGATGCATTTCAATAAAATCTTTGGACAGGATGCATACGATCCCGAACTCAACGCCGCTTTTGAAAAAGTTGTACAGCTATCAAAAAATGTTGTTACTTTTTACAATACGTCGTCAGAGCTGATCAATCTGTTCAAAATGGGCGAAGTCTGGATGGCACCTGTTACGAGATTCTCATGGGGCCAATTTCTTGAAACAGGTTTACCGTTAGCATGGGTTATACCAGAAGAAGGCATGCTTGGATTTCTCAATGTCGTCTGCATAATAAATGGTGCAAAGAACATGGAAAGTTCTTATAAATATATAGATTTCATTATAAGCCAAGAAGTTCAACAGGCTGAAGCTATGGATTTAGTGGACTCCCCTGTAAATGTGAAAGTATCTGTACCACCAGAAATAGCAGAAAAATTAACCTATGGAAAAGAACACATAAATTCACTTGTATTTTATGATGCGAATTTTATCGTTGAGAATTACGATAGATGGATTGATAAATGGAACAGGATGATAGCTCAGTAATGAGAAAGTATTTTCTCATCCTGCCAGCCATACTTTTTCTGATAATTTTTTTCGTTTTACCATTAACATTTGTAATAACACAGAGCATTTATCAGCCTGATAAAGGATGGAGTGTTGACAGCTATTCAAAGTTTTTCACACAAAAAGTATCTCGAAATGCTTATACAAGGAGCCTTACTATAGGATTGCTCGTGACTGCTGTCTCACTCCTTACTGGCTATCCAGCAGCCATGGCGATATCAAACATTAAAAATGATTCACTCAAAGGCTTGCTAATGACATTAATTGTATTTCCCCTCATGACAAATTCTGTTGCCAGAACCTTTTCATGGCTCGCTGTACTTGGAAGAGAAGGCCTGGTGAATAATCTATTGGCAGCACTTGGAATACTTGACAATCCTGTGAGGCTCTTGTACACACCCGGTGCAGTTTTTTTCGGTCTGTTACAACTTTTCCTTCCGCTGATGATAATATCTCTTGTAAGCGCACTTGAAAACCTTCCAAAAGAAGTACCCCTTGCAGCAAAAAGCCTTGGCGCAAACGGCTATAATTTGTTTTTTAGAATCTATCTTCCTCTAACTTCTGAAGGAATTGTTAGTGGATGTACATTGGTATTCACAGGTTGTATAACAGCTTATGTCACCCCTGCTGTACTTGGTGGAAGTCGCGTTTTGATGTTAAGCACTCTTTTATACCAAAAGGCATCAGTTACACTTGACTGGAATATGGCAACAGTTATAGCAGTGATTATGTTTCTAACCACCCTCTTAATAAATTACATTTCTCGAAAACTCAGCAATCTGGGAGTGAGCAAATGAAGATTAACAGATGGATTCTTCTTGCTCTAATCGTCGTTTTAGTCATCTTGCTTGGGCCGTTTCTGGTAATTTTTCTGGCATCTTTCGAACCAACTTCATCGCTCAGATTTCCTCCAACAGGCTTTACTCTGTCCTGGTTCAAAAAAGTGATTAATATGCCTATGTTTCAGAAAAGCTTTCTCCTCAGTTTGAGGTTGGCTCTACTATCTTCAGCCGTTTCGTTACTACTTGGTGTGCCAGTTGCTTATGTGACAGCAAGATATGACTTCAGGGCAAAACGTTTTCTGGAATTCATTACAACCCTGCCTGTCATAATACCCGGCTTAGTAGCCGGGCTTGCATTACTCAGATTTTTTGTGCTGTTAAATGTTTTTTCAATTGAAACAACCCTTTTGATAGGGCATACTGCAATAGTTTTACCGTATGTAGTAAGATCAACTTTGTCAAGTCTTGTAAATCTTCCTGGATCTATAGAAGAGGCAGCAAGAAGCCTTGGGGCCAACCATCTCAAAACCTTCTTTCTTATCGTCTTACCCAACATAAGAACAGGTATTATTTCAGCTTTCATAATGACTTTCATAACATCTTTTAACAATGTTCCTGTATCACTTTTCCTAACAGGACCGGGTGTTAATACACTGCCTGTCGTTATGATGACTTATATGGAATATTACTATAATCCAAGCATAGCCGCACTTTCAACCATTCTCATAGGTGCAACACTGTTAATTGTTCTTCTCGCACAAAAACTTTTTGGGATATCAAAAATGATGTGAGGGATGAAAATGGCATTCTTACAGTTGCAGAACATCTCAGTCGCATATCAGAAAAACCTTATGATTTTGGAAGACCTCAACCTTCAGATTGAGAAAGGCACATTTCTATCATTACTCGGACCGTCTGGATGTGGAAAGACAACTACTTTAAGGACTATAGCCGGTTTCCTGACACCAATAAAAGGGAAGATCCTTCTTAGAGGAAATGATTACACACAGATTCCCCCACACAGAAGAAACATGGGAGTGGTTTTTCAAAATTATGCTTTATTTCCACATATGAATGTTTTTCAAAACGTTGCATTTGGATTGAAAATGCGAAAATTGAACAAAAATGAGATAGATCAAAAAGTCAGAAAAGCAATAGCTCTGGTTGGTCTTTCGGGGTTTGAAGAAAGATCGGTTACACAGCTTTCCGGAGGGCAACAACAGAGAGTTGCAATAGCGAGAGCCGTGGTT
The DNA here is from genome assembly GCF_000017865.1 of Pseudothermotoga lettingae TMO. GTDB lineage: Bacteria > Thermotogota > Thermotogae > Thermotogales > DSM-5069 > Pseudothermotoga_B > Pseudothermotoga_B elfii. The sequence continues at coordinate 1,403,837 of NC_009828.1, forward strand.
ATAGAGCCGGATGTACTCCTGATGGACGAACCTCTTTCAAACCTGGATGCAAATCTCAGATTAGAAATGAGAAATGAAATAAAGCAACTGCAAGAGAAACTGGGTATCACCACCGTATATGTTACACATGACCAATCAGAGGCGGTAGCTTTGTCAGATCAAATAGTAGTGATGAAAAACGGAAAAATCGAACAAATAGGAAACCCGGAAAATGTTTTCGCCAATCCTGAAACAGCATTTGTTGCGAAATTCATGGGTTTTCAGGAATTGATAAAAGGTGTTGTAAAACAAATAATCGAAAATTTCGCATTTATAATCACTGAAAACAGAATCATCAGAGCTCGTATGATCACACCTTTGAAATTAGGAGAAAAAGTTGTTCTGTTTTCCAGACCCAAAAAAATAAAACTGGTGAAAGATGATGGCGAAAACAGGTTTAGTGCAACTGTGATATCTAAAATTTTTCAGGGTGATAGTGTTGCAATTATTTTGAAAATAGGTGAAAAAAGATTTGTAGTCGAAATTGAGCCATCACAGGCTGAGCAATTTTTTGAAAACCAAAATGTCTTCTTGCATATACTCTCAGAAGATTTAATTGCATTGAAGGAGGAAGATGAATGAGTCTGCAAAAACACATAAGATGTAAACCGGGCGATGTGGGGGAGTATGTTCTTATACCCGGGGACGAATCGCGGGCTGCTAAAATAGCCGAAAGATTAGAAGATGTTAGAAAAATATCTGAAAATCGTGCCTATCATGTCTACACTGGTAAATTAAGAGGAGTAAAAGTAAGCGTCTGCTCAACAGGCATAGGTGGTCCATCTGCCTCCATAGCTATTGAGGAATTGATAAAAATTGGGGCAAAAACTCTCATAAGAGTTGGCTCTGCAGGCTCAAGACAGTCTTACATGCCCATAGGTTCTCTGGTAATTGCTACTGCCGCTTACAGAGGAGAAGGAACATCTCATGCTTACGCACCTTCAGCTTTCCCTGCTGTAGCTGATTTGCAGGTCACTTCTTCTCTCATTAAAGCAGCGGAGTCGTTGGGTTATAAATATTACAGTGGTATTGTTTACACGAGAGACGCCTATTATGTGCAGGATGAAGGCTTAAACAAATTTTTAACCGATAGCGGGATCGTTGCTGCAGAGCAAGAATGCTCAATAGCTTTTATTCTTGGTACAATCAAACATGTTCGGGTAGGTGCAATTCTGGCAACCGATTCTAATATATGGTTGAATCCCCAGCCGCCACTTGAGGAAAAAGAAAAACTTTTCTCTAAAGCAGAAAAAAAGGCAATAGATGTTGCATTAAAAGCAATAGATATACTGATTGAGGAGGATAAACTTGCAAAGAAAAATCTTTAAAAATGCCCTGATAGTTGATGTTATAAGACAGGTAATTTTTAAAGGATGGTTCTCTGTTAACCAGGGTAGATTTGAATTTGTTGAAGAAGGGGAAGTAACAACAAATGAACCTTGCCAGCTAATTGATTTGAAAGAAAAGTATGTTGTACCCGGCTTCATAGATGCTCATATGCATGTTGAAAGCAGTTTGGTAACATGCAGTAGTTTTGCAAAGGCTGCTCTCAAACATGGAACAGCAGCTGTTCTCCACGATCCCCATGAGATAGCCAATGTTTTTGGTGCTGACGGTGTGAAATTTATGATTCAGGATGGAAATAATCAACCATTGCGGTTTTACTGCGCCATTCCAAGTTGTGTCCCTGTGACAAGAAAAAAACTCGAAACAGCAAATTCGTCAATTGATCCTGTTGATGTAGAAGAACTGTCAAAATTAGATCGGGTAATTGCCTTGGGAGAAGTTATGGATTATCTTGGCGTTATCGAGGAAAACGAAAAACTGATGAAAATCATAGAAGTTGCCAGAAAAAATAAATTGTTAATAGAAGGACACAGCCCAACTTTGAGGGGGGAAAAACTATCAAAATATATAGCCGCAGGCATCGGCTCTGATCACACTCTGACGAATCCAGATAAAATCAACGAACAACTCTCGAAAGGTATGCATGTTATGATACAGGAAAAATCCCTGAGTGAAGAAAACATCAAATCGATCATGAATTTTCCAGATAGATCACGTATTCTACTGGTCACAGATGACGTTATTCCAACAAGACTTGTGAAAGGGCATCTCAACAAAATTGTCTCCCTCGCGATCAAAAACGGCTGGAAACCGTTAGATGCAATAGCATCTGCAACAATAAGACCAGCCACATATATGAAAATAAGCGATATGGGCTCCATATCTCCCGGGAAAATCGCAACATTTTTTACAACAAAAGATATTACAGAGCTTTCAGTGGAAAATTTTTATTGCGAAGGAACCGAGCTCTCCGAGCTCGTTTTCAAACCAGCCCAATTTTCGAATTTACCAGAAACTATAAAGATTAAAAACATTACCACAGATGCTTTTAAACTGACAAATGTAAAAGACGGGAAAAGAAAGTTAAATGTAGTAACTATGAATCAATTCAACACTCTGACCGGCTTGATTAACGAAACAGTTTCTGTTAGAGATGGTATAGCTGATGGTGATTATGTCAATGTGTGTGTTTTCAGAAGGAGAGAGGAATCTCTAAAAGGTCACGTCGGATTGCTGAAAGGTTTTGGGTTAACCAAAGGAGCCATTGTTTCCAGTTTTGCGCATGATTCTCACAACATAGTAGCTGTGGGAAAATCAATTGACCACTTGAAAAAAGCCACAGAAGAATTACTTGATATGAAAGGTGGCATGGTGTTTTTTGATGGAGAAAACCTGTTAAAACTTCCACTCGAAATCGGCGGGGTCATAACCTCAAATGAAGTTGAAAAAGTGGCTGGCAAACTTGATGACATTGAAAAATCCCTCAGAAAAAACGGTGTTAAGCACAAGAATCCCATTCTTTTTCTGACAATCCTTGCTCTGACAGTCAGCCCAGAATTTAAATTTTCAGACCTTGGAATAGTTGATACAGAAAATTCCCTGCTAATGGGCAATCAATGATATACTCTTCCTGATATCTGGAGGGAGTCACGTGGGTAAAAAACTTGTTGTCAAAGATAGAGAACGATGTATAGGGTGTTATTCATGTATGTATGCATGTAGCAGGGCATGGCATAACATAATTGGCATAGAAAAATCTGCTATGAGGGTGAAAAATTACCCGGGTGTTGAAGGTGCTTTTTCAGTTCGAATATGCCAGGCATGCCTCGAGCCAGAATGTGCTGAAATTTGCCCGACCGGAGCGCTGAAGCTATCAAAAAAAGGATATGGCGTTGAATTAGACCGAAAAAAATGTACTCACTGTATGAGATGTGTTAAAGCTTGCAGTGCGGGTGCTCTTCAGTGGGATGATGAAACCCAGATGCCGTTACCCTGTTATCACTGTGGGGTATGTGTTATGTATTGCCCGACAAACGTTTTAGATATGCAAGAGGTGGTAACAAATGTACAAAATGCTTGAGATAGACCTCTGCACAGGTAAGGCTAAAGTGAAAGATATATCTGATCTGTTTGCAAAATTCATAGGCGGAACGGGCGTGTTAACTTATCTTGCCCTTTCTGAATTCGACGAAAAACTCGACCCACTTTCTCCGTCAGCCCCGATTTTTCTGGGGATAGGTCCTTTCAACAACTGGTTCCCAAGTGCTTCAAAGACTGTTGCTTTATTCAAATCGCCACTTACTGGAGATTTAGGAGAGTCCCACGCCGGTGGAAGACTTTCCATGGCAATGTATGCATCAGGATTCCATGTCTTGAAAATAACGGGCAAATCTGAAAAACCCGCATATTTATCAGTAGACAACGAACGTGTTGAGATAGTTAGTTGTAAATCACTCTGGGGTAGGAGCGCCCTTTCAACAGAAAGAATTCTTCGCGAAAAAGAAGATACAAGAAAAGGCAAAAAAAGCATAATTCGAATAGGACCTGCTGGAGAAAGATTATCACCCATAGCCTGTGTTACAGTAGACAGTTCAAGGCACTTTGGTAGACTTGGACTTGGAGCAGTGATGGGGTCTAAAAATCTCAAGGCTATCGTTATATCCGGAAATAGATATTTTCATATTGAAGATAAAAAAGAATATCAATCTCTTTACAATGAACTTTTCAAGACACTCGCTTATTCTGAAACAACTTACAAATATAGAGACCTTGGCACAGCTGCAAATGTCATTCCTTTGTCAGAGATCCACGGGTTGCCAACACGAAACTTTTCGCAGGGCTTTTTTGAAAGTGCTGGAGAAATAAGTGGTCAGAACTTTGCCGATAATTTTTTAGTACAGCAGATATCCTGTACACATTGTCCAATTGGATGTATCCACGTTGCAACATTGAGAGAACTCTTCGCAGATCCACATATGTACAAAACTATAAAAGTGTCATACGACCATGAACTTATTTATTCGATAGGATCCAATCTAAGCATATCAAAAGCGGAGGACATCTTAAAACTTCTTCAGTTCATAGAAAAACAGGGCTGGGATGCGATAAGTATAGGCGTCACTCTGGCATGGGCGACTGAAGCTTTTCAAAAAGGGATAATCAACCTTGCACATACCAATGGGATTGTTCTAAGCTTTGGCGACAGCAATACATATCTGAAAGTTCTGCAGAACATATCTGATGAATCAAATGAATTTTACAAAGATCTTGAAAAAGGAGTATATTATTGCGCCAAAAAATATGGGGGAGAAGATTTTGCTATTCATTTTAATAAAAACGAAGCTCCTGGTTATATGACAGGCATAAATGCTTTTGTCGGATACTCAGTTGGTGTAAGACATTCTCATTTAGATTGCGCCGGATACAGTATAGATCAAAAATTTTTAGGAAGGCAAAACGACCCTTCGAAAGAAACAAAACTCATGTACGAAGAATCCCTTATCAGGAACCTTACTAATTGCCTTGTAACATGCCTCTTCGCTCGAGGGACGTACAACATGCCTGTTATAGAAAAAGGCTTAAAAATTCTTGGATACGATGTAGATGCTAATAAATTGATAAAAATTTCGAAAATTGTACATGGTATGAAATACCTTTTGAAAGAAAAAATGGGCTTTAGATTTTCAGACCTGAAAATTCCCACAAAATTGACCAGTGTTTATACAAGCAGAGGGTTGATAAATGAAAAAGATTTTCTAGAAAGAGTGAAATTTTACGCAGAATTTATAGAACAGGACAAAATCATGGCCAAGCAGTTTCTATCTCATACAATTGATTGAATTCAAGATTTACAATTCAGATGCTATAAGGTAACCATTAAGTTAAAACCGCAAAAAAGAATATTTTTTCAAGAAAACATTCGCCTGTTTTGTTTGAAACTCTCAGAAAGTTCGAGATATCCTCCATTTGTGAATTTTTCACAATCGTATATTATATTATGGAAAAAATACCCGGGTAGAACGCATGCGTATGTTGGGGAAAGTCTAATCTGTTGACAGCTATTTTGTAAAATGATAAAATGAAAAAGCGGTGCCCCTGTAGTTCAAAGGATAGAACGGCGGATTCCTAATCCGCAAATGGAGGTTCGATTCCTCCCAGGGGCACCAGGGAAATGGGCCGTTAGCTCAGCTGGTAGAGCACCTGACTCTTAATCAGGGGGTCGCAGGTTCGAATCCTGCACGGCCCACCAGAGCAAGAGGAAGCCTTGCTTCCCACCCCGAGACAGAGTCGAAGGGGTTTAAAAAAAATCAGGCCGTAATGGGAGGCGGGCGTTTGCCCGCATATTTTTTTAATAAGGAGGTAGAGATCATAGATAAAGAACAGGTATTGTTGAAGAATGAACAGATCAGATTTTCAAAAGTTCGAGTAATTGATTCTGATGGAAAACAACTTGGCATAATGTCTTCCAGAGAGGCTCTGGAGATTGCAAGAAGAAAAGGACTAGATCTGGTTCTTGTTTCCCCAAATGGTGATCCACCCGTCGTGAAAATCATGGATTTCGGCAAGTATATGTACCAGATTTCCAAAAGACAGAAAGAAGCAAGAAAAAAGCAGAAACAGCAGGAAATCAAGCAGATGAAATTCAGGCTGAAAATCGACGAGCACGATTACCAAACAAAACTAAAGCACATAAGAAGATTTCTTGGAAACGGTGATAAGGTAAAGGTTACAATCATGTTCAGGGGAAGGGAAATTACCTTTACAGAAAAGGGTAAGCAGATTCTCGAGAGAATAGCAAATGATGTCAGCGATATTGCTGCTGTTGAAACAGATGCCAAACTTGAAGGTCGGGACATGTGGATGCAACTCAAACCAAAGAATTGAGGGAGGTCAAAAAACATGGCAAAGTGTAAGATGAAAGTCAGCAAAACAGCATCAAAAAGGTTTAAGATCACAAAAAGCGGCAAAGTCATGTTTAACCATGCTCGCACGAGACATACCACGGGTAAGAGAAGACGTTCAGCCCTGAGAGTGCTCAGAAAGAAAGATGCTCTGGCAAAAGGTGACGAAAAGAGAGTAAAAAGGCTTCTTGGCGTAAAGTGAGAGGAGGAAGCAAACCATGCGAATCAAAAGATCAGTGCATGCGAGAAAGAAAAGAAGAGAGAAATTTTTAAAATCTGCAAAAGGTTACAGGGGTGCTATAAAAAGAAGATACAGACTGGCTAAACAACATTATTACAGAGCAAAATGGTATGCGTACGCCGGTAGAAAGCTGAAGAAACGTGATTTCAGGAGTTTGTGGATTACAAGAATTAATATAGCAGCAAGACAGAATGGTTTAAAATACAGCCAGTTGATGCATGGACTGAAACTTGCAAATATTTCGGTCAATAGAAAAATGCTCGCCGAACTTGCGATAAATGACCCACCGGCGTTTAGTGAATATGTCAAAATTGCAAAAGAACAACTTCAAAAAGAGGCTGTTAAATAAAAAGGCATCCGCTGGATGCCTTTTTGTGTTATACTTTATGTGAATACTTTAACAAGACTGTTCGCGAGGAGGGTTCACAGTGGCAAGCGTGTTAGTAGAGATCAACGGAAAGCAACACCAGGTTCCATCAGGTGCAACAATTCTGGAAGCTTGTAACCTCGCAGGTGTTTATATTCCAACACTTTGTAATCATCCAAGACTTGAACCGACTGGCGCATGCAGGGTTTGCGTCATAGAGGTTGAAGGGGCGAGAAACCTTCAACCGGCCTGTGCTACAAAAGTTCAAGATGGTATGAAAATTAAAACAAAGACAGACAGAGTGGAAAAGGCTGTGAAGTTCAATCTGGCTCTTCTTCTCTCAAGACATCCAAAAGACTGCATGACATGTGAAGTAAATGGTCGCTGTGAGTTTCAGGACCTCATTTATCGCTATGATATTCAGGATCTTTTTCCAAGCGAAGAAAAAACAAGTACCGTCTATGATGACAGTTCCCCATCAATAATAAGAGATCTTGAAAAATGTGTTGTCTGTGGTAGATGCGTAAGAGCTTGTTCTGAACTTCAGGGAATGGATATTTACTCAATGGTAGATAGAGGTTTTGAGACGCTTCCTCAAACTGCTTTTGAGATGCCCGTTTATGAAACAGATTGTATTGCATGTGGACAGTGTTCGGCTTTCTGCCCGGTTGGGGCAATTACAGAAAACAGCAATGTGAGAAAAGTACTTGAAGAATTGGAAAGGCACGATAAAGTTCTTGTTGTTCAAACAGCTCCAGCTACAAGAGTCGCACTTGGTGAAGAGTTCGGACTTGAACCGGGAAGTATCTCAACAGGAAAGATGGTTGCAGCTTTGAGAAAACTTGGATTTGACTATGTTTTTGATACAAATTTTGCAGCGGACCTAACAATAATGGAGGAAGGGTCAGAGTTTCTTGAAAGGCTTAAAAATGGGGGACCGTTCCCAATGTTCACCTCTTGCTGCCCTGCGTGGGTGAATATGGCAGAAAAGCTCTATCCCCAATTTCTTAAAAATCTATCCTCTGCCAAATCACCACACCAGATGCTTGGTCCACTTGTGAAAACATATTTTGCAAAGAAAAAAGGTATTGATCCAGAAAATATTCTGGTAGTTTCCATTATGCCGTGCACGGCGAAAAAAGATGATATCATCAGACCACAACACATGGTGAATGGTATGCCTGGCGTCGATATAGTCCTGACAACAAGAGAACTTGGAAAGTTAATCAAAATGAAGAAAATACCTTATGCCTCTTTGCCAGACGAAGAATATGATAGTCCGCTTGGAGAATCTACTGGAGCTGCTGCGATTTTCGGTGTAACTGGTGGTGTTATGGAAGCCGCTCTGAGAACGGCCTATGAGCTGGGATTGGGCAAACCTCTTCCAAAAGTTGAATTCACAAATGTTAGAGGTTTTGATGGCATAAAAGAAGCCACTATAGATTTCGATGGCAAGCAATTAAAAGTTGCTGTTGCCCACGGTGGTGCGAATGTTCGCAAGTTGCTCGATAAAATTACTTCCGGAGAAGTGTACTACGATTTTGTTGAAATAATGGCTTGCCCAGCTGGCTGTATAGGTGGTGGAGGACAGCCTAAGAGCCTTGATAAAAATGTTTTGACAAGAAGAATGGAAGGTATCTACACCATTGACGAAAGAAGCACGATAAGAAAATCTCACGAAAATCCTTCTATAAAGAAACTTTACGAAGAATTTCTGGAACATCCACTCAGCCATGTGTCTCACGAACTGCTGCATACGACATACGTAGACAGATCGAAAAAATCCAAAATACACGAGAAAGCCATGGCTTGAATTATTTTATATTGAATCTGCGGCGGGTTTTGCCCGCCGCTTTGTTTTATAATAAATACGGGAGGCGATAATATGAAAAAAGTGTTTTTATTGGCGTTGCTGACATTGGTTTTCACAGCAAGTTTTTCTGTTACATTACTTGTACCATCCGGGCCTACTGTCATAAGCGTAGCCGCTCTCATTGAAAACAGAATAGCTACCGAAGATTCTATAAAAATAGATTTTTGGCGAACTCTTGACCAGGTTAATGCTCAAATAACGGCTAAAACAGCTGATATGGTGATTTTACCTGTTTCGATAGGGACATCACTTTATCTGAAAGGAGTAGACTTGAGATTAGCAGCTGTGACCCTCTGGAGCGGATTTTATATGGTTGCTAAGGATGTACAGATAAATTCCATAGAAGATCTTAATGGAAAAGAAATCTATACTCCACAAGGAAAAGGGCAAACAGGGGACGTTTTGACAAGGCTTTTGATTGAAAAACATGGTTTGCAGAATGTAAAGATCCAATATGCAGCGCAAAACGAAATAGTCGCATTAATGAGTGCAGGAAAAGTCAAAATATCGGTCCTTCCTGAACCATTTGTAACTCTGGCTATCCGAAATGCATCAGCTTCAATCGTATTTGATATGCAGGAAATATGGGCAGAAATCACTCAACTTCCACCCAGAGTCCCCATAACAGGTATTTTTGTGAGAGGAGATTTACTCAAAAACAGCGGCGAAATATTAAAGGTGCTTATGAATGTAAAAAAATCTATAGAATATGCCATGAATAATAAACAGGAGGTCATACAGCTTTCGTCAAAATATCTTGGAAATATCAACCCGCTGGTAATTGAAGAATCACTTGGAAGAACCATTTATGAATATAAAACAGCAAAAGAATCAAAGAAAGAGATTATAGAATATCTGAAAATTGTGAATCAGATAGAACCAGTTGCAATACCTGAGATACCTGATGATGAATTCTTCGCGTTTTAAGTGGCTTCTCATTGGATTCATTCTCTTGATTTTCATATGGCAGGCAGTTTCTTTTCTTTTTAAATCATCGCTGGTGTTTCCTGCACCAGCTGATGTTTTTGAAGAAATCATTGAACTCATAAAAAGCGGAAAGCTTTTTATACAATTACTTCAAACTTTCTACAAAGCTTTTCTGGGGCTGTTCCTCGCTTTGCTGATAGGTTTGATTACTGGTTTCTTTGTGGGAATTTTTCAGGCGCTGTTTGAACTGTTACGCCCTGTTTTAATGGTGCTCCGATCTGTTCCTGTTGTTTCTTGGCTCAGCACGGTAATATTGTTGTGGGGCATAGGATGGAAAGGTGTGGTTTTTATCGTATTCATGACACTTTTGCCAGTTGTAATTTTCAACGTGGCTGAAGGTGTGAGATCAGTGGATATCAAATTAATCGAAATGGCCAAAGTTTACAATGTCCCACGGCCAAAGATGTTTAAATATATATACGCCGGCTCCGTTCTGCCATTTCTGCTTTCAGCTATAAATATAAGCATAGGAACAATGTGGAAAGCTGCTATCGTTTCCGAATATCTCATAGGCGATAGCGGACTTGGACTTCAAATCTTCCAGGCAAAATTTTATGTGGATACACCGAAGGTTTTTGCCCATACTGTAAGTGCGATATTTTTCGGTCTGTTGCTGGAAATAATATTTTACAATATCTGGGAGCGATTCTTTGGTGAAAAAGCTGTTTGAGCTTAAAAGCGTTTCAAAAGATTTTGGAAAACTACGGGTTTTAAAAAATATAAACCTGACTTTTTACGAAGGAGAATCAATTGCGATAGTTGGAAAATCTGGTTGTGGAAAAACCACACTGCTAAGAATCATTGCTTCGCTTGATATGCCATCATCCGGGGAAATTAAAAAATCCACAAACAGGATTGGTTACGTTTTCCAGGAAGACAGGCTGATACCATGGTATACTGTGCTTGACAATTTACTTTTCGTCTGTAATGAGAAAAAAACAGCTTTGAGCGCCTTAAAATTAGTTGGCTTGGAGTCTTTCCACAATTACAGACCAACCAAATTAAGCGGCGGTATGAAGCAGAGGGTTAACTTTGCGCGTGCTATAAGCATAAAACCAGAACTGTTGCTCCTTGATGAGCCGTTTCAGAGTCTTGATTTACTCACAAAAACAAAGCTTATAGAAGATTTTTCTAATATTATCAAAAAACTTAATATCAGTACTGTACTTGTCACTCACGATGTAAGAGAAGCAGTAAGTATAGCTGAAAAGATATACGTTTTAGCAGGCCAACCAGCTACAATTGTGGATGAAATAAAGATAGAACAAAGTCAGAAAGGTATGTTCAATCCCGGCTTTATAGAGATTGAAAAAAAGATTTTGAAACTTCAATCATCTTGATTTAGAAATCCCTTGGCTATACCAAAAAAACTGTCTATGTTTTCCACTCTGTATAAATTCGATTTTAATCTCAGATCAGTCGCTCCGAATCCTTGAACACCTTCAAAATACTTGCTCAAAGTTCTGGAAAGTTCCTCTTCTCGTTTTCCCGGATACATTACAACGGCTTTGATTTTCGCGAATTTCAGAAGATAATCTATATGCCAGTGCTTTTTCTTGTTTTTTCGTAAATGCCTGGAAACTCTTTGCCAAATACCATTCATAGCTGATCCGACATAGACGTAGATACCTTCTCTGAGGAACCATTTGTTTTTACGAACAATTAGCTCAATTGACTAATCAACTTCAATAAGCAAAATATAGCTACCTTTCATTCTACCTCAACATGCTTTGTAGTTCCTCTCGAATCTATAGTAACCCGCATAAGTAAATCTTCAACTTCAACCTCCATAACGGCATTACTTTTCAAATCTGAATAGGCAAGTATTTTAAAAGATTTTGCAACAGGTTTTTCCATAGCGGTAAACATAACTCTCCCGTATCTCTTGAAATAAAAAGGATTAGCCGAATTAGCTTTGGAAATAATCCCGACAGACCCAAAGAGAAAAATTTTTTCAAATAAATCTTCAAAATCCCTGGCGGATAGTATATTCAAAAAACCTTCCTTAATGCTGCCAAAACAGATCAATTCACCATTCATAAAATCGGGGATCAACCCTTCAGCCCTTTCATAAAATATAATCCTTTCAAGTGCCTGCCTGCTCAGAACTGTCAATTTCCCGGTATATTTAACTATGTCAGATGTTTTGAGCTTCCTGATAACATTCAAAGATGCAGGGTATCTGATCACCAGCATTTTTATGCTCCTTTCAACTGGTCACAAGATTCGTCAACTTGTCTATAAAATCCACAAAAGGATTCATTACAAGTGGCATAATCCATAAAACAAGTAAGGCAAGCATAAACAGGACACCATAAACTTCGTATTTTAGATACCATTCTGTGTAATTTTCAGGAAGAAGTGCTCCGAGAACCTTTGAACCATCGAGTGGCGGTATAGGAAAAAGTGAAAACAATGAATAAGTAAGACTAAACTTTGCAGCTTTATAAAGTGTTTCAAAGACATATTTGTTCTCAACTGCAGCAGCGTTTGCAAGATAACCATATATTACAAAACACAACACACCAACTGCAGGACCGCTTAGAGAAACAAAAAGAAATGTTTTTTTCTTTCCTCTCAAATTCCAAGGTCTGATTGGCACTGGCCTGGACCAGCCAAAATCAAGAAAAATAAAAGTAACAGTACCTATAGGATCGAGGTGAACAAATGGATTCAAAGAAACACGACCAACTTTTTTTGGAGTTTGATCTCCAAACATTAATGCTAACCTGGCCTTTATATACTCTCTTGGTGTAATTGCCATAATAACAGCTATAAAACCTGTTATAGAAAGCTCTAAAAATCTTTTTATCATGTCTAAGAGAGACAATCTCGAACACCTCAAAGTGATTCTATCACAGAAATTAACTGTATGAGAACTTCTTTCATCCAAAATCAATATTTTCAGCGTTTTTTGATTGAAAGCAATTTCATTAATTTTACATCACAGAGAAGCTCTACAACACCTTTTGGCAAATTCATTGAAATAAGATCTTTCTCTATTTGAAGAACATCGAGAGGCGTGAGCTCACGAAAAATCTTGTTGAGTTGATGCCTGATAAGAATCTCTTTTTTTGGATTTTGATATATTTTTAAAATGAGTTTTTCGACAATTTGTTTCTTATCCCTCAAGAAATCACCTCTTTAAGAAGAATATAAATATATATTCGTTTTTGCGGTAACATATGATACAGAATGAATCAATTAATTGAGGCTCTGGCAAAGACAAAATTGTTCAAAGGTTTGACTATAGGTGAAATTGAAGACCTTTTTAAGAGGTCCCGGCCGGTTTTGCAAAAATTCGCCAGGGACGAATACGTAGCTCATGCAACAGAAACATGCGATTATCTGATGCTTCTTCTTTCAGGAGAAGTGGTTACTTACATGGAAGATAAAGAAGGAAAGATATTACAACTTGAGGCCATCAAATCTCCAGACGTTCTTGCTTCTGCTGTACTTTTTTCAACTGATGCCGTCCTTCCTGTAGACATAGTTGCAAGGACAGATTGCAGGATTTTGTTTATCAGAAAAGATAAAATACTCGATTATTGTCAGAGAAACGAGAAATTTTTGAAAAACCTTCTTTGCGATATGGGAGATAGACTACTCTTTCTGGCAAAAAAACTTCACGAATTAACTTTTGGAACTCTGCGAAGCAGAATCGCAAAATACATTGTTCAACACGCAAAAGAAGATGAATTTATTTTGCCTGTTAGCAAGGAAGAATTAGCCAGATTTTTTGCTGTTCCACGACCATCTGTCTCGAGAGTGTTTATGCAGTTTGAGAGAGAAGGTATTCTTATTCAAAATGGCAGGAAAATAAAAATACTTGACAGATCTTCGCTCGAAAAACTTTCGGAAAAACTTGGAGATGATTATTCTTATGGTGAGCTTTGAATACAGCAGAAAAATACCATCATTTTCGAGTGGATACATAATGAAAGGGAAAAATTTCAGGGCATCTGTTATGAAATTCCCCACGCTGTACGAAAAACCTTTTCCGGGCACCGAAACTGTCGAAGTTTACCAATTTGAACCGAAAGAAAAACCCGTCGGCTCTTTGATGCTCCTTCATGGCCTTGGAACCATAAATATACCCTTTTTGCTGTGGATGGCAATACATATTGCAAGTGCTGGAGTAACAACTTTTGTTCCGATACTTCCGGGGAATTTCACACGTACGGCAAACGGTTCCGTAAGTGGTAGAGATTATTTTTCGGCTGACATCGAGAAAATGACACGTTTCTGGGAACACGCTGTAGTAGATGCTCTCACTGTACTCGATCTTGCCAAAGAAAACAACTGGTGGCATAACAACAATTGTTTGGTTGGTTATTGCCTGGGGGGAATGATTTCAGTAATTTTAACCGCCCTGAGTGAGGATTTTGACAGGACAATTGTCATAACCTCAGGTGGAGATGTTGCCACACTTATGTGGAAGTCACCAACCTTAGCTTACTTTAGAAGGGATATAGCCCGTGGTCTGGGCAAAGAAAATAGAATGGATGACGAAAAATCATTGATAGAAAACTTTAAAAAAGATATCGACAGGCTTTCATCTTTTTCAAGCATTCAGCAGATGCTCCAATCAGACATCCATCCTTTATTAAAAATCGACCCTGTCGCATACGCCAAGTACACTCAACCTCAAAAAATGGTTTTCATAGAAGCCCTTTTTGACCGTGCTCTTCCCAAAGAAACAAGGAAAATCTTATGGCAGGCGCTTGGAAAACCGAAAAAATACATTATCCCAACCGGCCATGTGACATGGCTACCTTTTCAATATTTTCTTGGAAGCCTTGTTCTCAAAGAAATGAACATAAAAGAATTGAAGAGAAAATTCAAACTTCTCGAAAAACCAAAAATAGAAGAAAAGTAATCACTTTTCCCTCACATACAGCAATTTAGGATTTAACATATACGGTATTCTATAAGATCCTCGAAGCTCTGAGGGAGTTGATGCAATCATATCAAATTCGAATTTTTCAATACATAAAGTCCAAACATCGTCTGAAGACCTCTTGAAATAAATAGGTGTTTGAGATCTGTATACTACATTCACTCCATCGTGCGCAACACGTTTCAAATTGTAGAGTTTCTCTTCTCTGTCGTATTGAACCAAATAATTAACAACTTTCATCTTATCATCCACTATCTCTTCAAAAGCCAGCTTGTTTTCCATAACAGCTGCTGACGAAACCGATTTAGACCAGAAGTCGATCCTGAGAAAGTCTACCGTCATGAAAAAATCTATGTCGTTTTCAATCTCTTCGCATACAGCTTTTGCATGGTTCATCGTGGAATCAATTATAATCATTGAACTGATGAGAAAAACTGTTGATACCAATACATACACAACAAATTTCATCATAAACCAGCGCAGGAGACTCCATCTTCTTTAAAATGGAAAGGAATGCGCTGCTCCCTCCTTTCCAATGAAATTACATAAACCACACAATCACTCCAATCGTCTTTTGACGATAAAGGGATTATCCCTGTAAGGTGCTCATCCCCAATGTTAGACAGGCTTGTTATGTGCAGATCACTGTCCCTACCCCTCAGGACTGTTTAGACCTGTACGACAGTGCCTGGAACTTGAGCAGCATCATAGGGTGCAACTGTCTAACGTAGCCCGATAGGAAGATCAACTTCCCCTGGCTGAGGGTAGTCAATCAGGGTTTTTTCAAGCTCCCGCTTTTACAAGCGGTGGGTAATTGACACTCAGATTATCCCCTGAAAATATTATAAATCTCTGCATTGAGAACTGCACACCCGGCAGCCCCTCTGATTGTATTATGAACAAGAGCAACGAACCCAAACTGTTTGTTCGAATACTGTTTCAACCTGCCAACACTGACACTCATTCCACCACCAAGATCTCTGTGAAACTTCGGCTGCGGAGAATCAACTCCTGTCAAATAAAAAACAGGTTTTTCAGGTGCGGTTGGAAGATACATTCCTTTAAGTGGTTGAAAATCTTCAAAAGCTCTCACAATTTCACTTAAAGTGGCCTTTTCCTGAGTTTTGATAGTTATAGATAGCATATGACCGTCAACAACGGCTACCCTGTTGCACTGTGCGAAAATATCGAGATTCGCCGGGTATATTTTTCCATCTTTCAATCTGCCAAGTATTTTTTTTGATTCGGTCATGATTTTTTCTTCCTCATTTTTTATGAACGGCACAACATTGTCAATTATATCCATAGATGGTACACCGGGATATCCCGCGCCAGAGATAGCCTGCATTGTGACAACATTTGCCTCTTCTATACCGAATCTATCCATTATGGGTTTAAGAACCATTGTAAAACCTATCGTTGAGCAATTAGGGTTGGTGATTATTTTTCCTTTTCTCTTTTGAGTTTCGGTTATTTTCAAATGATCCAGATTAACTTCAGGGATAATTAGAGGTACATCCTCGTCCATTCTATGGCTTGCGGCATTTGAGAAAACAATGTATCCTGCGTTTGCAAATTCCTCCTCAATTTCGCCTGCAACATCTGAAGGCAAAGCAGAAAACACATAATCACAATCTATATCAGGTGTGCATTTTTTTAAAACCATATCTCCTGCTTTTTCGGCTACAGGAACATTCAAGCGCCATTGAACTGCTTCTCTGTACTTTTTTCCCGCAGAATTATCAGAAGCTGCCAGAGCTGTTATCTCAAAAAATGGATGATTTGAAAGCAATTGAACAAATCTCTGTCCAACAAGCCCTGTTGCACCAAGAATAGCTACCTTCATACCATTCTCCTCCTTTATCTATTGAAAACAGCCTCGAGCAAGGCTTTTGTGGATTGCCCTTTTCCCATTGTAAAAACATGCACACCTGGAGCTCCGGAACTCAAAAGCTTCTCAACCAGTTTTGCCATATACTTTGTTCCAATCTGAAATTCTTCTCTATGTGTCTTTGCTTCTTGCATCTGCTTAACAAAGGATTCTGGTATATTAACGAAAAATTTTCTTGGTATAGTGTAAATAGATTTCAAGCTTACAACGGGTTTTACCCCAGGAATAATAGGGACATTTATTGAAAGCTGCCGTGCACGCTCCACAAATTTTTTGTAAACATCAAAATCAAAAATCATCTGTGTGATTACATAATCGGCACCAGATTCGATCTTTTTCTTTAAATACCTCATATCTTCTTCTATATTTGGTGCTTCAAAATGCTTTTCAGGATAACCCGCAACACCTATGCAAAAATCTGTTGGTTTCGCATTTTCGCATGGATAAAGATATTCTCCCATATTCATATTTGAAATCTGCTTCACCAAATCTGAGGCATGCGAGTAGCTATCTTTTTCCTCTATCGTTTGATTCTCGTACTCGCCTCTAATGACAAATAAATTTCGAACGCCTATCAAGTGGAGGTCTATCAACATATCCTCTATCTGGTATTTGTTCATCCCAAAGCACAAAACATGTGGAACAACATCAATATTGTACCTGTTCATCAGTGCGGCGGTCATTCCCACGGTTCCCGGGCGTTTTACTTTGGGAACCTTTACAATCCCATCTTCGAGCTCCAAATATGTCATCTCCGGAGCATGTTTTGTAACATTGATAAATGATATTGGAAAGTTCATCAATTCATCCAAAACAGCGTATATTTCTTCTATATTCTGTCCTCTGTTTGGCGGCAAGATTTCTATTGAGAGTATCTGACCTTTTTTCACACAATCAATCACTTTCATGAACACCATCCTTTTCCCGCTCAATCAATCTAAGCTCATGTTTTCCTATTAGACCGAATTTATCCCCATAAATAACCAGAACAGTCAATACATATTCATTTAGAGCCTCGTTCAGAAGATTGCCAATATCTTCTTCCCTTTTTACTCTGTTACAATACGATGTTGCAAAAGCATCGGCAACAGCTGCCGTTTCCGAAACAACTGTCACTGAATCAGCGTTGCCAAAACTTATTGAATGTCCAACAGTGCCTGAAGAGGTACATATCCCCCATCGCCCCGGTGGAATCTCAAGCCCAATTTTGCCAGACAGAACTGAATTTCCAGCATATACAGATACCACTACCGGCTCAATATTTTTTACAAATATATCTCCCCCGTTTTCGATTAAAACTTCCTTGCAGCCATATCTTTCTATCAACAAATCTCCAATTTCATCAGCAATCGCTCCTGCAATAGAAGCCATAGGACCCACCCCGGCAAGTTTTGATGCTGAAAGCATTCTTTTTATAACACCTGATTCACTACTTATATCTACTGGCTTGAAGGAAACTAAAAATTTTGGATACCTCGAAATACATTCTCTGATCTGAGAGTGTATCTCAATGAGTGATTGATAAACGCCGTTTTTCATATTTTCGTCATATACATTAACACCAATCCATAAATCGGACTCCCTGTAAACAACCGTGAAACTTTTGAATCTTTTTGAATGCCAGCTTCTATAAAATCTATTCATCTGGAGGTAATTTCACTCCCACCGGGCATGCATCAGAGCACTGTAAACACATGGTACATTTCTCCCTGAGGAAAGTGAACTTTCCATCTACAAGCAAAAGTGCGTCGAAAGGGCATAAACTCACGCATGCACCACAGTCAACACATTCTGGTTTATCTTCTTTCTCAATCTTGGCAGAAACTTCCTTAAGGCTTTTAATAGATCTCTCTTCGTTGAACAATTGAACAGGACTGGTTATCAAAAAAGTGCCACTTTCAATCCATGTTTTCAATACAGCTGCTATTTCGCGGGCCATGCTCAAGCTTGATATGGATGATGTTTTCACTTTTTTTCCTCCAATTTCTATATAGCCACTTCTGAGCTGAGCATAATTAACACGCATGAGGGTTGGCCTGCCTTCTTTTCCATAATCTTTCACTTCTGTCTCTATTTGTTCGTTTCCGAGCGAAGCAAAAAAGGCTATTTCCTCATTCAAAATTGGAATTGGTACTCCTATCCCTACAAACAGAGTCACACCATAACCTTTGAAATATGCAGCCTTTATGTATCTATGATTCATTTTCTTGGCATCCCCAATTACAGAAATAGTTCTTGCTGCACTAATTGGTACTCCATATCTGTTAGTCTCAACATCATTTCTAAACTGAGTACCTGGCCATATTACATAGCCATCTGTACCGCATAAAAAGATTCTTGTTCCTAAACCTATTGTGTACATATTTGGATCTTTCAGCAGAGGACTTAATTCTCCTGATGTTGAGTAAGTCACATTCCCAAAATTTGGAAGCAACTTTCCCATATAGGTATATATAGTTAAATCAGAGCTGTTCGTCGCAGCAGCGTAATTTTGATAAGCATTTCTCGGATTAAAAAGGAAGAAATCATTTATAACCTCCTTGTTTATATAACCCTCAAATTGTTTTCTTGGGTAACAATCTGTGCCTTTTCCAGAAGTTTTCAGTTGCAAATTTTTCCCTTTAATCAAGGCTTCTATTATGTGGGCACCACCAAATGTTTTATCTTCCTGAGATTCCTGAGTAGCTCCTACATATCCATCTACCGCGGCCAGACCTCCGTAAACATCAACACCAGATAATTGGATTTTTTCCATGCGCATAGGTGGCATTGTGTGCCCGAAATTTATAAAAGCTCCACTTGAACACATCGGTGCGAAAGTCGCCGTGGTCACGACATCGACTTTTTTTGCCACTTCTTTTACGGATGATTCTCTGGCAAGCTGAACTACTTCTTCAGCTGTCATAACAACTGCTTCTCCACGCTTGATCTTCTCATTAATTTGCTCAATTGTTTTCACATCTCTCACCTCCAAAAAATTCCTTATGAATAGCCCTTAAAGCATTGTCTCTATCTCTGGTGTCTACCAGAAAATAGATAGTTACGTCTGAGGCACCCGCAGATATCATTTGCACATTTATGCATTGCTTGGAGACAGCAGAGAAAATCCTCGCAGCAACGCCATGCTTTTTTAGAATCCCGTCGCCAACTGCTGCAATAAGAGAAATCTTTTCTTTATAGCATATATTTTCAACTTCGCTTATTTTCATCTTGGATGTTATTTTGCGGCATTTTTCTATATCCTGATGAGAGATGAGAACGTTTATGCTCGTCTGGGAAGTCACAACAGATTTTATGTTTATTCCTTCATTTCCAAAATTAGAGGCAATCTGTCCAAGAAGACCAGGAACACGCCCAACATTGGGCCCTTTGAATTGAATGATCACTATATCATCAGTGAAAGATATACTTTTAATTATTTCATCTGTGACTGATCCGCTGGATGATATTACTGTGTCTGGATTTTCGATCGATCTGAAGGAATTTATATTGTAAATGTAAAGTGGGATGTTTTTTTTCTTAACAGGATCAACTGCAGAATGATGAAGTATTTTAGCACCAAAATAAGATAATTCTGCTGCCTCATCATAGGTAAGCCTGCTCACCGGCCGAACCCCATCAACACATTTTGGATCACACGTCATGAATCCAGAAACATCTTTGTATAAATCAACCCTTTCTGCATCTATACAGTAAGCTATGGAAGTTGCTGAATAATCACTTCCCCCGCGGCCAAGAATCGTAATTTCTCCTTCATAAATGCCATAAAAACCTGGAACTATATAATTCTTGTTGTCCTTAAAAAAATCTTTTAGATTTTTCTCACTGGTATATAAATCAATCGACGCGCTCTTAAATCTTCCATCTGTTAGCAATCCAAATTGCTCTGGTAAGGCTTCCTCACATTGAAGCCCGTGATCATTAAAATAATGGCTCAGGAGCAGAGAAGAACACCTTTCCCCATGACTGACGACATGGTCGTAAACAAAATCTGGTACTCGCCCAATTAATTTTGCTCCCATCAGCAGATCTCTTATCTGATAAACCCTTTCTTTTAAGTCGGAATATTCTCTATCCAGAAAATTTTGATAAATCGAATATAAATCAAAAAGAAATTCATCGATATCTATGTCTTTAATGACTTTCAACGCCCTGATTAAAGAATTTGTCACACCATTAACTGCAGAGACCACTAAAATAAAAGATCTGTCGTACATCCTGACAACCTCGAAAATTTTCGAAAGATCATCTTTATTTTTCAAACTTGAGCCACCAAATTTGAGTACAACTTTTTTCATCTTTCATTTTCCTTTCCAACTATTTTTTTACATATTTCCAGTGCCTTGAGGGCATCTTTTGCATACAATACACCAAATTGGTTCGCAAGTTGCTCATTCATTGAAGCACCGCCAGCTATTACTACAACGCGCACGTTGTTCTTTTTGAGCAAATCAGAAACCTCTTTTACTTGTCCAACAGTGGTTGTCATCATAGCAGAAAGGCCAACTATATCAGGTTTTAAACGCTCGCACTCTGAGAGGATCTTTTGAGCTGGTACATCTTTTCCAACATCGTAAACTTCAAATCCACCGCTCTTTAAAACAGTCGCCACAATTCTTTTTCCAATATCGTGTATATCCCCCTGAACAGTAGCAAGCAATACCTTGCCAAGCTTTGTCTGAGCTTCGCCAAGAAGGTTGTTCAGATAATCAAAAGCTGGCTGAACTGTTTCAGAAGCCAGAATCAAATGAGGAAGGTAAATAATACCCCTGGAATAAAGAGTCCCTATCTGCTCCATTGCCCTGGCAAGCATATTTTGACTTATATAAAGAGGCTCTTTTTCTTTCAGCGAATCTTTCACAAAATTCATCAATTTTTCTTTTTGCCCGCTCACTATTAACTTCACCAGTTCATCTTCTATCACCTGCTCTGTTTTTGCAGGCTCTTTTCCTTTAAGTTGCAATGCGCCACGCAGGACATTCATTGTTGTTGCTTCCGCACTATTCAATATAGCCGCACTCAATCCTTTTTCGATACACAATGCGAGAAAAGCTGCATTGACACTCTCTCTGTTAGCAAGCCCAAAACTCAGGTTTGAAAGACCTATTGATGTTTTCAAACCAGCCCGGTTCATGAGTTCAATTGCTTTTAAAGTTGTGTGATAATCATTTTTTGCGCCAGCAGGTAGCACCAGTGGATCAAAATAGACCCTCTCAAGATCAACATCATGATCTTTCAGAATTTCAGCAGCTTTCATAGCGATTTTAAATCTCTGCTGAGCTGTTTCAGGTACATGCTTTTCCATGGCAAGCACAATCAACATACCGCCATATTTTTTTAAAAGTCTTATTCGTTCTTCGAGATGATCTTCTCTTGCAAAAGCTGAGTTGATCAACCCTCTTCCAGCATATTCTCTCATTGCACTTTCGAGGAACTGGAGATTCTGTATATCGAACGAAACAGGGAGTGAAGATCTTTTGTCAAGTTCTACAATTGCTCGTCTAAAATGATCGTGAGTTAACAGTTTTTCTATCCCAAAATTCAAGTCTATAGCATCGCAACCTTCCTGCTCCTGAAGTTGGGAGAGTTCAACAACTTGCGAAAAATCCATCTGCTGAATCTTGGTTTGCAACTTTTTTCTTCCACTTGCGTTGATTCTCTCACCTATTACTAAAAATGTGTCAGTAGGTCTCAAGATAGTTCTTGAAGAAAGATATTGTTCTCTCTTAACTTGCCTTTTTCGGGGTTTTTGATTGCCTATATATTTGCACATAACCTTTATATGTTCAGGACCAGTACCGCAGCAACCTCCTACGATATTTGCCCCAAGTTCAATAAAATCTGCCATATAAACGGCAAATTCTTTCGGAGCGGTTTTATAGCTGAGTCTGCCTTTCTCGAGAATGGGCTTTCCTGCATTTGGCTCAACACAAAGTGGTTTCATGGAAAGCTCCGATAGCTTAGTGAAAACAGGTAACATTTCATCTGGTTCAAGTGAACAGTTTATGCCAACAACATCAACATCGAGATCATTCATGAGAGTTGCGAAAATCTCTATGGAGGTTCCACTGACTGTTTTTCCATCTGCTTCGAAAGTCATATGTGCTATCAAAGGTATTTCATGGGATAAATCACGAACTGCGATAATAGCAGCTTTGAGCTCTTTTAGATCTGACATCGTTTCTAATATTATTCCATCCACACCAGCTTCTATAAGTAAAGAAGCCTGCTCTTTAAAAACCTCGTAAGCCTCTTCAAAATCGAGATTTCCGAGAGGACTTATGAAATTTCCTGTAGAAGATATATCGCCGAAAACAAATTTTCCACCAGAAACAGATTTTGCAATCTTAACTGCGTTAATATTAATCCTTTCTAAATCCTTTTCCAAATTGTAAGCACGCAATTTGAGCCTGTTGGCGCTGAATGTATTTGTCAATATTATGTCCGAGCCTGCTTCTATATATTCTCTGTGAAGCTTTTGAACCTCTTCTGGATCCTCAATATTCAAAAGCTCAATTAACCCGTTTACTCCTCTTTTAAAAAACTCTGTCCCATATGCACCATCAAGAAACAAAACTCTCTCCTGGAGCAACTGAAAAAATTCATTTCTTCTCATACACTTAACCACCCTATCATGCAAGTTGTAGTCTTTCTTGGAATCATTACACCACTCTCAAGAACTTTCACCTGATCTGCTCTCAAAAGTCTTTCAACTATGTATTTATTCATACGCATATCAACATTGCCGTAACCAGGTGAAAATCTCATTGTGCCAGCTCCAAATTGCTCCCTGAATTTTCTGTCCACATTCTCATTGAGCTTTTCGAGAGATTCAGAAGCCCATGAATCTACTATTAGAGATTCAAAGGTTTTACCAGAATCTGAATAATATTCGATCAGCATATCTATCTTTTTTCCAAGAGTCGACAAAAAAATCGTAATCTTTCCCACATTTTCAAAGGTATCTGGAATGAGCTCTTTTGGAAGCTCTGATTTTTCGAAGAATGAATACCACACAACAGGATCTATCTGATCATATGCTTCCAGAAACAGTGAATTTATCTTCTTGATCAGCTGGTCTCTTGCCAGTGTTGAGTATTTAGCACCCGCTCTGGCAAGAAATATTCTTTTGTCTGGCATACATTCTTCTTTCTCAGGCTTGTATGTTTGTACCATATTCTCCCCCTTACAAAAAAGGGGCGTTCCCATTCGAGAACGCCCCTTTGATATTCTCCAAGCACACTTAAACGCCCGGAGAATCCTTCGGGGCGTCAGTGCGCATTATCATAGCATTTATTCTGAAAAAACTCTTAACGATTGCAGATATCATTTCACACTTCCCCTCACACATTTTTTGATATTATATCTTCATAAGTTTTACGCATTTATTTTAATAAGGTAAACATAAACTTTCAGTGCATCAATTTTCCATTAATCAGGTAATGGCATGAAACTAAAAGTATTCAAAGAAACTGCTCTGATAAATCCTGTTTGGTACTCAGAAAACTCAGGGGCAGGAGTGCTGTTAATTCATAGTTTTACAGAAAACCCTCATGATAGCTTTATCTTTCAAAAATTCTAAAAGAGTTAACTGTACCCGTTCCCAGGTTGTCTGGAACGGTGCAGATCTCCTGTATTCTTCATAGAAGGACTGCTGAGAAAATCTGTGGATTATATAAATCCAACAGTTATTTGCGAGAAAATCAGAGTGTTGTTGTAAAACACCTATGATGACAGGATTGAAATACGGTCGGGAGAGACTCGCAATCAAAAGAACAAATCTATTTAATCGAAAAAATTTGCCGACCAATTTAAATTGCTGGATGCTATGCAAAAATTCATTTATCAGCAACGAGATTGGAAAAGATGAGGCAAAAATCTTTTCAAAATAGTTTGCCAAAAATTTGTAAAGAGTTCTTCCCTGGCTTCTGAAAAATTGATGAGTCTCCAGGTATGAATTTTGCAAATTAATCTTTTCTGATGGAATAATCTTTAAGTATACCGTTTCTTCACGTTATTGAGCCATCATCTGTAACAGATTAGTTTTATAAATTTGTTCGTATGGCGAAATACTCTAATCCTTTCAGGGCTCTAAGAAATAAAAACTACACACTCTTCTGGATACCCCAGAGCGTTTCTTTGATGGGTACCTGGATAGATACGACGTTGCGCGGCTGGGTCGCTGTTAACTTATTTTCGGAAGATAAAGCAGCGGGTTTTATAGGACTGATTGCGTTTTTAAAAGGTTTTCCAACGGTCTTATTATCGCCAGTAAGCGGGGTACTTATAGATTGGTTTGGACCGAGAGAGGTGCTTTTTTTAACACAACTTGCCGATGCAATAAATGCAACAATAATGGCATACCTCGTAAGCAAAAATATCCTGACTCCCGTTCAGTTACTGTTGCTGAGTGTTCTTATGGGAATATCAGGTTCCTTTTATTTGCCTTCAAGAAACACTTTTATTGGAAACATAGTACCTAAAAGCCATTTACCCAATGCACTTGCACTGCATTCTATGATATTTAACGTTGCAAGAATGGTAGGACCATCTATAGCCGGATTCGTGGTGAAATACTACGGGTTGACTTTCGGCTTTATCGTGAATGCACTTTCATTCGTTCCTTTACTTGTAGTGCTTCCAACAATACCTTTAAAATATGAACACATTTCTCCATCCAAGCGAGCTTTTATAGCAGATTTAAAAGACGGCATCCAATTCACTGTTAAGAACAAAACACTGCTGGTAACATTTGCTTCGCTTATGATATACGCCTTTTTTGGTATGCCATACAGCATGCTTATGCAGGCTTTCGCAAAAAGTGCGGTCAGAACAGATCTTGTAGGTTACGGTTTAATCATGGGGTCGATGGGGCTTGGAGCTTTTATAGGTGCTCTGGTTGCAGGAGGCATGGAACCAGAACAGGTCATATCTGTTAGGGAAGAATATCTCATACTTTTGATTGGGGCGAGTACACTTGCAACATCTATCTTTCCATCTATAGCATATGTCATGTCATTTATAAATGGTGCAGCACAGACAATTTTTTTCAACATAACAAACAGTCGCACACAGTTTGTCTCTCCCGGTAATATGAGAGGGCGTACAATGTCTTTGTACGCCCTTATAAGCACTGGAGCATCGCCAACCGGTACATTCATTTTCGGCCTGATTGGAAATGTCATCGGTATCAAAAACGCTTATACAATACTTGCATTTGTGATGATTTCTTACTTCTTCTTAAGAAGGACAATTGTGAACCACAAGATCAAATCAAATAACTGATGCCACTTACAATCACAGCAGCAAAAACTATAAATCTCAGCCAGTTAGCACCTTTCTTTATAGCAAATCTCGCTCCCATAGAAGCACCAAGCATACTTCCAAGTCCAAGTATCAGTCCTGCCAATGGCTCCACTTTTCCATTGAGAACAAATATCAACAAAGAAATTGGTGTGTAGGCAAGCACTATGAAGACCTTGAGAGCATTATTTCTGACCAGGTCAAACCCAAGAAATGTCGCAGTAAAAAATATGAAGAAAAACCCTACACCAGCCTGAATAAACCCACCATACACACCTATACAAAAGAAGACAAAAGCAGTCAGAAAAACGTTGACGCTCTTTTTTCTCTCTTCAGTCCACATCTTTGGTTTTGACAGCAAAAAAACAGCCATAATGAGTAATACTACACCAACTATCTTTTTAAGCAGATCTTTGCTTATATCAACAACTATAGCAGTACCAACAATTGATCCAATAGCAGCTGGTACTGCATATAACAAGGCTGTTTTAACAGGTAAAACTCTGTTTTTATGAAAATTTCTCACTGCCACTATATTTTGAAGAAGAATAGCTATTCTGTTTGTGCCGTTTGCTATATCTATTCCCATGCCGAGCATAGTTAAAAGTGGAAGAGTTATAAGACTGCCGCCACCTGCCACAACATTCAAAAAACCAGAAGCTATACCGGATAGAAAAATAAGAATATAAAGCACACAATCACTCCTATTTTTCAAGCAGGATTGACAAAAGCTTTGTCAGATTCTCAAAATCTTCAAGAGAAATATATTCGGCCTGAGAATGTAGATATCTAACAGCCAGTGTTACTGGTACCATCTTTGAACCAAACTCCATTGCTGCTGATCCGTCTGTGCCTCCTCCTGTCACCCCTATTTGTACTGGAACACCGTTTGCATTTGCAAGATGAAGTATTTTTTTCACCTCGTCATAACTCGCTATAGCGCTGTTATCCGCCACTCTCAAAACAGGTCCTTTTCCACACATAACCGGTCCTGTTAAAGAAGAACAGCACGCGAAAGAATCCACAGCATAACACATGTCGATTCTATTTCTCGAAACAAAAGCTTTGGCGCCTTTTAGCCCTATTTCTTCCTGAACAGTCCAGACAAAATAAATCTTCTTTTTGAGACTTTTCTTTATGATGTTTTTTAAAACATAGATTAAAGCTACACAGCCAAATCTGTCATCAAGTGACCTTACTGAAAGATATCTGTTGTTCAAAACACTGACGTGCTTCTTAAAAACAGCAAAATCAAAAACCTTTATTCCCATTTCTTCTGCTTCTTCTTTGTTGTGAGCACCTACATCTATTCTCAGGTTTTCTGCTGATTGAATTCCCCCAAGATGTGGAGGAGTTATCCCTATAACGCCATCTACCACACCGGAATCTGTCACAACATTCACATGCTCCCCGAGCAAAAGTCGATCATCGAAACCACCAACTTTCCTGAATGTAAGGCATCCATCCGGCGTGATACCGGTTATCAAAAGACCTATTTCATCCATATGAGCCATGATGGCAACTGATTTATTTCCTTCTCCAAGCTCAACTACAAGATTTCCAACATTATCTACCTTGTAATTCACACCAGGAAGACGAGATATGACAAGATCTCTTATTTTTTCTTCCCTCCCGGAAATGCCAGCTGATAATGAAAACTCAATAAGCTCATCAATTAATACCTTGTTCAAGCCTATCACCTCATGATTGATTATATCAAAATAGTTCGCACAATGAACAGTTACTCAAATGATCTCCATCTATCAAAAATTTTCTTTATAAATTTTTTTATTAAACCGGCTGTAAGAATGAGAGTACCTGCAGGGAGAAAAACACCCACAAGGATTGTCATCAATTGGGAACCGAACAAATCGGAAAGTGTTTTTTGAGAAAACATATACAACGAAAGTGGTAAGATCGAAGCAATGCTTAGAGCAAACGAAATCGCTTCAAGTAATATGACATCTTTTATATTGAGTATCCTTGATGGATTAGAAATCTCTACCTTACGCGCTTCTTTCATAAAAAGATAAGCTCCAAAGGTAGATGCAAATACGTACAGAATAAAAACAACAAAAATGATAGCGTAGATGCTCAATGGTGTATGAAAAAATGCCTGAAAAAATGCAGTCATACCGGCAAAAATAATTGTATAGATGAGCGATGGAATAATTATTTTTGGCATAATGAGCTGAGCACTTGTCAGAGGAAGTAACCGACAAAAAGGCCAGGTTTCGAACTCTTGCTTCATAAGCAAAGCTGAATTCATTGACGTGTACATTGTACTGATAACAATGGTGATAAGCATTGGTGAAACAAACCATCTGTTTGAAAAAGCGAAAATCAATCCAAATACAACCGGATAAATTATCATAAAAATTGACTGATGATGTCTAAAAACAAGTTTGAGATCCTTCCAGTAAAATCCGTTGAGGCCGGAATACTTTTTTGATACTTTCTTTTTTTTAGCAGATATTTCCTCGAATGTAAGCATCTCAGAGACTCTCAGACAGAGAAACCAGCTGCCTGTACATAAAATGGCAAGATAGAAGGTGTAAATATATTCTCCAGAAATGGCAAGAATGGGCCAGGAAAAAATATTCACTTTACTCAGGAAAATTTGGCCGATCTTCACAAATTTCTCTAAAGACTGCTGATTAGATACCATATCCGGAAACTGAATTGCGGTGAAAAGGGCAATTAACGTCAAAATAATGCCGATCACAGTAATTTTTTTTGCTGTTGATCGAGACATCCATAAACCCAGTAAAGATGCAAGTAAAACAGAAATAGACAAAAGAAAAAAGGACATTAGAAAAGCATTCAGAATGCCAAAGAGGATACTCTTCTTCATAATTAAGGAATAAATCGGCACAACAAATAAATATATGATCACGGTAAAAGATTGCAGAACAAGCGTGAGAATCATTTGATAAAAAACTATTGTAGATCTTTTGACAGGAAGCGTTAAAAGGAACTGTATTTCCTCGTTTCTGACAAAAGAGCTGACAAGACTTGGTACAAAAGATACAATGAATATTCCGCCCATCAAGATGGACCAATATGATAAAAACACCGTCGCAAGATTGTACTGACCTATCTGTATTTGCGAGGCAGATTTGAAGAAATCATAAAAAACAAAAGATATGGGAAGATAAGCAATTATGGATATGAAAAGAGAAAAAAAGCTTCGAGACGATCTTTGTTTTCCAGTAAAAACACTTGAAGAACCTTTTAATCCGTATTTTAAAAGTATTATCAGCTGATTCATTATTCACAACTCCTTCACAATCGAAGCTATATCTTCACCTTCAGTCGTTAACTGCAAGAAAACATCTTCAAGAGAAGCCTGGGAACTTTTAACATATTCGCGAAGTTGAGAAAGCGTTCCTTCAACTATAAGCTTACCTTTGTGTATTATCCCAATTCTTGTACACATCTTTTCTGCTATCTCCAGTACATGTGTTGTCATGAAAACAGTGCTTCCATCAGATGTATATTTCTGTAAAAGCATCTTCAAAATTTTTGCAGATCTTGCATCAAGGCCGACAGTAGGCTCATCAAGAAACAGAATTTCTGGCTTTCTCATCAAAACACTCACAAGATAAAGTTTTTGCTTCATGCCATGAGACATATCAGAAACCGCTTTCTGAAGAAAATCTATACTAAAAGCCTCACACAGCTCTTCCACACGCTGATTCATCTTTACCTTGTCAAGTCGGTAAATATCTCCAATAAAATTTATGAATTCGTACCCTTTCAAATTTGGATAGATCTTCGGTTCATCCGGAACCACACCAATTCTTTTCTTAATCTCTATCTCGTTAGATCTCATATCTATTCCAAGTATTTTTACCTCGCCAGAAGTTGGCTTCAGAGTCCCTGTGAGCATTCTTATAGTTGTGGTTTTCCCAGCGCCATTTGGCCCAAGAAAACCATAGATTTCTCCCTTCTCTACTGCCAAATTTATAGTATCAACCGCTTTCAGTTCACCGAATCTTTTTGTCAAATCAACTGTCTGTATCACAGTCATAATTTTGCCTCCTTAAAGTTTGCTTGCGGCCAGTGTAGCAAGTTCGGATCTCTCACCTTTTGTAAGAGTTATATGCGCAACAAGATGATTGCCAATTAGCCTTGAAGCAGCATAAACAAGTCCATTGCTGTCTTTATCAAGATAAGGTGTATCTATCTGATAAGCATCTCCCAGAAGCACTATTTTTGCACCTTTGCCTACTCTTGTCAGAATAGTCTTCACCTCATGAGGAGTTAGATTTTGAGCTTCATCAACTATGATGTACTGATCTGGTATACTTCTGCCTCTTATAAAACTCAAAGCACTTATCTGCATAATATCTTTTTTGAGAAATTCTTTCAAATTCATCTGCACCCTGTCAAAGAGAAACTCAAGATTATCCATCACCGGCTCTATCCATGGCTGCAACTTCTCTTCTATAGAACCTGGCAAATATCCAATATCTTTTCCCATAGGTACCAGTGGTCTGGTAACAATGATCCGCTTGTATTTCTTATCTTTGAGAGTTTTTTCAAGTGCACACGCAAGCGCTATTAACGTTTTACCCGTTCCTGCTATACCAATAAGCGTGACAAGTTTTACCTCATCGTCGAGCAAAGCATCCATCGCAAAAAGCTGTTGTTCATTGAGTGCGTGGATGCCCCAGATACTACTCGACAGGTCAATAGATATCCTCCTGAGTGTTTTGTTTCTCACCTTAAAATAACCTGATGGACTTTTTATATATTGATTCTCCATACTATCAAATTTCTGACCTTCTCTGAGTTCTTGATGCACTTCCACATAACCAGATGGCAGAACCGAGAGGTCCGATCTATCAGTCAAATAATCCTGAGCCGCTATACCAAGCGCTGAAGCTTTCACTCTTAAACTGATATCTTTACTCACCAGGATTGTTGGAACAGAAGAAGTTCTACCGAGTCTCAAAACATAGCCAAGTATCCAGTTGTCAACATATTTTTCATAGAGAAAATCGGGAGTCTCTCTTTTGCCGTCAGTGATCGTCATGATACTTACTGTACCTGAATTTTTCAGTTTTATCCCTTTTGATAGATCACCCGTGAGTCTGAGTTTGTCAAGCTCTCTTATCACTTCCCTTGCTGATTTTCCGGCTGAATCAGACCTTCTTTTGAGCTTATCCAATTCCTCTATAACAGGTAAAGGCAGTATAACGTTATTGTCCTGAAAAGAATATATAGCTTGCGGATCATGAATTAAAACATTTGTGTCAAGTACGTAATTTTTCACCATTCTTGACCCCTCCATGTATGAACGAGTTCTTCGATTTGTGAGCCAGCGAGTTTGCGTGTCATCTTCAAAAACAACTTAGCTGTTGTTATTGCATCTGTTAGAGCTCTATGATTTGGTTTTTCAAAACCAAATCTCTCGGCTAACCACGAGAGTGCTTTTTTCTCGCCAAAAATTATCTCGGATATTTCCCTGGTGTCTATGTAGTCAATTGAAGGTGGAAATATTCCGATTTCTTTTGCGGAAATATCTATGAAGGTTAAATCAAACTCAGCTCTGTGAAAAATCATTATTGATCTGCGCATAAAAGATCTCATTTGTCCGAAAACCTGTTCAATGGTTGGGGCATTCTCTATATCTTCATTGGTTATCCTGTGAATTTTTTCTATTGTTGCAGGAATTCTTATCTTTGGATTCACGAGCGTGTGATAGATAGAACGATACAGTATTCTGCCTTTGTAAACTGGTACAATAGCAACTTCAACTATCCTATCGCCATTCATAGGGTCAATCCCTGTTGTTTCAGTATCCATAGCACAAAAAAGGCTTTCGTTCAAAATCATGACTGTCAATTTCTCCCTTCTATGTGAACATCCATCTGTGGGAAAGGAATAGATATTCCATTTTCGTCGAAAGTTCTCTTGATTCTCTGAGCCAGTGCATGCTGAGCTTCAAAATAATTTTCACGTTTTATCCAGTATAAAACCTCGAAATCTATTGATGAATCAGCAAAACCGCTGAAAACTACAAAATTACTGACTCCTTCTTTTTCAACAAGGGGTTCCTCTTCAACACATTTCTGCAGAAGCTCAAGAACTTTTGAAAGATCCGAATCGTAAGAAACAGATATTTTCATGGACAGTCTTCTAACAGGGCCAGGCCAGAAGTGTGTTATCTTGCCATTCCAGACCTGCTTATTTGGGATAAGGATCTTCTTGCCATCAAACATTCTCAATATTGTATGATTGTAGTTGATCACTTCCACAACACCACTTGTACCATCGACGTCCACAACATCTCCTTCTCTTAATTTACCGGTGAGCAGCACCAGAATGCCCGATATGAAATTTGATAGTGGTTCTTGAAAAGCGAGACCAACAACAAAACCGGTTATTCCAAACGCAGTTAAATATGGTACGAGATTTATTTTCCATATATTCAGAATTACCATCAGCGAAATAACGACGGTAAACGTAGCGAGAAAAACTCTCACCGTGTTTTTCATCCTCAATTCTTTGCCAGCTACCTCAAATGTTTTGGCTATAGACTTGTACAAAAGTCTGTAAACAAGATATGAAACCACAATAGTAATAATTGATTCCAGGATTTTAATCAACAATTCCTTCGACATAAAAACTCCTCCCTTGCTTTTTCAATTGTACTACAGCGTAGTTTTTACATAAAGATTGATATAATAAATTAAGAACAGCTCAAGAGGAGAGAGCATTATGCCACTATCAACAAGTTCTCAAAAAATTTACACACTGATTTCAAGCTTTATAAGACAGACAAGTAATGTAAAAGATCCGGAGACCCTGCTTGCTTCACTGATTAAAATCGTTCAGAAATTTGTCAACTGCGAATTAATTGCAATACTTGACAGCGATTTCAACCTTAGGATTTCTGACGGTGGTGAGTTTACACCGGACAATGAACTGATGGAAATGATAAAATGGTCAACCAAAACACTTTCCTTCACATCTATACCAGAAGGAAGCAAAATTGCTCTGATTTTTCCACTCGTAAAAGTGGATAGAATTCTCGGCGTGCTCATCGCTTATACACATGAAGAACCTGCTTTCGAAGTGATTGACACGATCCGCACATTTGCTTTCCTTTCTGCCACAGTGCTGGAAAATCTGGAGTTGTACCAATCTCTCGAAAAGCAACACGAAGTTGTAGAAGAAACAATGAGATATATGCAGCAAATTTTTAACTCTTTTCCACAAATGGTTGTTGTTCTCGATTCAAATCTCAATCCCGTTTTTTCAAACCTTCAGTATATTCATCACCAAAAAGATAGTGACCTGGTGAAAACTATAGAAAAAGTAGCCAGCACGGTATTAACTACAAAAATGCGGCAAATAATCGAAGTAGAGTTAAACGAATCTTTTTATTCAATTATTGCGGAAAATGTGGAATATGAAGATCAACCACAGGTACTGATAACCATTACCGATGTGACAAATACCAAAGAACTTGAAAAACTCAGGGCAGCAGATAGACTAAAAACAGATTTCATAGCCACCGTTTCTCACGAATTGAGAACACCTTTGACTGCTATAAAAGCCTACACAGAAACAATACTGGCTGATCCTGAAAGTATGGATAAAGATACTCTAACAGGCTTTTTGCAAATTGTATACAAAGAAAGCCTTCATCTGGAAAGTTTGCTGGATGAATTGCTCGATTTTGCAAAACTGGAACAAAAAGCTATGGTTCTCGAAAAAAGTAAATTTGATTTGACCGAGCTCATAATGCAGGTAATTCAATCAATGTCGGAGTTTGCCAGATCAAAAAAAGTGAAACTCCAATGTGTCAAAAGTAAGCCAATCTATATAGTTGCAGACCAGAAAAGAATTCGGCAGGTTCTGATAAACCTTATAAGCAACGGAATAAAATATAGCAAAGAAGAGGCCAGCGAAAAATACGTCAAGCTTTCAGCTGAGACTCACCAGGATTCAGTAATCATTTCAGTAGCCGACAATGGGATAGGAATAGAAAAACAACATCAAAATAAAATCTTTGAGAAGTTTTTCAGAGCAGATTCCGTTTTCGATTATCGAACAGAGGGAACAGGCCTTGGACTTGCGATAAGTAAAGAAATTGTTGAACTTCATGGGGGGCAAATCTGGTTTGAAAGCAAACCCCATGAAGGAACGGTTTTCTACGTCAAAATTCCACAGGGAGAGTAGAAAATGCATTTCGAAGACATTTTGAGCAAAATTGAAGAGCTACCGACGCCGGATCCAATTGTACAGAAAATAATATCTGTCGCGTCTGATCCAAACGCTTCCGCCAAGGAATTATCCGAGGTCATTAAACTCGATGCGAGTTTAACTGTTCGAATACTGAGACTTGTCAACTCAGCGTATTATGGCTTGCCTCGCAAAATAGTGGCTTTGAATGAAGCCATAATGATCTTGGGATTTAAAACAGTTCGAAATATCGCTCTAAGTGTTTTCACCTACAGCTCAGTCTTAAAAGGAAATAAGAAATCCTCTATAAATCACATGCAACTTTGGAAACACTTTCTTGGTGTCGCGGTTGGCTGTGAGCTTCTGGCTCAAATGACAGGCTACCCTAACAAAGAAGAACTGTTCATAGCAGGATTACTTCACGATATTGGCAAAGTTGCACTTGACTACATTTCACCCGATGCATTCAGCGCTGTTGCAAAACTGACAGAGAACTTAGGAATCTCGTTCTCACAGGCTGAAGAAAAATTAAATCTTCCAAATCACGCCATGATAAGTGGTAAAATGATAGAGCAGTGGAATCTTCCAGAGATAGTAGTTCAATCTGCCGCGGGTCACCATGTACCGAATAATTTTGCAGATTCTGTATATTCAGATGTAGTTGCCATGGTACACATATCTGATTTTTTTATCAATCTTATGAAACACGGCAATTCGTATACTTACGGAGGTTTAAAGCTATCCTCTTTTGCCTTGAATATACTTGGTATAAAACCCCGCTTTTTAACCAATTATGCAGATAAAATGAAAGATAAATTAAAGGCGGCGGAGGAATTTATGAAAATAGAACAGGAGGTGTCCTGAATGAGACCTGATTACAGAAAAGCTATGCTTGAATCTGAAATCATGAAACTTATTACTGAAGCTTTGAGAGAAGCGAAAGATCCAAAGATCTCCGGACAGATCATAACTATCTCCCGTGTAGAACTATCAAATGATAAAAGATTTGCTGATGTTTATGTCAGTGCCATGGGTGATAAAGATGAACGGGTTAAAACTGTTGAGTATTTGGACAAAATAAAAGGTTATTTCAGAACATATTTAGCCAACAACCTTGATCTGTACACGGCGCCTCAAATTAGATTCAAGGAAGATCCGGGAATTGAAGCCAGTGTGAGAATACAGGAATTGCTTAACAAGATTAAGGAGGAAGAAACTCAGTGATTCCAAATGGGATCTTGCTTGTTGACAAGCCAGAAGGAATTACTTCTCACGATGTAGTCAATGAAGTGAGAAAAAAGCTGTGTGTGAGGAAAGTCGGGCATGCAGGAACACTTGATCCGTTTGCAACAGGGCTTTTGATAATCGGTGTCGGAAATGGGACAAGAGTACTCGAATATCTGATGAACCATGAAAAAGTTTATCGGGTGAAAATGAGGCTTGGGATAATAACAGAAACCTTCGATATTACTGGCGAAATTGTTGAAAAAAGGCCTGTAAATGTCACTGAATCGCAGATTATTGAGGTTCTAAAATCCTTTACAGGAACTTATAAACAAGTTCCGCCAGCCTATTCTGCTCGAAAATATAAAGGTGAGAAACTGTACGAGCTTGCAAGAAAAGGTAAAATAATAAGATTACCACCCCGGGAAGTGACTGTATATGAAATAAAAGATATCTCTGTTGAAGGTTGCGATATTTCATTCACAGCAAAAGTCTCACCGGGTACTTACATAAGGTCTTTATGCATGGACGTTGGATATGCCCTGAATTGTGGAGCAGTAGCAGTTGAACTGAGAAGACTATCAACAGGCTCGTTCAGTGTTGATGAAGCTATAGATGTTTTCAAAATCGATGAACTGGAAATTCTAAAGCATTTGAGAAAACTATCATCAATTCTTGATTTTCCGAAAGTGATTCTTAAGAGAGAAGCTCTCGGGAAAGCTTTTAACGGAGCAAAAATTAAAGTAAGTGATATAGAAAAATTCGAAGAATTCGAAAAAAATAGTCTGGTTCAGGTGATATTTAGCAACGAACTGATATGCATAGCCAGAACCGAGAGAAAATCATCGTTTATAAGAACATTGATGAAAAAAGAAGCTGATGAAAACCTTTTGAAACCTCTGAAGGTTTTCAGGGGGAATCTTACGTGAAGAAGTCAGCTGTAACTGTTGGTGTTTTTGATGGTGTTCATCTTGGTCATCAAAGATTGCTGAAAAGAGTCCAGCAAATTTCAGAGGAATATAAAATAACAAGTACTGTCTATGTGGTTTCTTATCCATTTGATTTCTTCGACGAAAACTTTGAAGGATTAATAATGCCTATATCTTCAAGAGTAGCTGAGATTTCAAGATTTGCCCAATATATAGAAGTTCTTGATCTACTTGAAATAAAAGATATGCCGGCAGAAGATTTTTTCAAAGAATATTTATCTGATGCCGAATTTCTGGTTGTTGGAGAAGATTTCAAATTTGGCAAGAATGCAACCGGAGATATAGCACTCTTGAGAAGATTGTGCTCACAAAACGGCACCAAACTGGAGATTTTCAGTGATATAACTGATCTGAAGGGTAACAGAATAAGCAGTTCTTTACTGAGAAAACTTATACAGCACGGAGATATAGATAATGTTTCAAAGCTCTTAGGAAGAGATTATCTGCTGGAATTCGTTATAGAAAGCATAGACGAAAATTCAGATAAGATGCATTGCTATTTAAAAGCAGATGAAAAAATTGTGTTACCAAAAGAAGGTGTTTTTGAGGTTTTCGAGGAATTATTTGGAATAACTGGGCGTGTCCAGTTTGGCAAAAAAATTATATTCACTGCGCCAAAAACGCCTCTAGCAGTAGGTAGTATGATGCAATTAGCCTTCAAAAGGAGGTTGGCGAATTAAATGACAGTAGGTGTCGTGACAGGCATAAATAATTCGACCCCATATAGATTTTTTGTGCGGTTGTATCAATCACAAAATCAACCCACTCATATGGTTCAGATAGATGATGTTGTGAAAGTAGTTTTCTCCTACAAACCGTACGGAGAAATTGTTTATTATGGAATTGTTACTGAAATTAATGCAAAATGGGATTTTGGTCCTAATTCAGGCTATGAAGAAGAAATAGCTCTAAAAGGTCTTTCACCAGCATTTGTTTTTTATACAGCTACCATAACAACCACGCGTATGTTGAGAAAAGAAAGAGGCAAGCTCATTTCTGATGCACCGCAGGTACCCCCGCCACCGGGCACCGAGGTTTTCATGGCAAGTGAAGAAGAGATAGATATCGCTTTTGGATTTGACGAACTTATCAAACAACGTATGGCAGTACCTATAGGTGTTTTTAAAAATGGTAGGCCTGCTTATGCTGATATCAGATATATTCTTGGCGAAAATGGTGCACATATAAACATTTCCGGACAATCTGGGGTTGCATCCAAAACTTCTTATGCGACATTTCTCGTGAAATCTTTTCTCGATACTGGTAGAAGGCTCCGTGAAGACAATGAATTGATGGGATATCTGTCTCGCTCACGATTTGTAATTTTCAATGTAAAGGGCGAGGGGCTGCTTTTTTTAGACAAATGGTCAAAAGATTGGCGAAATTCTCAGCAAGACGAATCAGGAAAAGAATGGGTGAAAATGTACGAAGCAATGAAAATTAAACCTCAGCCTTTCGAAACTGTGAAATTTTACGCGCCAAGGAAATCAAAAAAGACGTTAACACCATGGTCAAACAAAAGATATGATGGTGTATTTGCATATGGTTGGGATTCTATTGACATCTTCAAAATGGGGTTATTTGAGCTGATGTTCGATCCTGAAGAGCTTGAGTCAAATCAAAACCTCCAGCTTGCTGTAACAACCGTTCAGGAATTTTTCTACGAGCGGCTTGAAGAAGCCATCAGAATGGCTATTAAATTCTGCAAAGCCAACAACTGCATCACATCATCGAACAGCGATGAAGTGATCCTCCGCACAGCTATTTCAAATGGCTTCGATATAGTTACCCAGGCAAAAATTCCCGAAGGGATAGACAACCTGATAGAAATGTTTTCTAAGGACGAAGAACTCTCCAAAAAAATTGAAGAGGAACTCAGAGGAAAAGCCACTATTTCCGCAATGATTAGAAGATTAAAATCTATAAAAAATATAGGTATGGACCTGATCTGGGCAGAAACAAACTTTTTATCTGATGAACTTGGTCTGAAAGACCAACACAGAATTGATTGGGACAAACCAGGTCAGGTCACAGTAATAGATATTTCAAAATTAAGACCAAGAATTCAATCTTTTGTTGTGGGCGCTGTACTTGTTGAAATTATGAGATCGCGAGAAGAAAAAACAGACCAAGATCCTGTTTTTATATTTCTCGATGAACTCAACAAATATGCCCCGCGGCATGGGGGCGGACCTCTTGGAAATATCTTCAGAGATATAGCAGAGCGCGGCAGATCATTCCGCGTGATACTTATAGGCGCAGAACAGACGGCTTCTGAAGTAGATTACAGAATAATAACTCAGTCCTCAACCACAGTAGTTGGGAGGCAAAAAGGAGCAGAACTGGAAAAACCGGAATATTCTCATCTAACAACTGAGCAAAAACAAAGAGCATCCCTTTTACAACAAGGCGAAGTTATAGTCGATCAGCCTTTTATGCGAATCCCTATAACTGTTCGTTTTCCATTGCCAGCATGGTGCACAAGAGAAGATGGCTTCTACGAGCTGGATAAGGAAAAACTCGAACAAATAGAGAAAAAACTCTTTTGAAGGTGAGAAAATGATCTTTCGAAACTGTGCTGTCTACAAAAACGGTAATTTTGAAAAAAGTGATCTATTTGTTGAAAATGGTATCTTCACCGATAGCTCATCTGGACCTGTTATAGATCTTTCAGGAATGTATGTCATGCCCGGTTTCGTGGATTCTCATGCGCACATTCTGGGTGTTGGTCAAAAATGTGAACATCTGAATCTTGAAAAAATCTGCTCCCAGGAAGAATTGTTCCAATTGTTGATAAAACAAGACAAAAAAATAATTCTTGGCAGAGGCTGGAGTGAACAAACTCTCGGAGGTTATCCAGATAAAAAGATGCTTGATAAAATTCAAAAACCAGTTGTTCTAACACGAAAGTGTGGGCATGTGGCTGTTTTGAATCAATCTGCTATGAATCTGATCAATATGTATAAAGAAGATGGAATTTTCAAAGAGGACGAACTGGAAAAAATCAGAGGACGCTTGAACAACGAAGATGCCGAAAGGCTTTTTAAAATTGGGGAGGAAGAGTTCTTAAAACACGGAGTCACATTTGTTCACTCGGACGACCTTCATGGCTTGAGCTGGGACGAACTGAAAAGAATTCTCAAAAAATCAAGGATCAGAATTTTTGAAAAACTTCATTTTTCCAGAATAGAAGATTTAGAACGATTCAACGAATTCGGAGTTTTGACAGAAAGAGTTTATGTAAAAGGCGTGAAAATATTCGCAGATGGATCTCTTGGTGGTAAAACCGCATATCTCAGCAAACCTTATGCGGATGAGAAATCCTACAGAGGCATGTGTTTGGCAAACTCACAGCAAATAGAGAGATTTGCTGAAATATGCAGCAGAAAAAAAGTTCAGTTATGTATACATGCGATAGGCGATGCTGCAGTCCATGAAGTGGCAATGGCACTCAAAAATTATCCGAAAAACAGACTTATACATGCTCAGCTAATAGATGAAAAAGACCTAAAATATTTAAAAGACACCTATTTTTGTGTGCAACCACATTTTGCATTTGAAGATCAGGAATTAATATCACGAAGAATATCTAAGGAATTTTATGGATTGAAGTACGATTTCTTGAAATTATTCAAAGAAGGATACAGGGTAACCTTTTCGACTGACGCACCTGTTTCACCACATGACCCCAAATATGTAATTGAAGCAGCTCTAAGGATGGGATTTCACCTCATGGATGCAATAAATTTGTACACATATGCTTCTTCAGAAACAACTGGTCTGAGGAATATTGGCAAAATAGAAATAGGTTATGCAGCTGATTTTGCAATTTACGAAAAAAATCCATTGAAACTGGAAGATGATCCGATAGCCGTGTACGTTCATGGAGAACAAATATGGCAAAAAGCTTGAAAAACTGTATTTGGAGGAGCCAAAATGACCACATTGATAAAAGTAGATCCACTCAATCCAAACGAAGGTATATTGAGAAAAGCGGCACAGACGATAAAAGAAGGCGGTGTCGTCGCATTTCCTACTGAAACAGTCTATGGACTTGGCGCAGATTGTTTTAACATCAGTGCCGTATTAAAAATCTTTCAAATAAAAAACAGGCCCGCAGACAATCCTCTGATAATCCACATATACGACAAAAAACAACTTGAAGAGCTGGTAGAAGGAGATATAGAGCAAAATTCGTATGTAATGGATGTCTTTTGGCCTGGACCGGTAACATTCATCTTCAGAAAAAAAGCAAATGTACCGAAAGAAGTAACTGGTGGGCTTGAAACTGTTGCCATCAGAATGCCAAGTCATCCAGTTGCACAGGTTTTTTTAAGGCTTTCCGGTACGCCAGTAGCAGCTCCAAGCGCGAACCTCTCTGGAAAACCAAGCCCAACAAGAGCCGAGCACGTGATAGCTGACCTGTACGGCTCGGTTGATGTAATAATAGACGGTGGTGAAACGCCGCTTGGTCTGGAATCAACTATCGTCGATCTTTCAAGGGACTATCCTGTCCTGTTAAGGCCGGGGCCTGCAACAATTGAGGAAATAAAGAAGATAGTACCTAATCTTTATATCCCGGATTTTCTTCTGAAAAAAGAGAATGAACCAGTTAAACCTCTTGCACCTGGCATGGCCTACAGGCATTATGCACCGGATAAACCTCTTATCCTTGTAATCAACGAGAAAAAACTCGATGAAGTTTTGAGCAAACATCCAGATTCACCAATCATCTGTCCTGAAGAAATGTCAGATAGATTCTATGGACGCAAAACAATAATAATGGGAAAATTAAGAGAGCCATTCACGATAGCTCAAAATTTATTCCATGTGCTTCGCGAAGTAGATTCTCTAAATGCAGAATCGGTCATAGTGATTGGCTTAGAACCCCAGGGCATACTCTTTTCTGTCATGAATCGCTTGAAAAAAGCGGCGAGCGAGGTTATTGATTAATAACACTTACGTTTTCAAAACCCCTGACTCTCAAATGCCTTGAATTAATTTTGTAACTTTCGAGTGTTCATATCTTTAAAAACCATGTGAACTAACAGAAGTTTCAAAGCGTAAAATATCTGTGTAGATCATTATTAGGAGGTGAACTGCCTTGGAAAGCACCAGTAGTTCTTTTAGTTTACCACCGTAAATTTTTAAGGAGGTGAATTGATGAAAGTAAAAGTCCAGGTTGATATCAAGAAACTTATTGAAAACGGTGATTTCAGGACTTTGAAAACCATTCTTTCTCAACAGGAACCCGCCGAAATCCTTGAATTGATTGAAGAGCTCCCGGCAGATGAAAAAATAATTGTTTTTAGATTCTTGTCCAAAGACCAGGCAGCCGTGGTATTCAGTGAACTTGAAACAGATGACCAAATGGAACTCATAGAGCTCTTTAAAGAAGAAAGATTAAGTGAAATTATTTCTTCTATGGACCCGGATGACAGAGCAGAATTGCTCGAAGAAATGCCTGCGAATGTTGTGAATAAACTTCTTTCCTTTCTAACCCCGGAAGAAAGAAAATTAACCTTATCTTTGCTGAATTATCCTGAAAACTCGGCTGGACGTTTAACTACTCCCAAATGCCTTGAATTAAACCCGAATATGACAGTCAGCGAAGCTCTGGAGAAAATTAGAAAAGAAGGTAAAGACAAAGAAACTGTTCATCTGATGCCTGTAATAGATAAATCGAGAATACTGCTTGGTACTGTTGAATTGCAGGACCTGATTTTTTCAGAACCAGATTTATACGTGGAACAAATAATGGATTCCGAACCAGTTTTTGTTTATGCAACAACAGACCAGGAAGAAGTAGCCCAGATAATGAAAAAATACGATTTGATAGCAATCCCTGTTGTGGATAGTGAACAGAGGCTCATAGGGATAATTACTATAGATGATATTGTAGATGTTATCGATGAAGAAGCCACAGAAGACATTCAAAAAATGAGCTCAATCGTGACAACTGAACAACCATATTTACACCTTAGTGGCTGGAAGCTCATTTTCAAAAGATTACCGTGGCTCATAGCTTTACTTTTGATGGAGAGCATAAATGGTAATGTAATAGCAAAATTTGAGCACTTTCTTGCTTCTCTACCTATAGTTGCTGCTTTTATGCCTACAATGATGGACACGGGCGGAAACATAGGTTCTCAGATATCCGCACTTGTAATAAGAGGCATGGCGCTTGGAGACATCAAACTTAAAGATTGGTGGAAGGTTCTTCTCAGAGAAACAGCTATAGGACTCGTTCTTGGTGCCGTACTTGGAATAGTCTTATTCTTCAGATCCATGATGATAAGCCAAGCCCTTGAAATAGGATTAGCAGTTTCAGTAGCACTTATGGTGGTTGTAATCTTTGCAAATGCTCTTGGGGCGGCTTTGCCATTCCTTGCCCGTCTGATTAAAATAGATCCTGCGATAATGGCAGGCCCTTTGTTGACAACTATAGTCGATGTTTCTGGAATAATTATGTATTTTATGATAGTTCACTGGATACTTCGGTAGATTTTGACTTTTTTCTTCCAAAAGCGTATAATTTTTTAAGCCCGTGAAGGGTTACTTCGTTTTTACGAGGAGGAGTAGTATCATGAAAGGTACTGTAAAATGGTTTGACCCCAAGAAAGGGTATGGTTTCATTACAAAGCAGGAGGGTGGAGACGTCTTTGTTCACTGGTCAGCACTGGAAATGGACGGTTTTAAGACCCTCAAGGAAGGTCAGGAAGTTGAGTTTGAGATTCAAGATGGTCCTAAAGGTCCCCAGGCAGCCCATGTGAAAGTTGTTGGGTAAGCTTAGTTTTCATAAACCTGACCATAATAAAGCCCCGCTTAAAGCGGGGCTTTCAATATTTTTAAAACCTGATGCTTATACTGGCTCCAACAGGTATCGCTGTACAGTTGTTTGAACCGTAGGTTCTCATCTCTATACCAGCGCCGGCTCCAATCGAGAAATCAACCATATCATACGTGTAAGCTGCACCAATACCAACCAGATAACCAAAGTTATTGAAATCGGTTATACCTGGTATCGATAATCCACCATAGCCCTTGATTACAACAGATGAAAAGTCGTCGATCGGTAAGATATACTTTGCACCAACAATCAAATCAAGTGCATACTGCGTGTTTACACCGAGCAAAGCCGAGGCTGATGTTGCGTCAGGCAAAAAATAAGCAAGTCCTGCCCCTCCACCTATTTCTACGCCTTCGGACACTTCATAAGTTATAAGAGCACCAAAAGAAACGTAACTTGTACTGGTTGCTTCAACTGGGGTTGCGGCGATCAGGAAATTATAATTACCATAGACATCAAGATTCACCTGAGCCATCGCAACCACTGCAACCAGAGCGGCCAAGAGCACAAGCAGCTTTTTCATTCAAATTCCTCCCTTCAAAATCACAAAAAGTTCTAAAACTAAGTATATCACAATCTCTTTTTCTTGCTATAGTGATTTCTCATCGGTTCGTTTTCAGGTAAAGAAAGGATCTCTTCTATAACTTCCACTGCCTGCTCGTAAGATTGTGTTCTGACATCTCTTAAAAGAATTTCTACAAGAATCTCTTTATCACCATTCATAATAGCTTCAAGTGCCCATTCCATCCTGAGCATCCTTGGTATCAAATACATTTTTACAACCTTTTCATTCAACGGAGGATCTATTTTTTCCACATGCCAGCCACTTTTATTAACCAATGCGGGTACTTCCACAACAACTCCGTCAGGTATCTGAGATAGATAACCTTTATTCGGAATATTTATAACAAACCTCTGAGCGTTGTTATTCACCACTGCGTCAATAAAAGGTATATGCTGCTCGCCACTCAGAGCGTCTTTTGATGTAAAAATCTTGATTTCTTCTTTCAATTCTTCGGGTACAGAGCCTTTCGGCAAAAATTTCAAATATGATTCCAAAGACAAAAGCTTCAAAGCGTTGTTGGAAGATAGATAATCTATCGCCTCGGTTATCATTTTCAATCTTTCCTGATACCATTGCCATCCTATCTCTGAATCAGCTCCGCCCCACGGTTCTCCATACCATTTTTTCTTCAATTGAAGATCGTAATTATATTTCCACGTACTGTTTCTGACAGTATCTCCTATGGGCATCAAACCATAAAATCTGTACATATCAATTGCAGCAGGACTTAATTGAAGATCAAACGGTGTTTTTGGCTTCCAGTCTTTTGAGTTTTCTTCGATCCATTTGTCAATTAGATCATATCCATTTTCACCATCGTACGAAAATCTGTTGAGCCAGATAGCATGATTAAAACCCACTACTTGCCAGTCAACTCTTTTGATGTCAAGTCCAAGTGCCTCAACTATTTCATGAACTCCATAATGGCCATGACAGAAGCCAACTACTTTAATATCAGAGCAGCGCTTGATTAAATTGGTTCCCTCAAAAACGGGATTTGCAGTTTGCAAAAGCCAGGCATTCGGGCATATATTTTCCATCAACTTTGCTAGATCGACAAAAAACTTAAGCTGGTTAAAATTGCTCAGGGTGTAATAATCTGAAACCATGTTTAATTCCTGCGTGTCTATACCTCTGTAATACCCGTGCTTTTCACCTATTCTGCGCGCTTTTTCGAGATAAGAATGTCCCCCTACCATAGCCGTATTTATCACAAAATCTGCATCTCTAAGTGAAACCTCGAGCTGCGTGGTTTTCTCAAATCTCAAATCA
Organism: Pseudothermotoga lettingae TMO; assembly: GCF_000017865.1. GTDB lineage: Bacteria > Thermotogota > Thermotogae > Thermotogales > DSM-5069 > Pseudothermotoga_B > Pseudothermotoga_B elfii. The sequence continues at coordinate 1,448,785 of NC_009828.1, forward strand.
GCCCCGAGCTCTTTTACATATCTTGTTGCCAGATTATGAACTGCGTTAAGCCGCTTTTCGTCGATGTCCATTAGAGAAACAAGACTTCCTGCTAATCCAGAAGTTTTACAGAGATCGTTAACAAGCCTCATAGAAAAAACCGCACTTCCTGCCCCGATAATACTGATTTTCACAGGTGCCATTTTCTTGCCTCCTCCCAGATCGGATCAAAAATATTTTATCATCCTCTGATCAGGAAATACAGAAGTAAAAATGACAAATGTGTTCTTTGCAAATGAAAAAATAATATGATATCATTTTTCAGGAGGTGTAACAATGAAAAAACTACTTTTGTTAGCTCTCACTGTGATTTCTGCTATTTCCCTCAGTTTTGATTTAAAAACTTTTAACATTCGTGAGTTTGATGGAAAACTGCCTTTAATAAGTCTTGAAACCTTTATGAAGAACAAAAATTATACATCAGTAGAAGGTATTGTTTATGAAATGCCTTCCGAAGAAAAATTTAGAACAAAAGCCGACGTCGATCAGAATCTACTTTCGAAAGAAAAAATTGCAGGCATTCTTGTGATCACAATTGACGAGCTTGCTCTTTACAATGGAAAGAAAAATACTGCTCTGGTAGCTGTTAACGGAGTTGTTTACGATGTATCTTCTTCCAAATTATGGCGAGATGGATCTCACAGAAATATGCACAGCGCTGGTCAGGAGTTAACATACGAGATCTTAAAATTATCTCCTCATGGACCTGTAAAACTTGATCAAATGAGGCCATTTGGAATACTTGTTTTCACTTATACTCAACTTGGTAAATATGGGAAAGATGGTACGAAAAATTATGTTTCTGCCTTTGGTGTTGTGTATGATATGGCTGATTCTAAAACTGTACAAAAAGGTGTTCATTTCGGTTATCCTATGGGCAGCGAGTTGACATTCGAAATTTTGCAAAGACCCGGGCATGAAGATATGTTAAATCGTATCTACCCGGCAGGGTTGCTTGTTTTCAGCAGGGAAGATTTGAAGCGCTTTGACGGAACAAAAGTGAAAGTCATATCAAAAGATTTAATGAAATCTTTCGTGGGGATAAACGGCATAGTTTATGATGTTACTGGAATTGATGAATGGCAGCAGAAAATCGGGGTTGATTCAAATTACAGAACCGGGATGTTTTATACAATATCGGATTTTTCTCCTGAGGAAGAATTAACCAGAGTCGGATTTGTTATCCAATAAATTGGAGATGTTAAATATGACGCCAAAAAATTATGCAAAAAAACTTGGTTTGCCACCAGGGACACTCATATATACTGGAAAAGAAAAGAATCATTTTGAAATCTCAATTCTTGATTATGATGAAAATAATTTCGGAGAAATTCAGGAAATTGATGTAGAGGCGTCCTTTTCATTTAAAGATTCTCCCACAGTAAGCTGGATAAATATCATTGGCTTGCATAATACGGAAGCAATACAGAAAATAGGCAAATACTACGGTATACATCCTCTGAGTCTGGAAGATATTCTAAATATTCATCAAAGGCCTAAAATCGATCACTTTGATACATACAATTTTATCGTTTTAAAAATGTTGACTTACAATCAGGAATCCTGTGAGATTGAATCGGAGCAGGTCAGCATAATTTTTGGAAAGAATTACGTTCTCACTTTTCAGGAAAAATCTGGCGATGTATTTGATTCTTTGAGAAGCAGGATAAAAGCAGCCAATGGTATTATAAGAAAAAGCGGCAGTGAATACCTCGTATATGCGATTATAGATGCTATAGTTGATCACTATTTCTTGATTCTTGAGCATCTGGATGAAAATCTGGAAGAACTCGAATCAGAGGTTGTATCAAAACCATCTCTGGAAACTGTTCAAAAAATAAACCAGTTGAAAAAGAACCTCATAACGATGAGAAAATCGATCTGGCCATTGAGAGAACTGCTGGCAAAACTTCTCAGAAGTGAATTTGTGCTGGAAAGTTCTGTCATCTACTTTAGAGATGTTTATGATCACACTGTGCAAATTATCGACATTATTGAAAGTTTAAGAGATATATCATCTGGAATATTAGATGTTTATTTATCAAGTGTAAGTAACAAAACAAATGAAATTATGAAAACTTTGACTATCATAGCAACCATTTTCATACCACTGACTTTCATTGTGGGCATATATGGAATGAATTTTGCCCATATGCCTGAGCTTGAATGGGAATTTGGATATCCATTCGTTCTTTTCTTGATGGCAGGCATGGTTATAACAATGATATTTTATTTCAAGAAAAAGAAGTGGTTTTAGAGCATGCATGCATATATCCCATGGATGTTGCATATTGTATAGACCTGGTCCAGCCAGAACAATCTCCTATTACGTGAAGATTCTCAACTATATTGTTATTGAATTTGTTTGAATAAAATTTCACCTCAACAGCATATAGAAGATTATCAAAATAGGCAACGCCATCAATAACTCTGTTGAGGTTCTCGATAAAATCTATTATAGATTCTCTTATCTTCGATGGAAAAACAAGGTTTGCATCTCCAAGAATAAAGCTATTTTCATCAAGAGTGGGGTACACTCTGGAGAGTCTTTTTGTTCTTCTGTGTTCTTTAAAATCGCCATAGGTCTGAAGTAAGACTTTTCTATCATCTCCGGCGAGTATGTTTGCAAGCTTTGCGAGATTCTTCCCATATCCGGTTGGATCTTTAAAAGGTTCTGTGAACCTGGTTGTTACCAGAACCGCGAAATTAGTGTTTTCCGTTTTCTGGTAAGTATCTGAAAAGCCATTTACAGTGGTAAAATCCTCATACTTCTCGAGAGTAACCCTACCTGATGGATTCTGACAAAATAACCTGCACATGTATCCTGTCCTTGTTTTATACCTGACTTTAACTTCATACATATCCGAATACCTTTCCATTACATGATCCGGCAACTCATATCTCACACCTATATCAACATAATAGTTTTCACTCACAAGATCGGGATATTGCTTTTTTATACGTTCCATTAAACTATGTCCACTTCTTCCAACAGCTATTACAAGTTCATCAAAAAAGTATTCCCCATGGTTTGTCATAACCTTGAACGGTGAGCCAATTTGAACATCCTGAACGATTGTGTTGAAAGAGAAATCTATGTTTTTGAACGATGAAAAATAACTGTATATACTTGTATTTGTCTGTTTTAGTACATCTGTACCCAGATGAAAGAAATAGGCTTTTACTGGTTCAAATCCATAATGGTAGAAATTTCGATACACCTCTTCATTTGAAAATGACTCGCCAAATTCGATTTTTTTCCCATCTTTCTCGAAAGAACGGAGGTACTGGATTATATTTCTTCTGTCGTTCATAGATGGTTTGAACCCTGAATGCAAAAGATAGAATTCCACTATCTTTGCTTGAATATCCGCTGGAATGTGTAGATCTCCTCCCATATTTCTTGAGATAAATATTTTTCCGTCCATTCTAACACCAGAAATGGTGTTATGCATATGATCTCTGCCTCTTTCAAAAATTGTTATCCTGTATTTATCGATTTTTCCACTATCGATTAATCCTTGAACGAAACCTATAGCACTCGCGCCAAAACCAATTATGCCTATAGTTTTCAATTTAAACACCTCCCGATTTCAAACAAACGTTATGATATCAGATCTTTTTTTCATCTAAAAGATGGTTATATCAAAAATTGCATCAATGCTCAGGAGTATAATGAATTTAGAGGTGGTTGAAATGAACAAAAACAGGCTTCTATTTTGGATACCGAGAGTTCTATGTATTGCATATATTCTGTTTATAAGCCTATTTGCTTTTGACGCATTCAGCGAAAAAGTTACCGTATCAGAATCGATTCTGGCATTCCTGATCCATCTTATACCCACCGCGATCCTGCTCGTTGCACTGATCATCTCATGGAAATGGGAGTGGATAGGGGGTATTTTGTTTATAATTTTTCCTGCAATTTACCTGACTGTTGCCCGCGGGCAATCATTCCTCACTTACCTGATCATATGTACTCCATTAGTTTTAATCAGTGTGCTGTTCTTTGTTAGCTGGTTTTTACAGAACAAAAAATATCGAAAAATAAGATAAACAGTTCACGAAAAGCAAAGGCAGCATACTCGAGCATACGTGAGCATACTTGAGCCTTGCAGGTACTTTTTTTACCTAATCATCGTTATCGAAACTTTCAGGTGATATTTTGGAAATGACACAATTATCCCATGATTGGTATACTACCAGGAGGAATTACATCAAAGACCTCGGAGGTGAGTATTGTGCGGAAAAAAGTCATCATTATGGGTGCTGCAGGTAGAGATTTTCACAACTTCAACACATACTTCAGAGACAACGAAGAATATGAAGTGGTTGCCTTTACAGCGACACAGATTCCAGATATTGAAGGAAGAGTTTATCCTTCAGAACTTGCCGGAAAACTCTATCCAAATGGTATCCCAATTGAGCCAGAATCAAAGCTGACAGAAATAATCAAAAGTCATGATGTTGATGAAGTGATACTCGCTTATAGCGACCTGCCACATCAGTACGTTATGGAAAAAGCCGCAATTGTGACTTCAGCTGGTGCAGATTTTAAATTAATGGGGCCAAAGCACACAATGATAAAATCAAGCAAACCTGTTATAGCAATATGCGCAATAAGAACAGGATGTGGAAAGAGCCAGACCACCAGGAGGGTTCTCGATATACTGAGAGAAAAAGGCCTTAAAGTAATTTCGATAAGGCATCCTATGCCTTATGGAAACCTGGTAGAGCAGAAAGTGCAACGCTTTGCAACTTATGAAGATCTCGATAAACATAAATGTACAATTGAAGAAAGAGAAGAATATGAACCACACATCGATAGGAATTCAGTCATCTACGCCGGTGTTGATTATGAAGCTATTTTAAAAAGCGCTGAAGCAGAAAATCCGGACGTGATTTTGTGGGATGGAGGAAATAACGATTTTCCCTTCTACAAACCAGATTTGTTAATAGTTGTGGTAGACCCTCACAGGCCTGGTCATGAAACAAGTTATTACCCCGGCATGACCAATCTTCTCATGGCAGATGTTGTAGTTATAAATAAAGAAGAGACAGCATCAATGGAAGGCATTGAAATCGTCAGGAAAAATATAGAAAAATGGAACCCAGATGCAATAGTTGTTGATGCGAGTTCACCAATTTTTGTTGAAAACTACAAAGTAATAAAAGGAAAGAAAGTGCTTGTGGTAGAAGACGGGCCTACTCTAACACATGGCGAGATGAAGTACGGTGCAGGATTTGTAGCGGCAAAAAAATTTGGAGCTTCTGAAATAATTGACCCAAGACCTTTTGCAGTTGGATCTATAGTAGAAACTTATAAAAAATACAATCATCTTGACCTGATACTACCAGCCATGGGATATGGGGAAAAACAGATAAAAGAACTGGAAGAGACTATCAACTCATCGAACGCAGATCTGGTTATAATTGGTACACCAATAGATTTGAGACGAGTTATGAAACTCAATAAACCTGCGGTAAGAGTCAGGTATGAACTGCAGGAAATTGGTAAACCGGATCTCGAAGATGTAATAAACAATTTTCTAGATCAAAAATAAAACTGGGTATATGGTTTCTTGAACCTTTTAGTCAACATAAGCGTCTATGAGAGAAAAAAATTAGACTATTTTTGTCTTAGTATTTTGTTAACAGAAACGTTGTTACATAGGAACTTAAAGTGATAGTATTTTTAACTTGAAGTGGATACAATTTAATTAGAAAATGAAGAAACCCCCCTATCCCCCTTGAGATACACCCCCCACGGCTTTGGCGGGCTTTAGAGCCCGCATTTTTTTTGCAACTTTCCATACAGAGGACCTGCTGTTATCTTATCAATCTTCAGCAAAACATTTTCTCCTTCAGAAACTTCCTGAGAAGAAAAAATGATCACTTTATTTCTGATATCCCTGCCGTAATACAAACCCTCTTTTGTCTTTCCTTCAACTATTATTTCAACAACTTTCCCGAGGTACTGCATATTGAGTTCTCTGTTGATCTGTTTTTGCAACTCAAGTAATTTATTTAATCTTTGAACCTTTTCTTCTCTCGGTACATCGTCTTTGAAATACTTGCTTGCTACTGTGCCCTGTCTTGGTGAATACACAGCAAGATTAAGTCTCTCGAAACGGGCTTTCCTGACCAGATCCATTGTTTGCATATAATCATATTCAGTTTCGGTTGGAAAACCAACTATGATGTCGCTACTTATAGAGGCATGGGGTATCTTGCTTCTTATTTTTTCCACTAACTGAAGAAATTGGTCCCTGTCGTATCTGCGATTCATCAATCGCAAAATCCTATTACTCCCGGATTGAACCGGAATGTGGAATGATTTTGCGGCTTTGGGGTCTTCAGCAACAGTTTCTATTAATTTATCAGTAATATCAGTTGGATAAGATGTGAGAAACCATATTCTTTTTATCTGCTCAAATTTGCCTGCCTGTTCGATAAGTGAAGCCAGATTTGTCCCATCTTTTAAATCTTTCCCGTACGCATCTACATTTTGTCCAAGAAATGTTATTTCCTTCACACCGTTCTTCGCAAGTTTTTCAACCTCTAACAGAACATCCGGTAATGGTCTGCTCTTTTCTCTGCCTCTCGTATAAGGTACGATGCAATACGTACAGAATCTGTTACATCCGTGAATAATAGTTATCCACGCATGATGTTTGGAAAACCTCATTCTTGGTGTCTTAGAATCCACGGTACAAATATCATCTTCGAGATAGACAATTTTTTCTCCCCTGGCAGCCTTCTGAAGAACCTCAGCAATTTTCCCAATTGATCGCGATCCAATGACAAAATCTGCTCCGCTTTTTATTAATTCTTCCCCTTCCAGATTTGAACCACAACCAGCAATCCCTATCAGTTTTATCTTTCCAGACTTTTTCAGCTTAACAAACTGTCCAAGGGCAGAATGATATTTTTCCTGGGATTTTTGGCGAACAACGCAGGTATTCAATATAACAATGTCTGCTTCTTCTGGCAAATTTACTACCTCATAACCATGCTGAGAAAGTATCCCTGCCATAGTTTCAGTATCATTGAGATTCATCTGGCAACCGTAGGTTTTGAAAAAAACCCTCATAATCTAATGAAAAGGAGGCAGAAGCCTCCTTATTTATTCCTCCTCTTTGAGATCTGTATCTTCAAACAGGTCAGATATGTCGAGCGAACCTTCCTCTTCTTCACTGGAATCAGACTGAATTGGTTCAGAAGGCGTTTCCTCGGTGAATGACACGCCTTCGCGGCCTTCGAGGTAAGCTTCAGCTATTTTAGAGGTGATCAATTTTATTGATCTGATGGCATCGTCATTCGCCGGAATAACGAAATCAACAGGATCTGGGTCACAATTGGTATCCACTACTCCTATAACTGGTATTCCCATTTTATTTGCCTCTGCAACAGCTATTCTCTCTTTCCTCGGGTCTATGACGTAAATTATGTCTGGTATTCTGTCCATAGCTTTGAGGCCCCCGAGGTTTTTTCTGAGCTTTTCTAAAGCTTTTCTGAGCCTGCTCTGCTCTTTTTTGGGCAATTTTGCAAGCTCACCGTTTTTCTCCATTTCCTCAAGCTCTATAAGCTTATCGATGCGCGGTTTGATTGTCTTGAAATTCGTTATGAGACCTCCAAGCCATCGGTTGTTAACATAAAAAGCACCGCACTTTCCAGCTTCTTCTTTTACAACATGCTGAGCCTGTTTTTTGGTCCCAACGAAAATCATTGTTGCTCCTTCGCTTGCTTTGGACTTCACAAAATCACAGGCTTCCTCCACAAGCTTCAGAGTTTTTTGAAGATCAATGATATAAATACCTTTACGGGCTCCATAAATATAAGGAGCCATTTTGGGGTTCCACCTTCTTGTCCTGTGTCCAAAATGAACCCCTGCTTCAAGTAACTGTTTCATGGTTATAACCGGCATTAAAACACCTCCTGAAGTTTTGGTTAAATCTTCCGTCTTCTTCAACTCCCTCACCGACCCTGCAGAGAGGGCACCGGGGTTTGGGATCTGAAGACGTGCTTTTTTTCAAAAGCCAGTATATTATACACTTAATTGTTAAGATATGGATCAAACAGATGTAAAAATAGAAATCTGATATGATTATTCTCAGGAGGTATAAAATGCTGCTGATAGGTATTGGTGGAGGAACAGGTTCTGGAAAAACTACCGTTGCAAACAAAATAATCAAAAAAGTTGGTCAGCAAAAATGCGCCCTTCTGCCAATGGACAATTACTACAGAGACATGAGTCATTTAACCTTTGAAGAGAGAAAAAAGATTAATTACGATCATCCAAATGTTATAGAACATGAATTACTGAAAGAACACCTTGAGAATCTTCTAAAAGGGTACTCAGTTGAGATACCGACATACGACTTCGTAAACTACGTTAGAAAAAAAGAGCAGATACATTTTTCCCCGAAAAACGTGATTATTGTTGAAGGAATCTTTGCACTTTATTACGAAGAGATCAGCAGATTGTACGGTTTGTCGGTCTATGTTGATGCCGAAAGCGACATAAGATTCATTCGCAGACTCATGCGAGATGTTAAAGAAAGAGGAAGAACAATGGAATCGGTGATAAATCAGTATCTCGAAACAGTCAAACCAATGCACGATGCTCATGTGGAGCCAACCAAGCGGAAAGCAGATATAATAGTGCCAAAGGGTGGATATAACGATAAAGCAATCGAAGTTGTGGTGAATTATATTTTTAAAGAACTGGAGAAAAGCTGAATGAAGAAATTTGTTTTTGCGATACTTATGGCTTGCAGTTTAGCAATTGGAATGGGAAAATTCAAAATGATAAAAACTCTGTGGGTTGATATCGCCTTTGAAGAAGGGCTTGAAAGACAAGCATTTTTGCTTGCCCAGGAAGCCGATAAAATCTACAGTAAATTATCAGAAGAATTCAACCTTCATCTTGCAAAAAGACCCACTGTATATTTGATTGACAAAACTGATATTTCAAACGGATTTGCAAACCCATTGAATAACGTTATAGTAATCTATCCCAACGATATTGACCCGTACATTTTAACGCCGAACTACAAGAACTGGGTCACATTTTGCTTCACCCACGAACTGGCACATCTTTTTATTTCAAATAACTTTGCAGATTACTTTTCGCCTCTGAAAATTTTTGGGCATGCTGTTCCAGCATCTCTGCAATCAATTCTTATTCCTATGTATTTACATGAAGGACTCGCAACGTATTTTGAAACCTATATAACAGGTACTGGGCGTGCCAGTGATACACTTTTCGAAAACTACATGGATGTTGCAAAAAGCAGTGACGTGGGAGTAAGGTATGCTTCGTCCATAAATTCACGTAGATGGCTTGCAGGTGGCCCAAGCTATGTTCAGGGATTGTCATTACTGAAGTATATTGAAACTAAGCACGGTCATGACGCGGTAATGAAACTCTTCGAGAAAATTTCTCAAAATCCATTATCCGGTTTCTACAGATCATTGAAAACAGTACTTTCAGACAGAGAAATAAAAGATTGGCTTTCTATAAAGAATTATTCCACAAAGGGCGAAAAACTATCAGAAACGCTTCTTTCAATAAGCAAACTTGATCTAAATGCGTGGAGAATTTACTATGCAGCCAGGAAATACAATGGTGAGGAGGCAATTTATTATTACGACACCTTTGCTGAAGAAAATGTCAAATTAATAGACGTTGATAACGTAATATCATTTGCAGTTAACAGAACTCGATTGATTGCCATAGCAAGGTATGCAAATGAAAATGGATCATCAATCTCAAAATTGTATCTTTATTCCGGAAGCGTGAAAGACCTTCAAATAACTGGCATTGTTGATATAGCCTGGATGAATGATTTTGAACTTGCAATGATCAGGCAGCAAAATGGTCAGAGAACTATAGAAGTATATGATTTGAGAAACAGAGAAACAAGAAAGATCCTCGAGCCAAAAGAAAACTTAATACCCCTCCAGATAACTGCATCAGAAGATAAAATTATCTTTACTGCAAAAACACAAAATCAGGTGGATTTATTCATGATTGATAAAGAAGCGCACATAATGAATCTGACAAACAATATATTTACAGAGGTATCGCCAAAACTTATCTCTAATTCACTTTATTTTTGTGCAGATTATTCGGGAAAATTTACACCATATTTGCTTGATATAGAAAATGGGAAACTGCTGGAAATTTCTGCAACAGATGCCATATCCTCCCTGATTCTCTATGACAAAATCTATTATTTTAAAGCTGTACCGGGAGGTTTTTCTCTCTTCAGACAGGATAAAGTTTTAGATCACGAAATTCATTTGTCTTTTAAGGAATTCAGTCCAGAACCTTTGAAATCTGTTATCCTCGATGAAGAACAATATTTCTATGATTCAATCAAACCGAGATTTGTTCTGCCATTTCCTTATTTTTCACCATCCTTAGAAGGAACAGATTACGGATTAGGAGTTGCCGCTGGTTTTTGGGACGATCTTATGGATAATTACGCCATTTTTGGATTTATTTGGTCGTGGGAAAACTGGGCTGCAAAACTTTTGCTTAATTCTGGAAAGGATGCTTTATTTTCTATACAGTTCGATCAAAAAGATCAACAATTTTCTTTAAGAACAGAACTGGATGTACCATTTCGAATAAATAAAAGCACGGTGTCGGAAAAGGTAGATTTGATAGCAGGTATTGAGATCAATGAAACACTGAGTTTGACTCCAGACCTGCAAGTTATCTACACAACAGGATCTGTTGGCGGGAAATTGCATCAGCAAAGTTTTCCAGATCTTGCTCTCTGGATCTCTGCTTTACCGGATTTTCGAATTGGTTTTTCAAAAGCTTTCCTGATAAAAGATTTTTTGCTTCAACTTTTTGGTCAGGCAGCTAAAGAATTTGTCCAATACGGTGCACATGTGGTAATTCCCGGACCATTGTTGAATATCGGTACGGTAGATGGATTTTGCGCAACTGACAGCATAAATTTCTCAGCTGGCTTTTCAAACACTCTCAGCGCAAAAGAAAACAGTTACAAAATATGGTTTAGATCTGTCTTTAATTCCCACATAGCGTATCAAATACCTTTACCAATTTTTGTCGAGATTGGGTTACAATCCGATCAGGGATATATAAAAATTGGTTTGGAAGATATTCTAAGTGAGTTCCTCGGTATGAAGAATCATTGATTTTTAAAGCCATGGTATAATTCAAAAGAGGTGATAGCATGAGAGTCGCTATGGTTGCTTATGAGGTATACCCATTTGCTAAAGTCGGTGGACTCGCCGATGTTGTCGGATCTTTACCAAAAGTTATAGAAAAACAGGGGGTAAAAGTTACTGTTTTTATGCCCTTCCATAAAATTGTCTCAAAAAACTGTGAAAAACTTGGCCTGGAGATAAAAGAAGTGGCCAGGGCAATCTCTTTGCCGAATCTTCAAACCAAAGAAAAATTCGATTTGTACAAATCAACTGTACCGGCCACAAATGTTTCAGTTTATTTTATATCGAACGATTATTATTTCTCCGCAGATAATGTATATGAAGGACCTGATTTGGCGGAGCAGTCTATTTTTTTCTCAAATGCAGCAATTGAAGCCATGAAATACCTTTCAGAAACATTCGACATAGTACATGCCCACGACTGGCAAACTGGCCTGGTCCCGGTTTATTTAAAAACTTTATATAGGACAGATCCGTTTTTTAATAGAACAGCTACAGTTTTCACCATCCATAATCTTGGTTATCAGGGTGTGTTTAATCCAGGTTACATGAAATTCGCAGGTTTACCCGCCTATTTATTCAACATAGACGGTTTGGAATTTTACGGTCAAATAAATTTCCTAAAAGGCGGTATATTATTCAGCGACATAGTAACAACTGTGAGCCCAACCTATGCTCAGGAAATCCAGACAGAACAATTTGGCGAAAAACTCGATGGTGTTCTCAGACTAAGAGCAGAAGACCTGTATGGTATTCTGAATGGAATCGATTATTCAGAATACAATCCAGCAACTGATAAAAGAATATATGTTAATTACGATATAGACCATATTGAAAAGAAAAAAATGAATAAATCCGAACTGCAGAAGGAACTAAATCTGCAGGTGAGGGACGATGTACCCCTCATAGGTATGATAAACAGACTTGTTGATCAAAAAGGTCTTGATCTTATAGAAAAAATTGTCGATTACATGATGATGTTCGACATACAGTTTGTCGTACTTGGAACAGGAGATAAGAAATACGAAGAATTCTTTAAAAATATTGAGAAAAAATACCCGCAGAAAATTTCCAGCAACATGAAATTCGATGTAGATTTGGCACAGAAAATTTACGCGGCAAGCGATATGTTCCTGATGCCATCAAGATACGAACCATGTGGATTGGGTCAGATGTACAGTTTGAGATATGGTACAGTGCCAATAGTTCGTTATACCGGTGGACTTGCTGATTCAGTAAAGGAGTACGATCCAAAAACAAGAGACGGTAATGGATTCGGTTTTAGAGAATATGACACGGCACATTTACTTGAAACTGTAGCAAAAGCAGTATATTTTTACAAGAAAGAAAAAGATCACTGGGGTAAAGTAGTTAAAAACGCAATGAAAACAGATGTTTCCTGGGACAGGTCGGCAAAGCAGTATCTAAAGATTTACCAGGAAGCTTTACGGAAAAAGCAATTCTGAGGAGGAGAAAGAATGCCTGAGTTCAGAAAAGATCCGGTCATAAAAAGATGGGTGATAATAGCTACCGAGAGGGCAAAGCGGCCACATGATTTTGTCAAACCGAAAGTAGAAGAAAAAGCAGGTTTTTGCCCATTTGACTACGGAAACGAGCATACTACCCCGCCGGAGATAATTGCATTCAGACCTGCCGACACCGCGCCAAATACACCTGGCTGGTGGGTAAGAGTGGTACCCAATAAATTTGGCGCCGTGAACCCTGACCTGACGCCCAGAAAATATGGAGTAGGTATGTTTGACGCAATGGATGGCTTTGGTTACCATGAAGTAATTATCGAGACACCAGATCACAACACTCACCTTGCATTGATGGATTACAAACAGGTGGAAGAGGTTATATGGGCTTACAAGCAGAGATTTGAAACGATAATGAAAGATTCAAAAATACAGTATGTCCTGATTTTCAAAAACCACGGTAGTGATGCAGGCGCATCTCTTCAGCACCCTCACAGTCAATTAATAGCAATTCCAACAATCCCCAAAAGAGTCCAAGAAGAACTCAGCGGTTCTCAGGAATATTTTTCTTACAAAGAGAGATGTGTTTTTTGCGACATAATAGATCAGGAACTTCAGCTTCAAGAAAGAATAGTTGAAGAAAATGAAGATTTCGTTTCGATAGAGCCTTTTGCTGCAAGATTTCCATGCGAGACATGGATTATACCTAAAAGGCATTCACACGATTTCAGAAACATCCTTGACAAGGAGGTTAAGTCGTTTTCGCAGATACTCAAGAACACTCTCTACAAAATATACGGCGCCCTTGACAACCCACCTTACAATTTCATGCTTCACACGGCTCCAAACACAGGGGAAGGAAAGAATTATTATCACTGGCATTTAGAAATCGTGCCACGCCTGACGAAAGTTGCTGGATTCGAGTGGGGATCAGGATTTTATATAAACCCGATGCCCCCAGAAGAGGCAACAAAATATTTACGTGCGGTTGAAATACCATGAAATTGTGGTAAAATAATTGCGCACATCCTTTAATCCAAGGAGGATTGGTAGAATGGAGATTTTGAAGGTGAGCTCAGGGTCAAATCCAAACAAAGTAGCTGGTGCTATTGCTGGTGCCCTTTCAAAAGCAGACAAAGTCGAAATTCAAGCGATTGGTGCGGGGGCTGTTAACCAGGCTGTGAAAGCTATCGCTGTAGCGAGAAGATTTTTGAACGAGGGTGGGAAAGACATTTACATGGTTCCTGGATTCATCGAAGCGTTAATCGACAATGAAACACGAACAGGAATGTCCTTCAAAGTCTTTGTGACTCAGAAACAATCTTGAGGAAATGGAAGATGTTCTTCAAGAGATTGTAAGAGCTTGTCGGGAAGACAAAAGGATTTTTGAGATTGTCCAATCAGTAGCACTGATGAGCAGAGAAGAAAAAGAACAGCTTAGGGCAAAGGTTAAAAACTATTTTCTTGACAAAACAGGGCAAATGGATGTACAGGCTTATCGATTTTATAATTTCATTCTCGATAATGCCAACGCACAGAAAATTGTTGAGATTGTTTCATCAGATGGACTGTGTGTTTAATTTTTGTTGTGATAAGTTCATGTACCCGGAAACTGTGGTATAAATGTTTTGTGCGGGTGTAGCTCAGCGGTAGAGCATCAGCTTCCCAAGCTGAGGGTCGCGGGTTCGAATCCCGTCGCCCGCTCCAGCCCCAACTTGGACATGGGACTGAACCCTGCCTGGGTTGGTGGACTTCGACTATGGAGGTGCAGTTAATGAATCAAGAGGAGAAGAAGAAAATCATCGAACAGTTTAGAATCAACGAGAAAGACACGGGATCTGCAGAGGTACAGGTAGCTATTTTAACGGCAAGAATAAGACACCTTACTGAGCATTTAAAAGCCCACCCAAAAGATTTTCACTCTCGGCGTGGTCTAATGAAAATGGTTGGAAGGCGTAGAAAGCTCCTTAGATATTTGAGAAAATCAAATCCCGAGTCCTATAAATCCCTGATTGAAAAACTAAATCTTAGAGGTTAACAAGTTAAAATTTATAAAAGGCGGGCATCTGCCCGCTTTTGGTTTCTTCAAAGCAAAAGTTGAGGTGATTAATTTGAAAACTTGGAAACGCGAAATACTTGGAAGAGAATTTATTGTTGAACATGGAAAAGTGGCCAAACAGGCCAATGGTGCTGTTGTTGCCAGAATTGGCGATACGACAGTCCTTGCAACTGCTGTCATGTCTGATTCCGCAGTAGAAGGGATCGATTTTGTCCCTTTGACTGTTGAATTTCAGGAGAGATTTTACGCCGCAGGTAAAATACCGGGAGGATTCATAAAAAGAGAAGGAAAACCAAGCGAAATGGCTATACTCTCGGCAAGAACTATCGACAGGCCAATAAGACCTCTTTTCCCAAAACACCTGCGCAATGAAGTTCAGGTGGTTGTGACAGTTATATCGACAGACTCGGTTAACACACCGGATATAGTTGGTGTTTTTGCTGCTTCGCTCGCTTTGAACATATCAGACATACCATTCAATGGAATCGTCGCGGCAGTGAGAGTGGGATTGGTTGATGGAAAAATAGTACTGTTTCCAACTGAAGATCAGCTTCAAAAAAGTCTGCTTGATATAGTTGTTGCTGGTACTGAAGACACCATAACAATGGTTGAAGGTGAAGCAAAAGAAGTCAGCGAGTCTCAGATGCTTCAGGCTCTTCTCAAAGCACACGATGCTATCAAGCAAATCATTGATTTCGAGAAAGAAATTCTTTCCTATTTCAATATTGAAAAAGCACAGATTGCGGAAAAAACTTTGCCAGAAGAAATTGAAAAAGAATTTTCGCAATTGCTTGATGGCAACGAATTGAGAGAAAGACTTTTAATCCAAGGGAAAAAAGCAAGAAGCAACGCTCTGAGTGAGTATTTCAAAAAAATCTATGAAATCTTAGAGGCCAGATATGGAACTGAAAAAATCGAAGAATTGTCAGTTTTGTTGAAAGACAAATATGAAGAAGCACTGAAGTATAAAATGAGAAGAATCATAGTGGAAGAAGGCACTCGACTGGATATGAGGAAACCGAAAGATATAAGACCAATAACCTGTGAAACAGGCCTGCTTCCGCGAGTTCACGGCTCCGCGTTGTTTACCAGAGGCGAGACACAGAGTCTCGGTATAGTTACTCTTGGGGCACCAATGGATGAACAGATAATAGATTCTCTACTCGAAGAGGGAACAAAAAGATTCATGCTCCATTATAATTTTCCTCCCTTCTCCACAGGTGAAGTAAAACCGCTTAGAGGACCAAGCAGGCGTGAAATTGGGCACGGACATCTGGCGGAAAGGGCTTTAAAATTTGTATTACCTGATGAAGACAGATTTCCATACACAATTCGTATTGTTTCGGAGATTCTCGAATCCAATGGCTCTTCTTCGATGGCAACAGTGTGTTCTGGTTCTCTCGCCCTTATGGACGCCGGCGTACCAATTAGCAAACACGTAGCCGGTGTAGCTATGGGGTTGATACTCGAAAAAGATTCGCAGATAGTTTTGACGGACATTCTCGGCGCAGAAGACCACTGGGGAGATATGGACTTCAAAGTTGCAGGTACTCGCGATGGTATAACAGCATTTCAGATGGATTGCAAAGTATCTGGAGTTTCTGCCGATCTACTTGAAAGAGCTTTAAATCAAGCTAAGGAAGCGAGATTATATGTACTTGAAAAACTTTACGAAACGATTTCCAAACCAAGAGACACTTTATCCAAGTATGCCCCTGTAATAAAAGTAATATCAATAGATCCATCAAAAGTGGCTGAGATAATTGGCCCGGGAGGAAAAATCATAAAAGCCCTGATAAAAGACTATGATGTTAAAATCTCGGTTGACGATCTCACAGGTAAAGTAAGTGTGATCGGCGGCAACGAGGAAAAAGTAGATGCTGCTATTGAGCAGATTAATTCTATATTAAAAGAAATCTCCGTTGGCGACGTATTTAGTGGAAAAGTGACACGTATTGAACCTTTTGGTGTTTTTGTGGAAATATCTCCCGGAAAAGTGGGACTGTTGCACCAGAGCAAACTTATAACAGACTTGAAAACTGTAAAAATAGGAGAAACAATGCGTGTCAAAGTTAGCAACATAGATAATCTTGGAAGACTTCAACTCGAGGAATTTTCCGATTCTCCGGATCATAAGCATGGCGAGAAGCGTTCATTCAAGAGACATAGAAAAAACGATAATTAAGAGAGAATCTTTAACCAACAAATGCCAGCATTTTGCTGGCTTTTTGTGTAAAACAGGGAGGATTATGCATGCAAATTGAGATAAAAAAAACAAATTCAAATAAGATCTACATTGTACCGGTAAACGGTGTTGAAACTGTATCAATTGCATTCATTGTTCCGGCAGGTTCAACATCTGAAGACAAAGAATATGCAGGCTGCGCACACCTTCTGGAACATATAGTATTTAAAGGTACGAAAAGATACGATGAGTTCTCGCTGAAATATGAACTGGAAGTTTTCGGAGGTAGTTTAAACGCGTTCACCACAAAAGATTTCACAGTGTACTATGCCAGAGTTCCATACTTTCATTTTGAAAAAGCTGTGGACATACTCGGAGAACTTGTCTTTAGCCCTCTCATCGAAGAAGAGGCGGTAAATCTGGAGAAATCTGTGGTCATAGAGGAAATAAAATCCTATAACGAAGATCATTTAACTCGCGTTCATGATCTGTTTGCTGAGAGTATATTAAAAGAACCTTATTCCAGGCCGATCAGTGGATACGAAGAAACGGTGAAAAAAATCGACGCCGATGTGCTGAAAAAATTTCATCAGAAACACTACGGTAGTATCAAGGTTATTGTCGTGGGCAAGGTAACTGATGATCTCTTAAAAACAATTGCGAATATCCTGAGAAATGATAAACCCGTTTCTGAAAACAACCTGAAAGTGAATTTCAGCAATCCTTCCAATGCTTATGAAGCCAGATCGAACATAACTCAGGTACACATGATTACAGGAACTCCAATCGAAATAGGTCTTGAAGATAAGAGATATCCTGCCCTTCTCGTTCTCAATACTCTATTGGGAAGTGGAATGAGCTCTTTATTATTCAACACGATAAGAGAAAAGCTTGGATTGGTTTATGAAATTGACACAGTTGGCAATTTCTGGAAAGAATCTTCTTTAATAGGTATCTATGCATCTACAAGTACTGAAAAGTTTCCAAGATATGTACAGGAAATAAACACCATATTGAAAAGGGCCACAATAGAAAAACATTATTTTGAATACGGCAAAAAGAGGTTAATTGGAAAACTTCAAATGATCACAGAAAGTGTTCCGAGTGTGTTTGCTTATGTACTCGAATTTCTCATATCAAGAAGTGAACCACTACCGATTGAAAGGTTATTCGAAAAAATCGAATCTGTTGAATACAATCATGTTCAAAATCTATGGCGAGAGATTTGTGAAAACAGATGGCACTGGACCTGTATAATTCCACATGGAGAAGAAAGGTTGATGAAAGAGCTATGACTCAAACTGAAGGTCAGCTTATCTGGAAAGTGGTAGATTCTTTGCTTCCCGGAGATATATGTATGGAAACTATAAAACTTTCTAAGGAGCAGCCACCGGTAATCAAAATGGGGGAAATGCTCGATTCAGAAAAAATTGAAATCCTCAAAAAATCGAATGTAAGATACCTGTGGGTCAAGATACCACCAGCAATTCCACCTGTAATAGAATCACAGAAAATAGATAAAATTAAAGAGGATATCAAAGATATTTTCAAAACCGCAGGCGAAAAAATGACCATAAACAAAAAAAATATTGAAAATCTTTCACAGGAAATTGTGAACAACGTGGTGAAGAATTTTTCTGACAAGATATCTTTGATTTTTCTTATTCAGGAAAATGACGAAGAATACACTTATGTTCATGAAGTCCACGTTGGAATAATTTCATCTCTTGTAGCAATGGAGATGGGACTTAAGATAAGTGACATAGCAAGACTGACTTTTTCAGCCATTATCCACGATGTAGGAAAAATAATGGTACCCAAAGACATCCTGTATGCTCCGAGAAGACTTACCCAAAATGAATTCGAGGTCGTAAAGCGACACGTTGAATTTGGAGAAAGAATATGTAAATTGTCCAAAGTGGAAGATGAATTTGTCCTGAGTGGCGTAAAAGATCATCACGAAAAACTTGATGGGACGGGTTATCTGAGAGGGCTTAAGTCAGATAATATATCACTGCCAGCCAGAATTATTGCCATTGCAGATATATACGATGCTCTAATCTCAAACAGATCTTACAAAGCACCATGGTCACCATACAAAGCCATATCTGAGTTAATAAGAATGGCCTCTATGGGAAAGCTTGATAAGAAAGTTTTGTCTGCCTTCATATCAATTCTGGGACTTTATCCCATCGGAACAACAGTTTTATTAAACAGCAGCGAAAAAGCAGTCGTTGTTGCAAACACAAAAGATCATATCACTCAGCCTGTTGTTCGATTACAAGATGGTTCTGTCGTAGATATATCGAAAGAAAAAAATTTAAGGGTAATTCAGGTTTTAGACTGATCTAAAAAAGAGGCACAAAGCCCTGATCATCCCAGAACTGTTTCATTGATTCATCATAAAGTTCTCTGAGCATATCTCTATGTTCCTTTTCCCAGTTAGCAAGAGAAATAAGCGAATCCTTCACCTTCAAATCATCTGTTTTTTTAGCAGCATTCTCGTAAAAATTTGCAAAATCATGTTCTATCAGATATGCCATTCTTAAAACAGACAGATCTGTCAGAAACTCATCTTTTTCTCCTATCTCCTGAAGTTTTCTATTTTCAAAATATTGTGAACCTTGAAAAGATAATCCTGCATCAATTTCATCTTTTAAAAGAGATTCTATATACTCGGCGTGCGCCTGTTCCATCTCTGCAAGTTGTTTGAATATGTCCTTCAATTGAGAATTGCTTAATTTGGAAAGCCAGTCTTTATAAAAATTTCTGCCTTCTATCTCGCGTGCAAGGGCATATTTGAGCACCAATTTCGTCTGTTCATTCATTGTTTCACCTCCTCTTTAACAAAAATTTAGCAAGAAGTCTCCATCTTATAGAAGATGGAGATGAATTGCTGACAAATATAGCTATTGTTTCTACATATCAGATTGAGTTTTTCTGAATTTATCTGTTTGTATTTGCCTGAAACTTGCAGATACTCACCATAAATATTCTGCACATATACCCACTTTCCTGTAAAACCGCTTATAAACCCTGCTATTTGTAGTTCTGGTATATACACCTTGTCCCATAAACACCATTTCTTTTTTCTTGTTACTATTTCTTTTGTGTTCTTACTGTTTCTTTTTGCTTCTCTATTAGGTTGACTTCTACCTTTACGAGGAATCTCTTCGTGCAAGCTGCGTTTCTTTTTCCTAACTTGCTTCACAATAATACCACACATCATCTTGCTTCTTTGGCCTTATCCCTGTAATAGCAATAGCATCATTAATATGCGATTTCTCTAACCCCCACTCTCTTCTTGTCCTTTTAGTATATAACCCAAATGTATACGCTATTTTTTGTAATTTAGGCACAAGATAATCTCTTAAAACATTCATAAAAACTGTTGACCGAAAATCTCTTATTTTCGGTAACTTTTTCCCTGTAAACTCTTCATACGACATATTCCCCTTTGCCATATTATGAGTCTCACAACAACAGACTAAATTGGTTGGATTATCTGTCCCGCCTTTACTACGCGGTATTATATGGTCTGCTGTTAGTTTTTCTGAACATTGTATATCAGATCTTAAATCTTTATAATGACATTGATAGTTATCTCTTATCTTTACGTATTCCTTTATACTGTCAAAGTCTTTCATCACACCATTCTGATACTCTGCTCTTCGAATGTTGGGATTTATAATAGCCTGTACATCAAATTGTCCTACTTCTACTTTAACAAGAAATCCGACAAGAAGTCTCCATCTTATAGAAGATGGAGATGAATTGTTGGAGAAAAAGTATTGACAAAAATCAGTTTCGGTATATAATGATATAGGTGACGATTATGAAGTTAGATACTAATAAACATTCAGTATTTCTTTTACATTATCATCTTGTGCTGGTAATAAAATATAGACGTGATGTGATTACTGACCAAATTTCTAAAAGACTCAAAGAAATATTTGAGTATATCCAACCGAGCTATAACATAACACTGTTGGAATGGAATCATGACAGAGACCACGTACACGTCTTATTTAAAGCTACTCCAACAACGCAACTTTCAAAATTCATAAACGCCTACAAAAGTGCTTCATCAAGACTTATAAAGAAAGAATTTCCAGAAATTAGAAAAAAGCTTTGGAAAGGAAATTTTTGGTCCAGAAGCTATTGTTTGATATCGACAGCTGGAGTACCAATTGAGATAATTAGAAAATACATCGAAAGTCAAGGTGCTAAGAGTGCTCAGAGCCTATAAGTACAGAATTTATCCGACAAAGGAACAAAGAGAATTTTTTGAAAAAACCTTTGGCAGCTGTAGATTTGTTTGGAATAAAATACTTGAAGAAAAATTGCAAGCTTTGGAACGCGGTGAAAGACTTCCAAGAATAACTCCTGCCAAATATAAAGAGGAATTTCCTTTTCTAAGGGAAGTAGATAGTCTTGCACTTGCTAATGTACAGTTACAACAAGAGCAAGCATTCAGAAATCACTTCAAAAATAGAAAAATGTTTGGAATACCGAAATTCAAAAAGAAAAAAGACAAACAATCTTTTACTACAAACAACCAAAACGGAACAGTAATGCTTATTGCCGAGTATCTGAAAATACCAAAACTAAAAACACTAATAAGAATGAAACAGCACAGAACATTTGAAGGAACTATAAAGTCAGTAACAATTTCAAAAACAAAAACAGGGAAGTATTATGTTAGCGTGCTTGTTGAAGAAGAACCAAAGCAAGATTACAACAATAACAAGAAAAATCTAATATGTGGAATAGACGTTGGAATTATAAGCTTTGCTACAATCGCAACTGATACAGGAATTGTGAAGATTGAATATCCAAAATACCTTATTAAAAACGAAAAACGACTAAAAAGATTACAAAGGCAGTTATCAAGAAAACAACGGAATTCGAAAAACTATGAAAAAGCAAGAATAGTGCTTGCCAAAAAGCATGAATATATAAGAAACGCAAGAGAAGATTTTCTTCATAAATTGTCAAAGACCATCATAGACGATAACCAAGTCGTGGTGGTTGAAGGATTAAATATTAAAGGACTGACAAGAACAAAACTTGCCAAACACATCCTTGATAATTCATGGTCAAAGTTTATAAGTTTTCTAAAATATAAAGCAGACATGTATGATGTAAAAGTAATAGAAGCAGGTCAATTTTTTCCTTCTTCAAAAACATGTAGTATATGCGGATACATTAACAAAGAACTTGAATTGAAAGACCGCGTCTGGACATGCCCTAAATGTGGAACAACTCACGATAGAGATGAAAACGCTGCAATAAACTTGAGAGAGTATGGATTAGATTTATATAACCAATTAGTAGGGATGGAACAGCCCGAATTGACGCCTGTGGAGACTGGACCTCTACCGCAAGGCAAGTCTGGTCGATGAAGCAGGAAGCCTTCGTTTCTAAAAGCGGAGGTAGTTCACACTTTATTCATCTGTAATTATTATACAACGAGTGTATAAAAATTATCAGGACTGAAAAAACAGGAGGCTGGTAAAATGACTCTAAAAGAAAGGTTAGCTTTCGACTTGAAAGATGCTATGAAGAACAGAAACGAAGCAAAAATCAGAACTGTGAGATTACTTATGTCTGCTATCAAGAACTTTGAAGTAGAAAAGATGGCACAGGCCACCGACGAAGAAATTGTTCAAATTATGATCAAAGAAGCCAAAAAGAGAATAGAGTCAATTGATATGTACAAACAAGCTGGAAGGAATGATCTTGTATCAGAAGAGCAGGAAGAATTAGATATTATCAATTCGTATCTACCAGAACAAATGAGTGAAGACGAAATAAGACAATTAGTCATGAAAATCATCCGGCAAAACAATCTTTCGAATCCGAAGGACCTGGGCACAGCTATGAAATTGATAATGCCACAAGTGAAGGGAAAAGCTGATGGAAAACTGGTTAATAAAATAGTGAAAGAGTACTTGGGAGGGTAAAATATTTGCCGGACACAATAGTTGCAATCTCAACACCAATAGGAACTGGTGCTATATCAGTAATTAGAATGAGTGGCAGCAAATCTTGGCAAATATGTCAGAATGTCTTGCTTAGGAAAACAAAAATTGAACCAAGAAAAGCTTTTCACAACTATGTTAAAGACTCTGATGGAACAATACTCGACGAAGTAATGGTGATTTTCTATAAATCGCCAAACTCATATACCGGAGAAGATATGATTGAAATAATGTGCCACGGCGGAATAGCTGTAACCCAATCTATTCTTGATACTCTAATTTCTCACGGTGCAAGGCCTGCTGAACCGGGTGAATTTACGAGAAGAGCTTTTCTTAATGGAAAAATTGATTTGACAAAAGCAGAGGCTGTAAAGCAAATTATAGAAGCTTCTTCACGCAAAACAGTTAAACTTGTTGCCGCAAATCTTGCAGGAAGGCTATCCGAAATTGTTCATAAATTGAGAGAAACATTGCTTGGAACACTTGCAAAAATAGAGGTAGAGTTTGATTACCCAGACGAAATCCTGACAGATCCCTATTTGATAGAAAAGGAACTAAACGATGCTATTTTGCAAATTGAGGAAATTCTCAAAAACGCTCAGAACAGACTTATTTTATCATCCGGTATTAAAGTAGTAATTATTGGAAAACCGAATGTTGGAAAATCTACCTTGCTGAACACTTTAGTAAAAGAGGAACGGGCTATAGTAACAGACATACCCGGAACAACGAGAGACTTAATAGAAGTTCCGTTGATGATAAATGGAATTTCCTTCACTTTGATTGACACTGCTGGTATAAGACATTCTCATGATGAAGTCGAAAAAATAGGTGTCGAAAGGGCTATAAAAGCTGCTGATGAAGGGAATTTAATCCTTTTTGTCCTTGATGCAACCACACCGGTAGACGAAAACGACAAAAAAATACTGAGCCTTATAAAAGAAAAGAAGTACATAGTTGTTATAAATAAAATCGATGCAACAGATTTAATAGATCGAGAAGAACTAAAAAAAATCTTGGGAACTAACACACATGTATTGACCATCTCAGCTTTAAAAAAGGAAGGTATACAGCGTTTAGAGGAAGAAATAATAAAATCTGTGAAGGATCTTATTCAACAAACCGATGGGTACATAACCACCCAAAGGCAATATGAATACCTCGCAAGTTGTAGAAAAGAATTATCAGATTCAATAGAAGCATTCAAAAAAAAGCTGCCTCTGGATATAGTTGCTCAAAAAGTTAAAGAGGCTTTGGGCAGTATTGATAAGCTACTTGGGACAGATTATACAGACGATCTGCTTGATAGGATATTCAAAGATTTTTGTGTGGGAAAATAAAAGGGGGCAGTCAAAGCCCCCCACACTCTCTCATTTAACCTTCTCTTTGAGAGCTTTACCAGGTTTGAACTTCGGGACTTTTCTTGAAGGAATAGTTATAGGCTTCTTGGTTTGTGGATTGACTCCTTTTCTCTGAGCTGCTTTCCTTACTTCAAAACTCCCAAAGCCAACAAGCTGAACCTTTTCGCCTTTTGCAAGAGCGTCTGTCACAGTGTCAAAAACCATGTCAACGACTTTCTTAACATCCTTCTTCTTAAGGCCAGCTTTTTTTGATACTTTGTCGACGAGTTCTTTCTTGTTCATCCGTCATCCCCCTCCTTTATTGGGATTTGGGAGACTTCATCTCCCTCTTTTACGAATCATAGCACTTTTTTGATGGTAATTTCAAGTCCCCCCTGATGAAAGGCTAAAAAACGGATTGTTGTGAATCTGAAATAGCCTTCTATAAAGAACTTTAGCCGTATAACAGAGAGAAAACCTTTGATTTAAAGCGTTTTTGGGAGTAAAAGATTCTTCATCGCCATTTTCGTGGTATTATTGAGTGAAAAGGTCAACAAACAGGAGGGATTGTCATGAAAAAGTTGTTGTTTTTTTTCTTTATTGTGTTAGTCGCATCACTTTACGGGATCACTCAATTTGTTCCGATAGACTATGAGCAGATTTTTATTGCAAAAGATAATGCTACTCATTACTCACTTGCGAAAAATACACAGCTGGTAGATATACTGGCTAACAGTCTTGGTATTGAGCCCATGATTCAGGGATTTCTTGCAAGCTCACTTGTTCAATACGGTGCAACAGCAGAACAATTGACCGATTTAATAAGCAAAGATGTCATGATCGTCACAAAAAAAGATAACATTGCCATTATAGCGGGGCCTTCCTCAAATGCTCCAAAACTTTTAAAGGCAGTTACAGAAATACTCGGGGCAAATTTCCAGGCGGCTGTGAGCGGCAATTATCTCTTAATATCTACTGATAAGGAATTTTTGGAACAATGCTTAAAGGGCGGAGGAACTATCCCCGAGGAAATACTGGAAAAGTTTTCCGACAGCTCAGTCTGGGCCGTGCTATTTTCACCCAGAATTTCTATGCAGGATTCAGTTTTCTCGCTGAAAGGAACTATCAAGGTTTTTTCTGATAAGATATCAGGAGAATACTCGATATATCCGGAAAACGATAAAGCAAGAGATCTTTTAAAAGGTATGAAATCAACGAAAGAATTCAATATGTATACTGATCCAAATCTTGGCGGAGAAATATTCATATTTGCCAACGTGGGTAATTTCTCAGTACTTTCAAAACTTTATCAGAGTTTGAATTTATCTTCTACATATTCAAATCTCTTTTCAAACATGGAAACCTTTCTCCCCGAGGGGACAAAGACAGAAAACTTAGAAGGACAATTCGAAGAATTAACAGAGCTTTCCGACAAACTTACTGGCCAATTTGCCCTCTCTTTAAAAATTTCGAATATGATTGAAGCTTTCTTGTTCTCGGAAGAAGATCAACAAATACCAAACCCTGTTTTGTATGCCGTAGTAGGAGGCAAAATCAGCATAGAAGAGTTAAATCAGACAACAAATGGACAGATAAAAGTTGATTCAGGGATTCGCTATATAGATCTTGAAGGAATATACATAACAAGTGAATCAGACAGACTGAAAGTGTACTCAACTATGCCAGCCCAGTTCAAAAACGAAAAAGGCTCTCTTGAAAAAGCATTGAGCTTTTACAAATCAGATATGCCATTTTTCATCTTTGTGGATTTCTCACCAATTCTTGAAAAACTGACTGGCATAACTGTGGACTCAATATTGCTTTTAACAAGCTCTGTCAATGATAAAATTTTTACTGTAAATTGGTATCTAAAATGAGGAGGTGCTGTGATGGCAAAAAAATTTGTCTATTTTTTTGCAAATGGAGTAGCCGAAGGTAAAGCCGGGATGAAAGATATCCTCGGTGGAAAAGGCGCGAACCTTGCTGAAATGACGAATCTTGGTATACCTGTCCCGCCTGGTTTCACGATTTCTGCTGAGGTGTGTAAATATTTTTATCAGAACAATCGTACATATCCTGATGGTTTGAGAGAAGAAGTAAAAAACGCGATGAAGAAATTGGAAG
The DNA here is from genome assembly GCF_000017865.1 of Pseudothermotoga lettingae TMO. Classification (GTDB taxonomy): domain Bacteria; phylum Thermotogota; class Thermotogae; order Thermotogales; family DSM-5069; genus Pseudothermotoga_B; species Pseudothermotoga_B elfii. The sequence goes on from NC_009828.1 coordinate 1,475,205, forward strand.
AAGCAACAGGAAAGGGTTTTGGAGATCCAGAGAAACCTCTTCTTGTTTCTGTAAGATCCGGAGCAGCTGTCTCGATGCCTGGAATGATGGACACAATCCTAAATCTTGGATTAAATGATAAGACTGTCGAAGGTCTTGCAAAAATGACGAGCAATCCTCGCTTTGCATACGACGCCTATAGAAGATTCCTTCAGATGCTTGGTGACACAGCTCTCGGTATTCCAAAACACAAATTTGAAACAGCTCTCGATAACATGAAAAAAGCTAAAGGCGTAAAACTTGATGTCGAACTTGATGAAAACGACCTTAAAAAACTTGTAGAACTTTATAAAAAGATCTATGAAGAAGAAAACAAGCAATTCCCACAGAATGTAGAAGAACAACTATGGCTTGCTATTGATGCCGTTTTCGGTAGCTGGATGAGTGAGCGTGCAATAAAATACAGGGAGATAAACAACATTAGAGAAGACCAGATGCTTGGAACTGCGGTAAATATAGTTGCCATGGTTTTTGGAAATATGGGAGAGAAATCAGGCACAGGTGTGGCTTTCACGAGAAATCCTAATACTGGCGAAAACGAGATATACGGTGAATTTTTGCAGAACGCACAGGGAGAAGATGTAGTTGCTGGTATAAGAACTCCTCTTCCACTTGACGAACTCAAAAGATTGATGCCAAACGTTTATGATGAACTGATTGGAATAATGAAAAAACTCGAAAAACACTACAAAGACATGCAAGATATAGAATTCACAATCGAAGAAGGAAAGCTTTACATGCTCCAAACACGAAACGGTAAAAGAACGTCAAAAGCCGCGATAAAGATTGCTGTAGATATGGTTCACGAAGGATTAATTAACAAAGAAGAAGCTGTAATGCGCGTAAAAACAGAAGATGTCGAAAGAGTGCTTCACCCAAGATTTGATGAAAAAGCATTATCTCAGGCTAAATCTATAGCCAAGGGCTTACCTGCATCCCCCGGCGCAGCCACAGGAGTTGTGATTTTCGATTCATCGAAAGCCGAAGAGTTAGGGCGAAAAGGCGAGCAGGTTATTCTCGTCCGACCCGAGACAAGCCCGGAAGATGTTGGAGGAATGGCTTTTGCTCAGGGAATATTAACGTCGAGAGGCGGGATGACATCTCATGCAGCAGTTGTGGCTCGCGGTATAGGTAAACCTGCTGTTGTTGGAGCCGAAACAGTTGAAGTTAAAGAAGAAGAAGGTTTCTTCAGGGTAAACGATACTGTGGTAAGAGAAGGAGACTGGATCTCAATAAATGGCTCTACCGGGGAGATACTGCTCGGAAAAATTCCGACAATTAAACCTGTTGGTTTAGAAGGCGAAGTAGCAAAATTACTGGAGTGGGCAGATGAAATAAGAAGATTGGGAGTAAGGGCAAACGCAGACATACCAAGGGATGCCGAAGTAGCCAGGAAGTTTGGGGCAGAGGGAATCGGACTGTGTAGAACAGAACACATGTTCTTTGAAAAAGATAGAATACCAAAAGTCAGAAAAATGATTGTTGCTAAAACAAAAGAAGGAAGAGAAAAAGCATTAGAAGAACTCCTTCCACTTCAAAAAGAAGACTTCAAGGGTCTATTCAAGGCAATGGCAGGATATCCAGTAACAATAAGACTTATCGACCCACCGCTCCACGAATTTCTACCTCACGACGATGAGCAGATAGAAGCAACAGCAAAAGATCTTGGAATCTCATCCAAGGAATTAAAAGATGTTGTAATCTCTTTGAGCGAACTCAATCCCATGCTCGGACACAGAGGTTGTAGATTGACTATAACTTATCCTGAAATAGCTGTTATGCAAACTAAAGCAATCATTGGTGCAGCAATAGAGCTGAAAAAAGAATCAAATCTTGATGTTGTACCAGAAATAATGATCCCACTTGTTGGACATATAAACGAACTGGTCTTTCTCAAAAAAATAATCAAGGAAGTAGCGGATCAAATGATAAAAGAAGCAAATGTCCACATTGATTACAAAATAGGTACAATGATTGAAGTTCCAAGAGCAGCAATAACAGCTGATGAAATTGCTAAAGAAGCCGAGTTTTTCAGTTTTGGTACAAATGACTTAACTCAGATGACTTTTGCATTCAGTAGAGATGATGTTGGCAAGTTCCTGCCCGAATATTTGCAAAAAGGCATACTCGAGCATGACCCATTCAAAACTCTCGATTATGAAGGCGTTGGCGCATTAGTAGAGATGGGAACCAGAAAAGGAAAATCAGCGAGAAGCAACCTCAAAGTCGGCGTATGTGGCGAACATGGAGGAGACCCACGATCTATTAGTTTCTTCCATAAAGCAGGTCTTGATTATGTGAGCTGTTCACCTTATAGAGTTCCCGTAGCAAGATTAGCAGCTGCGCAGGCTACTCTTGCCAGTAAGGAGAAATAATATTGGGGCCTTTAAGGGCCCCTTTGATAGCTATGGATCACTACTATACCAGAAAACCAAATAGCGTACTAAAAATCAGAACAGCTAATTTAAAATTAAAAAATGGGAGAATCTATAAATTCAAGACGCCTTCGGGTGTTTTCAGTTTTGGTAAGGTAGACAAAGCCACAAAAATTCTCGTTGAACATGCTATTGTACATGGTAAAAAAGTGCTTGATCTTGGTTGTGGTTATGGCGTTGTGGGAATTGTCGTGAAAGGTGAATATCCAGACAGTGAAGTTTACATGAGTGATGTAAATGAAAGAGCTGTGGAATTCGCCAGAATAAATGCAAAAGATAACAACGTCGATGTTACCATAAAATGTGGATCATTTTACGATCCATGGCAAGAAGAAAAATTCGATGTGATATTATTGAACCCTCCCATGGCAGCCGGAAAGGCAACTGTGCTGAGAATGATCTACGAATCAATCAAACACTTGAATGAAAAAGGTTCTCTTCAGGTTGTTGCTTATCACAACAAGGGTGGTTCTTATATAAAGAAAGCAATGCAGGAAACTTTCGGAAATGTTGAAGATATCTGTAAAGAAGGCGGAATAAGAATATACAAATCAGTGAGGTTGAAAGGTGCTTGAAATAATTGATTTAACTTTCTATTATGGAAACATAAAAGCCCTTGATAGAGTTACCTTCAAAATTAAAGATGGGAGCTTCGTCCTCATCGTAGGCGCAAACGCTTCTGGGAAAACAACTTTATTGAAAATTCTTTGTGGCCTGTTACCCATTCAAAAAGGAAAGATAATGTTTGACAAAAAAGAATTGTCACAAAATGATCTGAGATACCTGTGCGGATATGTCTTCCATAACCCACTAAATCAGATTGTAGGTACCACTGTTGAAGAAGATATAGCATTCGGTCTCGAAAATATTGGCATGGAAAGAAACCGGATGATAAAAGAGGTAGAAAAAACTTTGAAATCTTTTGGACTGTACGAATTGAAAGAAAAGGACCCAGCCACACTTTCTGCCGGGCAGCTTCAAAAGCTTGCTACTGCTTCTGTCACTGTCCTTAAACCAAAATATTTGTTTCTCGATGAACCAACTTCTATGCTCGATGAGCAGGATTCAAAACAGATAAAACAATGCTTGAAAGACCTGAATGATTCTGGTATAACAATACTGGTCTCCACTCATGATTTAGAGCAGTTTCTTGATACTTCAAACTGGATAATCCACCTGAACAACGGAAAAATCGATTTTGAAGGAGAGATTAAAGAGTTTCTCGAAAAAGATTTTCCTGATGTGGAGAGACCGGGATGTTTCAATTAAACCTGAAAAATATTGATTTCTCCTATGACAGTTCAAGAAAAATCCTTCAGAAAGTGAATATGGAAATTTCACAGGGGGATTTCATAGCTATAACCGGCAGAAGCGGATCTGGAAAAACTACTCTTTTGAAAATAATGGCGGGTATTTTAAATCCGTCATCTGGCACTGTTGTGATAAACGGTCAACCTATAAAAAAAGATGAACATTATTATCAGAAAATAGGTTATGTTATGCAATATGCGGAAGATCAGTTTTGCTGTGAAACTGTTTTTGAAGAAATAGCGTTCGCATCAAAAAATTTTGGATTAAATGGAATAAAAGCTCGTGTTGAAAAAGCAGCAAGCTTTGTTGGTCTTGATAAGAAAATACTTTTAAGAAATCCCTTTGATCTGTCAGGTGGGGAAGCGCGAAAGGTGGCAATTGCGTCCGCAATCGCTCATGATCCTTTTTTTCTATTTCTTGATGAACCATTCTCTGGTCTGGATAAACTGGGAAAAGAAAATCTTAAGAAAATACTCTCAAAGTGGAAAGACTCTAAAAAACCTGTTGTTATAACTTCGCACAACTTAAAATATATCCATGACTTTACAAATAAGATCTTTTTGCTCGAAGATGGTTTCCTTACTCAGAAATTAATGATGTGAAATGATTATCCTTTAACGCTCCCCGCTGCCAGCCCACGAACCAGATTATTTTGCACGAGCAGAGCAAAGATAATCATTGGCAATGCGGTAATCACTGCAGCAGCGCCAAAGTCAACTATTCCAAGTCTTCTCATCATTTGTCCCCTCATGGTTTATTAAATCACTGATTTTCTATGTTCGATGCTTTCAGGCTTTTAGACAGTTTCATTTGAGATTTCGTAGACATAAGTGTAGCTTCCAAGATGATCAGTAACCTTTCCTCTTGATCTATTTTTTGTTTCAAAGTTTGTGATGTTGTAGATCTCACATGATTTATACCTATCTTTTTGTTTTTCTCATAACAGTTACACACTCGACTTTTTCATGACTCTAATGAAATGATTGACATAGGAAACAAAAGTGAATGACGCCTCCTGCTTGACAAACGTGTTAGTCTAGAAGTATAATGATCGTGTAAGGATCAAAAATGATCAGATGTGTGATCGATATGATATTAAAGGGTGGCGTGTAATGAACAAAGCGGAAAGGTTACAGAGGATATTTGAAATTCTCTTAGCAGAAGGGAATGCTTCAACAAAATATCTTGCTGAAGCACTTGGTGTATCAGAGATAACTATTAGAAGAGACATAAACAATCTTTGCTCAGATGCAAACTCACCAATAAAGAAGGTGCATGGCGGGGTAGTCTATTCGCTTGAAAAATCCGGATTTGAACCAATGTTTGACCTAAAGATTTCACAAATGGCTGAAGAGAAGAAGAAAATAGCTCGGATGGCTCTGAAACTGGTCGAAAATGGAGACACAATCTTTCTTGACTCGGGAACTACCGTCTACTACTTTGCAAAGATGCTCAGGAGCAAGAGAGGTCTGAGGATTGTAACGGTGGATGTTAGGATCGCAGAATCGTTAGCAGAACAGCCGCAAATCAAGACAATTGTAGCTTGTGGAGAAGTTCGCCCAGGATATTACTCCATTGGTGGCGCTGAGACAGTCGAATTTCTGGAGGCATTCAGAACAGACAAGGCCTTCATAGCGGCTGATGCCTGGAATCTTGATGGTGTGTTCAATTCGTCGAATTTTGAAGTGGCTGTAAAGCGGAAAATGATTGAATTAGCGAGAAGTAGTTATCTTCTGGTTGATCACACAAAATTCAACAAGAATGCATTCATAAGAGTATCGGACATAGATGTTTTCAAAGCCATCATTACCGATCAACCTTTGCCGTCAGATATATCGAATAAGCTTAGCAAGAGAGGAATAACAGTGATGTTCTAAACAACGGAGTGATATTGGATCTAAGCGAAAAAACCGCTTAGAACTTAATTTCATCAAAAGGGGGTATGCGAGATGTTGAAAAGACTTTATTTGCTGGTCAGTGTCTTGGCTTTAGTTGGTGCTATGCTTCTTCTTCCAAACGGAGAGGTTTTCGCGACTTCCAAGGGAAATTTTGTAATGGGAACCGTTGTCAAGTCCATCGCATTTAACTGGTTCATGCGTATGGAGGAAGGTGTAAAACAATTTGGAAAAGACTATGGTGTTACTGCGTTCATGCAAGGACCATCCGTAGCTGATTCGGCGCAACAGGTTGCAATAATCGAACAATTGATTGCTCAGGGTGTTGATGCGATAATTAACGTCCCATACGGAGTACAAGAAAATGATCTGGTTCAAAAACAGGCAATGGATAGTGGAATCATTGTAGTGACGCATGAGGCAGCTACCGCCAGATATGCTCATTATGATGTTGAAGCTTTTGATAACAAGAGCTACGGCGAGGAAATGATGAGACAGTTGGCCCAACGTATGGGTTATGAGGGTGAATATGTGCAGTTTGTTGGTTCACTCACAAATGCTTCACACAACGAGTGGCAAGATGCTGCGCGTGTTTATCAGGAAAAGAACTTCCCGAAGATGAAATGCATTGGAAAGTTCGAGTCCAGAGAAGATATCGAGGCTGCCTATACCACTATGAAAGATCTTTTAAAGAAATATCCAAATATCAAGGGAGTTTTGGGATCTGCAGCAGGTGATGTTGTCGGTGTCGGCAGAGCTGTCCAGGAAGCTGGTCTGTCTGATAAGATCGTGGTAGTTGGAACCAGTATCGTATCCTATGCGGGAGAGCTTTTGAAAACTGGCGCAGTTGATTTGGCGATGTGTTGGGATCCTGCTTTGGCAGGGTATGCTGCCAATGTCGTTGCCTACAAGCTTTTGAAGGGAGAAAAAATCGAGGAAGGTATGGATCTTGGTGTTCCCGGATACACGAAGATTCACATTGTCAAGAACGAGTACGGTGTCCCAGTAATCTACGGTCAAGGCTGGATCTTGATAGATGCATCGAACATGGATAAGTACAACTTCTGAGCTGGTTTTGTAGTTTTGTCAAGTAGTACTAAGGCTTTTAACGCTCGCTTCCAGACCTACCAGTGTAAGTTGGTGGCTTGGAGGCGAGCATGAAAAGGTTGAGTTTTGAATCTTTGAAAGTCTTGGAGGTGTACTCAAAAGGTGAATGATGATTCCTTAGTACGAGTAGAGCATATCACTAAGAAATTCGGAGGGATCACTGCTTTAAACGATGTGAGTTTTCAAATAAAGACGGGAGAAGTAGTGGGGCTGATAGGAGAAAACGGTTCGGGCAAATCCACCATGATCAAGATTCTGTCGGGGGTTTACAAATCCGATTCCGGTGATATTTACATCTTGGGACGCCATTATAAACAGCTGAACCCTATGCGATCTATACAAGAGGGCATACATGTGATCTACCAAGATTTTTCTCTGTTCCCCAATCTGACAGTTGCCGAAAATATCGCTATTCCCCACATAATATCTCAGCGAAGAAAAACAATCAACTGGCAGAGAATGTATGAAATAGCCAAGGAAAATCTTGAGAAGATCACCTCGGACATCTCCTTAGATGCAGAAGTCCGGCAACTTTCTGCTGCAGAGCGCCAGATCGTTGCGATTGCAAAAACACTTGTCCAGGGAGCCAGACTCATCATAATGGATGAACCTACGACTGCTTTGACCCGCCAAGAGGTTAGATCTCTGTTCGGAATCATCAACCAGCTGAAGAAACATGGAATCTCTGTTCTTTTTGTCAGCCATAAGCTCTACGAGGTTAAAGAGGTTGCAGATAGAGTCATCATTTTCAGGGATGGTAATAAGGTCTTGGATGCGCCTATGCAGGAACTGGATCTCAGGACCATGGAATTGCACATGATTGGACGAAAGATTGACAGCGAGGAATTCTCCGTTCTTCAACGGTCAGAAAATAATCCAGAACTTCTGAGAGTTGAAAACCTTTCTCATGAGCCCTATTTCTCTGATGTATCATTCGATGTGAGATACCATGAGATAGTGGGGATTACCGGTTTGTTGGGATCGGGTCAAAGAGAACTGGCACTCTCACTTTTTGGCGTATTGCCAGCACGCTCTGGTCATATCTATCTCGACGGGCATCAGATTCACATACGAAGCATACCCGACGCGATGAAAAATGGAATAGGCTATATACCCGAAGATCGTATCACTGAGGGAATCTTTGCCTCACAATCGGTTACAAACAATCTTGTTGTCACGGTTGTGGACAATTTGTCAAGCCGAATCGGCGTTCTCAAGAAAAACAATATCTGGCAGACTGCTGAAAAATGGGTAAGAGAACTAAACGTCAAAACCCAGTCACCTGCCACTGCCATCCAGAATCTCTCGGGTGGAAACCAACAGAAGGTGGTTATTGCAAAGTGGATGGTCAGCGGACCCAAGCTTTTCATACTCAATGGTCCAACTGTAGGTATTGATGTTGGTTCGAAGGCCGATATTCACAAGTTGATTAGAAACATGGTTAAGGAGCAACAGATAGGGGTTATTCTCGTTTCTGATGATATCCCCGAACTGTTGCATCTCTGTGATCGGATATTGCTGATGAAGCAAGGTAAGTTATCAGGACAGTTCAAGCGTGAAGAGATAGATGAGGTAGGACTTTATCAAAGACTGCTTGGGGAGATATAGAATATGGCAAGAAAAGGAAAGACTTTTTCACATGAAATAACATTGGCTATCTTGATCGGAGTTGTATCTTTTGTTATAAGTCTTTTCAGTCCTGCGTTTTTATCTTTTGCCACTCTGTTCGATCTTGTGAGGAGTTCACTTCCACTTTCTATCATGGCCTTGGGAATCTTGCCAGTTCTTATCGCTGGTGAAATAGACATATCATTTGTTTCAGTAGCGGCGATGAGCTCATTCGCAACTCACATGATGTTGCTCAAGTTCAACTACCAGGGTGGAATAAGTCTCTATTTGATAATTGCTTCGATCATAGGCGCTTTGGCTGGTTTGGTTGTTGGAATCATTGCCACCAGTTTCAATCTTCCAGTCTTTCACGTTTCCCTGGGACTTTGGATGTTCTGGTACGGGTTCAATCTTTATTTTCTCAGCCCAACGATGAATTTCAAGCTTCCTCAAGGATTAGTAGGATACTATTCTCGATATCTGGTGACCGTGAAGGACCCCGTTGTTGGTATCACGGGCTTGCACACTTCTGTTATCTATCTTTTGATCATCACATTGTTCATATGGTGGCTGCTCAAATACACCTTGTTGGGACGCGCTTTGTATGCAATAGGTGGAAACCGTGAGGTGGCTATAAGAACCGGATACAACGTAAAGCTAACGCTTCGCGTAGCCTTGATCATCGATGGGGTGCTGGCAGCTATCGCTGGTGTAGTTCAAAGTTCTTACAGTCGCTTTTTTAATCCCATACTGTTCAGAGGAAATGAGCTTCTTGTTATTGCTGCAGCTGTAATTGGGGGAGTTTCCATTACAGGAGGATACGGCTCTGTGATAGGAGTTATCCTTGGTGTGTTTTTCATTCAGATATCAACTAGGGGTTTGATCTACCTTGGAATACCGGCTGAGTATCAGCAGTTTGTATTAGGTGCTATACTTATCATTTTCTTTGCCATCTCATCGGCCATCACCGAGAATGACGGAGGAAGATCTTTTTTGAGGAGGTTGTTCCGCAGAAACTGAATTGTGAATACTCCGTTGTGAGAGGGGTTTTCGATGAAATCGAGTATGAGCGGGAACACCACGAGAGCAAGACGAATGTTTGTAGATAAGTACAACGTGTTTTTGATTGTAATTCTTGCAATTGTGATCTTTGTATTTGGTTTGAGCACCAAACGTTTCTTGAGTGTGAGAAATTTCTCAGTTATAGTGTCTCAATCCGCTGAGATTGGACTCATGGGATTGGGCATGGGACTTGTCACAATGGTAAACGGTGTTGACCTATCAGTTAATGACACCGCGAATTTGTCAGCACTCATTGCCGGACTATTTCTCAAAGCTATATCCCAGAACTTCTCGTCAATTTCCGCTCCGTTCTTTATTCTTATCACAGTACTCATAGCGATCTCAATAGGTTTTGCCTGCGGGTCTCTCAATGGACTTTTAGTGGGTTATTTACGCATTCCACCCATACTTGCAACTCTAGGTACACTCACTCTATACCGCGGTATCTCCGCAGGTATCACAAGAGGAAAAAGGCTTGCAGGTTTCCCCAGCGAGTTTTCATTGATCGGCCGAGGTCAAATCTTCGGCATTCCCACACCGTTTGTAATACTGCTCATCTGCGGGGTTATCATTCATTTTGTAATTGAATACACGAAGGTAGGCTACAAAATACGAATGGTCGGTACTAATCCAAATGCTGCGAGATTTTCAGGGATTCCTGATAAATCCATTACGATGAAGACTTATATCATGAGTGGTATTTTGTGTTCCGTTGCAGGAATAATAATAATGAGCCGAACCGGTTCCGTTGCATACGAGTACGGTACACAAACTTATACGCTCTTGAGCCTTGCGATCGTTGCACTGGCCAATGTCTCACCTGGGTTTGGAAGTATGGTATCTTTGATCTTGGCTACTGTCATTCTTCAGACGCTTTCGACCGGTTTCTACGCTCTTTTGATGACATCACCAAGGGGAAGTTTCTTCAAAGACCTTTTCTGGGGTGCCTTTTTGGTTGTGGTACTCATAGTCAGGAGAATCGCACAGAGAATCGGAATCAACATAAAGGGGAATTCATGATCTGGGAGGTAATCACATGGACGAGAGATGGAGAAAATTGGGTGATTTATTGGTCAATTATTCCTTAGAGATCAAAAGAGATGAGAAGTTACTCATAACTATGGAGGAGATCAATTCCTACCCTGCGACTTGCGGAGTGTATGAAGCTGCAGTAAAGGTTGGTGCCTATCCGCAGATCGTTTTTCGCTCTGAAAAACTGAACCGGATCCTGACAAAGTTCGGTTCTGATGAACAAATAGCGCGGATACCCGAGATAGAGTCCTATGGTATGGAGTGGGCAGATGTTTACATCGGATTGCGAGGGGCTGCAAATCTCAACGAATGCTGGGCTGTTCCCGCTGATAAGCTTTCCAAGCTGCGCCGTGCTCTTGGCAAATTGTCGACCTTACGCTGGCAAAAGACGCGGTGGTGCCTGGTAAGAATACCCTCTGTGACACTCGCCCAGCAAGGTGGAATTGATGAAGATACCCTTGAAGAAATGTTTTTCGACGCATGCTTCCTGAACTGGCCACAGATCAGTAAGAAGTGGAACGATTGTGTCAAGATTCTTAACAAAGGCAAGCATGTGCGCCTTGCGGGGAAGAGAACTGATCTGAGTTTTTCTGTTGAAGGGCGTAGTTGGAGTGTGGATGATGGGCGTATCAATATGCCCGGAGGTGAGATTTCTACTGCACCCGTTGAACATACAGTTGAAGGAACCATTTATTTCGATTCCCCTGCTGTGTTTGGTGGCAAGGTCGTTCAGGATATAACGCTTCGCTGGAAGATGGGAGAACTCGTACAAGCAACTGCGTCAAAGAATGAAGAATTTTTGAAGGCAGTTCTGAGTACCGATCCTGGTGCGAGTCGAATCGGTGAGTTTGCTATTGGCACTAACCCAGGTCTTAAACATATGTGCGGAGATATTTTGTTGGATGAAAAAATATATGGCACCATTCATATAGCTATGGGCAGAGCCTATCCTGACGTTGGTGGAACCAATCAATCGGCAATACATTGGGATATCATCAAAGATCTTCGCGATGAAGGGGAAATATACCTGGACGGTGAACTTATCTTCAAAAATGGGCAGCTACTGATTTGATGCAGAGGTGAAGGTGTGTGGGGAAAACTTGTTTACTTGGTGTAGACGTAGGTACATACTCTTCCAAAGGTGTTCTGGTAGATCTTGATGGAAATGTGTTGGCAAGCCATGTGGTACCTCACCAGATAGAAATACCCAAACCAGGTTTTGTTGAGCACGACCCGGAAAAAGTTTGGTGGAACGATTTCGTGGTGATCGTCAGAAACTTGATGAAAGCTACCGATGTACAACCCAAGAACATAATTGGCATCGGTACGAGTGGCATAGGCCCTTGTGTGTTACCGGTGGACAAAGATGGGAAACCCCTTCGCAAAGCGATTTTGTATGGAGTGGATACCCGTGCGGGTGATGAGATAGATTATCTTGAGGAAGTGCTCGGTGAAAAGAAGATTCTGAGCCTGGCGGGCTCCAAATTGACCTCCCAAGCCGCAGGGCCCAAAGTCCTATGGATCCGGCGAAATGAACCCGAAGTCTATTCAAAAGCGCGCTGGTTTTTGACAAGTCAATCTTATATAATATACAAATTGACTGGCAAACCTGCAATAGACATTTATTCTGCTGCTGGTTACGCCCCACTTTTTGATGTATTCAATCGAAAATGGGTAGACGAAATGGAGATGATTGTTTCTACCAAAATGCTTCCTGAGGCTTTCTGGAGTCATGAGATCGTGGGACGAGTTACATCAACAGCTGCGAGTGAAACTGGGCTTTCTGAGGGAACTCCTGTGGTTGCTGGAACGACCGATGCAGCCGCTGAGGCCATTAGTGCCGGTGTATCGCAAATAGGAGATATGATGTTGATGCTTGGTAGTAGCGTGTTTTTCATCGTCAGAACACCAAAGATAATAATGTCTGAGAATTTCTGGAGTTCCAATTTCATGCAGGAAAATACTTTCGCAGCTTTGGGTGGTATGTCAACAGGAGGCAGTCTTATCACGTGGTTCCGGGATCAATTTGGACAAATCGAACTCGAAATGGAAAAAAATGGCAAAGGCAATGCATTTGAAGAGCTGTCGAAATTGGCTTCGAACTCTCCTAAGGGTGCAAGAGGCATCATCGTGTTGCCTTACTTTGCGGGTGAGAGGACCCCTATAAATGACCCTGAGGCAAAGGGCATATTTTTTGGCCTGACGCTTCAACATACCAGAGGCGACCTTATACGTGCAATTCTGGAATCGATCGCATACGGTATAAGGCACAACTTTGAAGTGATGACACAAGAAGGGATACAACCTCGGCGTGTCATACTCGCTGGTGGTGGTCTGAAAAATCCATTATTGACACAGCTCATAGCGGATATTTGCACAAGCAAACTGAATATTCCCAATCAGCAAATTGGTGCATCTTATGGAGATGCATTTCTTGCTGCAATAGGAGTTGGTGTTTTCAAAAACATCGAGGCCATAAACAACTGGATTGAGATTCAGGGTGCTATCGAACCAGACCTGAGTTTCTCCGACATTTACGAAATCAAGTACAGATTGTTCAGAGAACTCTACTCTCAAACAAAGGCACTAATGCACGATGTTCACAATCTTCAGGTTCGTCTGTCAGATCAGCAACTATCATAAATCGTACGGCGAGGGAGGTAATCAAAAGTGCAGAATTGGTTAGAAGAAATGTTCAAAGTAAAAAAACCATTCATAGGCATGTGTCACCTACTCCCACTACCAGGAGATCCATACTACAGTGACGGAGATTTAAAGCAGGTTATCGAATGGGCAAAAAGAGATCTGATGGCACTGCAGAATGGTGGCGTTGATGGTGTACTTTTCTCAAACGAATTCAGTATGCCATATGTCACGAAAGTCCCCACGGTTACCGTGGCTTGTATGGCGAGAATCATAGGTGAGCTGAGAACTTATATCAAGGTCCCGTTTGGAGTAGATGTATTGTGGGATCCCATAGCGACGCTCGATCTTGCTGTTGCAGTCGATGCCTACTTTGTCAGAGAGGTTTTTTCGGGTGTGTACGCGAGTGATTTCGGCTTGTGGAACCTGAACTTTGGCGAAGTGGCAAGGCACAGACGCGCCATAGGAGCACAAAAGGTGAGATTACTCTTCAACATAGTTCCTGAAAGTGCCCGATATCTTGCCGATAGAGAGCCGGTAGAAATAGCAAAATCTACGGTCTTCAACCATCGGCCAGATGCGTTATGCGTTTCTGGGTTAACGGCAGGGGTACCGGCAAACACCAGTACGTTGCAGAAGATAAAGGAAGTGTTACCTGATGTGATTATTTTTGCGAATACGGGTGTTTGCATCGAAAACGTCGAAGAGATAATAAGAGTCGCAGATGGTGCAATTGTTGGTACAGCGTTCAAATACGACAAGAGATTTGAAAATCACGTGGACGAAAACAGGGTAAAGGAACTCATGGACAAGGTGAAATCGCTGCGCGCAAGGACTTGAGGCTTATGCAAAGGGTGGGCAAATATCCTACCCTTTTGCTTTTCCAAATTTCTTGTAGCTATCTTTTGTCCACAATTCTTATCTGCATGTTTTCGAATTCCCTCAACTATCAAAGACAGAAAATAGATCAAGGTGCACGATCGTGCACTATATGCTTCATATGGCTAATTGTAACTTATCCTTTAACGCTCCCCGCTGCCAGCCCACGAACCAGATTATTTTGCACGAGCAGAGCAAAGATAATCATTGGCAATGCGGTAATCACTGCAGCAGCGCTCATTGCCCCCCAATCGATATTTCTCTCTGATACAAACATGTTGACAAGCACCGGGAGAGTCCTTGTGGAAGAATTTGTCAGAACAACAGCAAACATAAATTGATTCCAAGCAATTAGAGCAGAGAGAATTGATGTAGCAGCAAGACCAGGCGCTATTACTGGAAGAATAACTTTTCTGATAGCCTGTGAACGAGTACATCCGTCAATTAAAGCAGCTTCTTCCAATGATCCTGGGACCTCAGCAAAAAATCCTCTCATCATCCACAAAGCAAATGGTACGCTCAGAAAAGATGAAGCTATAATGATTGGAAAATATGTTCTATTCAATTCCAAAAATCTGGCAATTAAGAAAAACGGAACCACCATAACTATAGGGGGTGTCATTCTTGCAAGTAAAATGAGAAAGGCAAAGAGATTTCTAAATTTAAATTTAAATCTTGCAAGAGCGTATGCTCCCGGTAAAGCCATTATTAATGAGATAGCCGTTGATGATACTGTCACAAGAATACTGTTAGAAAATGATCTAATAAAATCCGCTCTTTTAAAGAATTCTGCATAATTTTGAACAGTCCATCTTTTTGGAAATAAAGTTGGCGGTATATTCATCTGCTCGGCCCTTTCTTTAAAAGAGGTCATAACGATCCACAAAATGGGCGTCATAGTCCATATCAAACCAATCAACACTACAATAGCAGTGGCTATTTTGAATCTTAATGGGATTTTTCTCATTCAACTTCAACTCCAATGACTCGCATATAGATGATCGTAAAAATCATCGCGATGAATAGAATGAACATATTTGCTGCTGAGGATAACCCCACGTCATAAGAAATAAAAGCTTGACTGTAAGCAAAAAACGATAAAGTTTCAGTCAACCTCCCAGGTCCGCCACCAGTCATTATATAGATCAAATCAAAAACTTGAAGACAAGTAAGGGTTCTCAAAACAGCAGCCACTAATATAGATGGTCTTAAAAGGGGTACTGTAATATAAATAAATTTTTTAAAGGGTGTTGCACCATCAATGGTTGCAGCTTCATAGGGTTCTGACGGCAGAGATTTAAGGCCCGCTAAGAGAATGAGCATGACGACAGGCGTGAATTCCCAGATATCCGCTATTATAAGCATTAGCAAAGCTGTTTTCGGATTGGCCAGCAATGGAAAGTGTTCCACTGTTTTTCCTAACCCCATGAATTTAATAATATAAGGAACTAACCCAAAATTGTTGTCTAATATGAATTTCCATATAAAACCAACCACAACTGGAGCTATTATGAATGGCACGAGGTAGAGTGATTGAACAATTTTCCACCCAAAAAATTCTGTGTTCAATGCCAGTGCAAAAGCCAGTCCCAGGACTATTTCTATTGATACTGCACCAGCAACAAAAAGAAGCGTCACCTTCAGAGAATACCAGGTGAAAGAGTCGGTGAAAAGATTGACATAGTTACGCAATCCAATAAATCTGATTCCTAAATCAGGCCTTAATAATGACCATTTGGTAAACGACGTGAAAGTAGCATATATCAAGGGAATTAGAAATATTATTATTACGAACAACAATGATGGAAGGAGATAAAAATACACTGCCTGCCTCTTCATTCTTAGCAAACACCCCCAGGCAAAGTTCAAATAATAAATATGGTGGAGAGAGAAGATACTCTCCACCAGGGTCATTTCACTTGCCTTTGTAATAACCTTGTTCTTCTAAAAGCTTGTATACACCATTTGCAGCGTCATCCAGTGCTTGTTTAGCCGTTTTAACACCGGATAGATAATCACTAATATTCGGTGCTAAGTAGTCAGAAAGTATTTGCTGCCCCTCGGGTATTAATGGATACAAAGGTGTTGGTATACAGTTTTCTATTGCTTCTTTGAACATAGATAGCCATGGAAGTTTTTCGATCAGCCTCGAATCATCCAATGCAGATAGACGTGCTGGTATACATCCAATTTGTGAAACCTTGATCTCGTTTTCTGGTTTAGTAGCAAACTTAATCCATTCGAGGGCCTTTTCTTTGTCTTTAACAGAAGAACTTATAGCAAATCCCCAGGTAATATACAACATTGGCAATTTCGCGCCAAGTAGTTTTTCATCTCTCGGAAAACCCGCAAATGACACTTTACCAGCAACTTTGGAAATATCAGGATTATTTGCGTAGAAAAGAGCTGTTGTCCAGATTTCCGCCATTGCGCTCTTTCCGTTTTCAAATTCACTCAATGCATCCTGAAAAACGTAATTTTTTGATGAAGGGCTCGCATATTTGAAAAATTCCTTCATATTTTCGAGAGCTGCTATTCCTACATCTGAATTAAAAACAGGCTTCATGTCTGAATCAAAAAGTTGTCCTCCCATTGCCCAGAGTCTCTGCATGAAGTGAGTAACAAGATGTATGCTCCTCTGCCCCATCAAGGTAACTCCATATAAATCAGGTGGCCTATAAAAAAACTTTGCAACGTCCAGATATTGCTTCAAAGTCTCAGGGGGTTGAAGTTCATAACCAAATTGTTCTTTGAACTTCTTCCGTTCTTCTGGATTATTGAAAAGATCTGTTCGATAAACTATACCACCAAGTTCTTGATAAAACGGTACCAGATATACTTTACCGTCAATCACAGCATTTGATATTCCTGGGATGTCATCGAAATTTAATTGATTTGAACCTGGTATATCCGATATGGGGGAAATATAACCAGCTTTTGCGAGAGCTGGGTACCACAACAGTGAAATATAGGGCACATCGTAATCACCACGTCCAGAAGTGTAGCTTAAAAGTAATTGGTTAAAATATTGTGCATATGGAATCTGCTCAACTTCGATATTAATATCTGTCTGATCTGTAAAATCTTTGATTAAAGCTTTCCATGCTTCTGTGTGAATACCAACCTCGCTTACTAATCTCAGGTCTGCTGATAACAAAGTCCCGGATACAATGAGTACAAATACTGCAAAAACAAAGCTAAAAGTTTTCATAACCAATCCCCTCCTCTCAACTCTCTTAACTTTTATCAAGCTGCCTGTAAAGATTAATCGCCGCGTTCAATGTCATAATTATTGCCTTTTCTTCAGAGTTCTGTATATGTGAACGGTTGATATCTGGAACCGAAAGATCGACCACACCATTTTCTGTTTGTAGAAATCTGTTAGCATAGCAAACACCAACAAAACCAGCCATTACATTTCTTAAGTGTGCAATAACAAACAAAGCAGACGCTTCCATGTCCATTGAAATGATTCCCACTCGATGCCATCGTTGAAAATATTCAGCTGATCTACTGTAAAAATATGAATGTGTCCAGTGTATACCTGTTTTTACTTTGACCCCCATTTGCTCGGCTGCATTCATCAGTTCCCAATAAACTGGGGGCGAAACAACGGCAGGAAAATTTTCAGAGATGTAGTAATTGGTAACACCATCATCTCTAACGCAGGCGTACGGAACAACTATGTCACCTTCGTTAATATCTTTCTGAAGTCCTGCAACGCTCCCTACCCTTATCAAAATTCTTGCACCCACGTTTATTAATTCTTCATAAACTATGCTGGCAGACGGTCCGCCCATACCGGTTGAAGTGACACTTAAAGTGAATCCTTTATACGTTCCTGTATAAGTGATAAACCCTCTATTTTCTGCTACTTTACGAGCTTTTTCCATATGCTTGATTATCTTGCTAACCCTATTCTGATCGCCTGGCACAAGCACCACAGGAGCTATATCGCCTGCACTGCATTGAATATGATACTGTTTCCTACCTTCAAGACCCGTCGGCAGCCGAAAATCGATCTGATACGAAAACACTATCATTCCCCCTCGCTCCTATATTCTTTTTCTTACAAGTTTCAGGGTAAATATACTGGTATTTACATAATCTTCTGAATACATCCATGGAATTCCATCACCGTCGAAATGAATTTGAGATAGAAAAACAAGAGGAGTACCCTCAGGTATTTCTAAAAGCTTTGATAGTTTTTTATTACTTAAAAACGTCTTGATCTCAGCAACTGCGTATTTTATTGACACCCCATATTCCTTTTCCAGAATATCGAACAAAATTTTTTCTGAATTTGCGTGAAAAATGCCTGCGAATTTTTCGAAATATCCTGGTAACCTTGAAATTGCCACAAAAGTTTCCGCATAAAGTACTGGAATGCCATCAGCCGCATACAATTGTTTTGCTACAGCAATTTGAGCATTGAGTTCAAGATTAAGATGTTTAGCAATTTCTCTATTTGCGAATAATTTTTCACACTCGTTCATAAGGAAAGAAGGAGCTCTTCCTGAAGAAGAAATTATGTTGAAAAGTCCTCTTAAATATTCAATGCCTGTATGAACAAAGGCTTCATTTTTTATAACAAAAGTTCCTAAACCCTGTTTTCTCACAATCAACCCTTCTCTTTCAAGGGCAACCAGTACTTCCCTCACAATTGTTCTGCTAACACGCAGTTTTTCACATAATTCATCTATAGGTGGAAGCTTTGTGCCCTCAGGAAGCTCGATTATCTCTGCTCTCAGTTTATCAAGGACCTCTCTATACAGGGATTTTCTAAAATGTGCCATTAAATTCCCTCCCAAAACATATTACGTAATACGTATGATGATATTAATTATATAACATTTATGTCATTAAAATGCAAGAATAATTTTCAGTTATTTCTAACGTCTAATCCCAATAAAAAATCATGGAAGGAAGAAAACCGACAATTTCGCTTTTTTTCTCTCGATTGCTCGAGATGGTGTCCTTTTTCTCTAAAACTCCGTCAGCAGTTTTTTTACTAAAAAATCTACATCGTAAAAACCGTAAAGTCTTCCAGCATCTCGATTGTGAAATTCTCTAAGTAATGTTTGATAAACCCTCTGAACAAGAGGTTTTCTGCAGTACACCCAGCTGCCCCATGGAAGCCTTCCTATTACTACTGAAAGATTTAATGGATACATGAGCAAATCAACCACACAGAGAAACTCATCGTCATCATCACATTCTGCAATAGCTAAGGTGAGTTTATCTTTAACTATTTCTATATTTGAGATATGTTTGATAAATTTCTGGTAATCTTTCACTTTTCCAGAAAGAACCACTTCGAAAACTTCATCGAGCGGGCGATCACAGAGAAACTTTGCAAGATATTCAAGTTCTTCACCTTTGGCTGCTTTTAGAAATCCAGTATCAGTAACAAGTGCTACGGCAAAAGCAAAAAGTATGTCTTCCTCAAGATCTATTCCATCACTCAAATCATAGAGGTTCATAACATTAGCTGTTCTAATTCTTACATATTTCATAAAAGCCTTCTTGAGGAACTGAGAATCAGGATTTGCGTGATGGTCAAAAACAGCATAGTTGTAAACTCTGAATGGGATTTTTTCTGGTTCAGATGTGTCGTAAATATAAAAGGCGTGGATTTTTTCTGGAAATATACTGTTTTCTACTTTCAATTTTCTCATGAGATTCAAAACCGTTACATCCGGCTGATGAACAAACAAATATCCACCTATGATTCTATATCCCCAGTAAACACTTGCAAAACCATCGGCATCGGCATTCAAATGAGTTGTGTGCAATACTGGAAAATCACCACAGTTGGGCTTGATTCGGATGCACCTTCTTTTTTTTGAGTTTTTTCAATTTTTCACTGCTGATAACTCTTAATTTGTCCTCAAGTTCGCTCTTATTGGCTATAACATCAAGTACTTCTCGAGCCCGTTGAATGATCTCACCCGGCAATCCGGCGATGCCGGCTACTTCAATTCCATAACTTCTATCAGCTATTCCATCAACAACCCTGTGCAAAAAAATCACCTGATTTTTTTCTTCAATTACCTGAACAGTCTTATTAACTATGCCGTCGTACATTTTTGCAAGTTCTGTGAGTTCAGTAAAATGAGTCGCAAATATGCATTTACAGCTTATCTGATTTTGTAAATATTCCGATACAGCCCAGGCTATACTTATTCCATCGAAAGTACTGGTACCTCTTCCAACTTCATCAAGCAAAATAAGACTATTTTCTGTTGCTTGATAAACTATCTTGGCAACCTCATTCATCTCTATTAAAAACGTACTCTTACCAGATGCTATATCGTCTCGAATACCCATTTTTGCAAAAATCCTGTCGAAAACAGGTAATATCGCTTCATCTGCCGGTACAAAACTGCCCATCTGCGCCATAATAGAAACCAGCGCTACCTGCCTTATAAAAGTTGATTTGCCGCTCATATTTGGGCCAGTCAAAATAATAAAATTCTTTGTACGATCCATTTCCAGATCATTTGGTACAAAGGTATCCACAAGTCTTTCAACAACCGGGTGCCTTGAATTTCTCAGCAGGAGT
Organism: Pseudothermotoga lettingae TMO; assembly: GCF_000017865.1. GTDB lineage: Bacteria > Thermotogota > Thermotogae > Thermotogales > DSM-5069 > Pseudothermotoga_B > Pseudothermotoga_B elfii. Next base: position 1,495,781 of record NC_009828.1, read on the forward strand.
TTTCCATCATTACTGAAACTCGGTTTGGTGTAGCCATAGCGAATAGCAACATATGCAAGTGTGGAGAGAACATCTATCTGTGCAAGAAATTCAGCCAATTCTATAATCAAGCCAACTTTTGAAGAAAGTGATGCGCATATCTCATCATAAATCTCTTTCTCGCGCCTTTCAAGATTTTCTTTAGCAGTCAACATCTTCTGCTCGAATTCTTTCAGTTCATCTGTTATGAACCTCTCTGCGTTGACGAGTGTTTGTTTTCTAACATAATTGGGTGGAATTTTTGATAAATGTGATTTGGTTATTTCAATATAATAGCCGAATACTGAATTATACCCAACTCTCAAATTGGGTATACCAGTTCGATCTCTTTCACGTTGTTCAAAATTGTTCAAGAATTCTTGAGAATGATAGACAAGTTCTCTCAACTGATCAAGCTGTTCATCATAACCTTCTTTGATAACTTTTCCTTCACCTATAACAGATGATGGTTCTTCTTTTATCGCATCATTGAGAATTTCGCAAATATCATGCAAGCAGTCAACCATAGCCGCCTCAGGAAACGCTTCATTTGTTAAAAGAACTTCTTTTATATACGGACATACCTGAAGTGTTGATCGGAGAGCAACGAGGTCTTTCACTGAGGCTTTTCCGTAGTTGATTCTATTTGCAATTCTCTGAATATCTCTCACGGCTTGCAAATACTCTCTAATTTCATTGAGAAGAATCGAATCTTCTACAAATGCCTGCACTTTGTCAAGTCTTTTATTTATCTCATAAAGATCTCTGAGTGGTTGGAGAATCCAATTTTTTAACAACCTGGACCCCATCGATGTTTTAGTGTGGTTCAAAACATCGAATAAATTTTTTCCTTTTTCTCCGCCAACCAGGCTAAGATGCTCTATTGTTGCAGGATCGAGAAAAACATACATCTGATCTCTGATAATCCTCGGTGGCTTAACAAGTGTGCATGGCGACATTAATGTGTATCTTAAATACCTTACAAGCGCTCCAAAAACTTTTAGATTACTTCCAAGCTCGAGGTGGTCTATGTCAGAAACCTTGAATACTTCTGCAATATCTTTTTCGAGTAAAGCATCGTCCAGATGCCAATCAGCAAGCGATTCTATCATTATATCAGCCAGATTTTTCTCAAGATCTTGCCTTAAATCTGGTTCGCAAAGTACCTGAGATACTTTCACTGACCCAAGAAAATCAATCATAGATTGAAAATCTTTGAAAGACACCACAAAACTCTCACCTGTTGAAATATCTACACCTGCGACCGAGTATTCGCTTTTCCTGCATATGGCAACAAGGTAATTATTGGAATTTTGATCAAGTAGATCATCCTCTAAAACTGTACCTGGCGTGACAATGCGGGTTACTTCTCTTTTTACAAGACCCTTAGCTGTAGAAGGATCTTCCACCTGATCACATATTGCTACTTTGTACCCGAATTGGACAAGTTTTTTCAAATATGTGTTCAAAGCATGATAAGGTACACCAGCCATGGGAGCATCCTGCCTGTGAGTCAGGACAAGATCCAGAGTTTTAGAAACAATCTCAGCGTCTTCAAAAAAAGCCTCGTAAAAATCTCCGAGGCGAAAGAGAAGAATAGCATCTTTATACTTTGATTTTATATCCATGTACTGTTGCATCATCGGGGTGAGCTTCAATTAATCTCACCTTCTTTTTGATTCTATTACTTTATCCACCAGCCCGTAATCGAGAGCTTCATAAGCACTCATAAAGAAATCTCGATCAGTGTCTTTTTCTATCCTATCCAGGGGCTGTCCCGTCTTCTCGCTCAGTATTGTGTTAATGAGATTTTTAATCCTCAGCAGCTCTTTTGTGATTATCTCGACATCTTTCACAGGTCCCTCTGCTCCTCCAAGTGGTTGATGAAGCATTATCCTGGCGTTGGGTAGGGCAAATCGTTTGCCCTTTGTACCGCTTGCAAGAAGAACCGCCGCCATCGAAGCAGCCTGTCCTACACATATAGTCACAACATCACTCTTTATGTACTGCATAGTATCGTATATGGCCAGGCCAGCTGTTACAGACCCACCGGGACTGTTTATATAAAGCTGAATATCCTTATCTGGATCCTCAGCCTCAAGGAACAGAAGTTGCGCAACAACGAGGTTTGCCACATGATCGTCTATAGCGTAACCAAGAAATACTATACGATCTTTTAGAAGGCGGGAATAGATATCATAAGCCCGCTCATATCTTCCTGTAGATTCAATAACAGTCGGTATTAATTGGTCAGTTATCTTCATTTTTTTGAGCCTCCTTGCCCTCATTCTGAAGTTCTTCCGGCTTAACATCAACTATCTTTGCGCGCTGAACAATAAGTTCGGCAACTTTTCTTTTCAACAATTCCCAGCGAACATCCTCAAAGATATCGTTTCTTGACTTCAGAATACTTTTCGCTCTTTCAACCGATATTCCCCAGGCAATTGCCAGATTTTCTGCTTCATTTTGAACCTCATCTTCCGACACATCCAGGTTATTTTCCCGGGCAACTTTCCGAATAGAATAGGTTTCTTTCATATCTGTTATATAGTAGTTCTTAAGTGCCTCTCTCAGTTTTTCCGGATTATTGTCATGATCTTTCAGTAATTTCTCATACTCTTCTCTGTCGCGCCTGATCTTATCAAAGACCGTTTCTACTAACTGCGACAGCGTCCTTTCAGATACCAAAAGCTGTGAAGTTTTAACCAGTGAATCCAGAGCCTGTGTTTTCAAAAATTCATCCATCTCTTTCTCGTACAGTTCGTTTCCTTCTCTTTCTATGGCATCTTTCAACTGCTCAAGTGTTTCATATTCGGCGCTTACCGTTTTTGCAAGTTCGTCTGAAATATCAATCAATCGCCTCTTATTTACCTGCTCTATTTCTATTTTGTAATGGTATACCTTTCCCTCTCCGAAATCTCTGTCAAATTCAACCACATCGCCAGACTTCTTGCCTACTATCTCACTGACTACAGGTCTGTCGTCCTCTTTGTAAAGGACGTATTCACTTACCTTCTGATTCATTATTACTTTGCCATCTGTCGTAATAGTCATTTTTACTCTTACCATATCGTCGTATTCCGCAGGTCCTTCTTTTGGTTCAAGTATCGCGTGTGTTTGCTGAAGCTCTTTCAACTTTCTCTCAATATAGTCTTTCATGACAGAAGGTTTGTCAACTTTCTTCAACTCAAAATCCTCGAATGGTTTGATCTCAACATCTGGCAATCTGTGAACCTCTATTGTCATTCTTGCTCTGTTATTGGATAACTCGAAATCGACCAGGATAGGAGGTAAAAGCATGTTTTCCTGTTCATCTATTTGTTTTACAATTTTTTGCCAGAAAAAGTCAATCATTTCAGATTTTACAGTTTCCGGGTATCTTGATCTTACAATTTGCTTTGGAGCCCTCCCTTTTCTAAATCCGGGTATTTCCACTCTGTTAACTACCTGTCTTAATGCAACTTCCTCAGCTTCTTCGATCTCATCTTTTGTGAATGTGTATTCACATACAACCATGTTTTTATCCTCTGTTTTAACTACTCGCTCCATTTCGTTGACCTCCTTAGCTTTTGTACAGAAAAATTATAGCATGTTTGCACGATCAAAAAAAAAGCAGGCTTTCGCCTGCGACCCTGGCTGGGAGGGGAGGACTCGAACCTCCACCGGCGGATCCAGAGTCCGCTGTCCTACCATTAGACGACCTCCCAACGCCAGTCAAATTATATCATCACGGGGGATCACGGTCAAGGCTCTTCTAATATCAAGACAACTTCTCTTAAATCACTGGAACCAGCTTCTGGATATTGATCAGCAACCAGACCTGTTCCGTTAAATCTCACGTTTTTCACACCCAGCTCGTTCATAATTATGAGCGCATCTCTTAGGCTCAATCCTTTCAAATTTGGCATTATTCCTTTCGGAAAACTGATCCACCTTTCCCTTGAAAGATCTATAATTTTTCTAACGATCGAGGCGAAGACAGGAGCCGCCACTTCACTTGCAAGATATCTCTCATTCGAGGGTTCGTCTATGTAAACAAGTATTGTGTACTTTGGATTTTCGTACGGATAAAACCCTGCGAAAATCGAAAAATATTTTCCCTCCCCGGCCGCTATTTTTTGTGCTGTACCAGTTTTGCCAGCTACATTTACACCGGGAACCTGTGCTTTTATTCCTGTACCCTCTTCTACAACCTTTCTGAGCATTTGACAGACCAGAGAAGATGTTTTTTCACTGACAATTCTTCTGGTTTCAGGTATCTTTTCTTCAAGCAAAGTGGGATAAACATACTCTCCTCTGTTTGCAATAACATTAAATGCCGCAAGAAATTGAAGAGGAGGTGTACCTATACCATGACCTATTGAGATCATTGCAAAATCTATTTTCGACCACTGTTCAGGCCTTCTAAGTACACCATCTATTTCCCCGGCTATTTCCACACCTGTTTTTTCACCTAAACCGAAACGCCTTAACCAACTATAATATCCATATTCTCCCATTTTTTCCTTTATCTTCTTAGCTATCAGGATCGTCGCAGTATTGCAGGATACAGCAAGTGCCTTCTGAACATCAACTTGTCCATGTGCTTCAAGATCCTTCACCACTATGTCAAGATCTTCAACTGGTTTCACACTGCCATTACATTCAAAAACATCATCTGGCCCAACTATGTTATTCTCAATAGCAATCGAATAAATCACAGGCTTAATTGCTGAACCAGGTTCAAAATAACCCAAAACTGCGTCGTTCCAATCTCTCGTTGTGACCATAGCCCGTATCTTTCCTGTATTTGTTTCCATTACAACAACTCCGCCCGCAATTGCGTTGTTTTCCAAAACGGCTTTCTGAATTTCCTCATAACAAATTTTTTGAATGTCTATATCTATGCTTAATTTAACATCGCTGCCATCTTCGGGTTCTATGATCTGTTCTATATTCGGAGACAAACTGACAAACCCATGGTATTTCAGCAGCAATTTTCCATCTTTTCTCTTTTTGAGAATCTTATCAAGTTTTTCTTCCACGCCTCCAGTACCGTGTCCATCAATTACTCTGCCAACAATTTTATCCAGAGCATAATCAGAGATTTGCCGTCTTCTGGTTTGAATTTCAATCGATATAAATGGAAGCAACGAAGTTGGGATTTTGTTGACTATAGCCTCCCTGTCACGAGATTCATCCAATCTTATAAAACGTGTCTTGCCATTTAGCAATTCGGCTGGTGAATAAGGCAGGTTAAAATTTTTCACAAGTAGAGAAAGCTGCGCGTCAATACTATCAATATATCTCTGCTTAAGATAATTTACATCCAGATAAGCAACATAAAACGCTTCATCGACAGCACAAAGTCGATCATTGACATCAAGCAACTTACCTCTTGTGGCAGGCAAAGTAATCATCCAGTGCTTCGGCGAATACGCAGCGTTTCCTTTTAGAAGGAAAGAAACAACCATCACCGCTGAAAATATAGCTGCCACATAAAATATCAATTTCACGCGCAACCTGAATACATTATTCATACTCCTCTGGTCTAACTATTTCCTGTCTGGCGAGAATTAATGATTGCTCTTTTTCAAGCTGCTCGATTTGTTTCTCAAGCTCAAAAATTCTCATCTGGAGTGCTTTGTTTTGTAGAGAGAGCTGAGCAGATACTTTTGTCAGTCTGATAGCTGGAATTGTAAATATGATTACGAGTGTTCCAAAGAACAGAATAAGTAACAATCTTGGTAGGTCACGAACCAAGGTGCGCGTAATAGCCTTTGAATTCCGCTTCGCTTGAATTCTCGCGAGGGCCAAACCCCCTCCTCCTCTCACTTTCGCTCCGCTATACGCATCTTTGCGCTCCGAGCTTTCGGATTTTCTCTGACCTCCTCTAAACTCGGTCTTACAGGCTTTCTTGTTAATACATCTAATTCTTGAATGGATCTGAAAGCTTCCTTCACTATTCTGTCTTCAAGTGAATGAAAAGAGATCACAATTATTCGCCCATTTTGATTTAAAATATCTGGCACCTGAACCAAAAAATTTCTTAGATTCTCAAGTTCGTTGTTTACAGCTATCCTGATCGCCTGAAAAACTCTGGTTGCAAAATGCCTTCTTCGAAATCTTCTTTCTTTTTCAGGTAAAGCTCTTGCTATAACTTCAACGAGCTTTGCCGTTGTTTCTACAGGTCTGTTTTTGACAATAAAACGCGCTATACGACCTGCATACCGTTTCTCTTCCCCATACTCAAAAAATATTCGTCGTAGCTGGTTTTCCTGCCAGAAATTAACGATATCATACGCTGTAAGACGCTGCGTCTTATCCATTCTCATATCTAATGGGCCATCTGAAGAAAACGCAAAACCACGCTCGCCTTTCATAAGCTGCAGCGTGGATACGCCGAGATCCATTATTATTCCATTAACTGCCTTTACTCCAAGCTGGCTTAAAACTCTTTGCGCCTCCACATACGTAGCTTTCAGTAACTTCGCTCTGCCTTCGCTTTCGTATTTTTTCAATCGCTGCTTCGCCACACTTAAGATTTCTTCATCTACATCAATTCCTATGACCACGCTGCCTTTAATGTTTTCGAGTATCGCCTCGCTATGTCCACCTGCCCCTACAGTACAATCCAGAAACACTCCTCTTAAATTGCTGAAATAACTCAGCACTTCTTTTACCATGACTGGGACATGAACAATTTCCATCAACATCGCTCCGCTTTAAACGTGTCTTTATTATAAAGATATAAGCCATCCAATGCAAACAAAAAGCACTTAAAAGAAAACGATTTCCAATACGCTTGTAGACAAATGTTTCGCTATGTTTTTGTTTGGTAATCTTATGTTTACATATATCAACATAATCTTTTTTCTGGAATTCTAAGCAAAAAAATCTCCTGTATAGTTACAAATGTATGTACAATAAACAATTATTTTTAATATAAAGTAAAAAAAGAAGAAAAGCAGCGATTCAAAAAGATCAGGTCAGTTTCGCAGGAACATTTTCATATTTTTTCCGAAAAAACGTGAAAATTACAGTTGCTATGAAAATGTTTTCATGAGAGCCTAATTTTTGGTCAAGAAAGGTCTAAATAGGACATTAAGGAGGACATATTGCTTGAAGGTTTTTGGCGAGAAAATTCATAACCTTCCTTGGGAAAACAAACCGCAAGGATGTAGAGAAGTTGTATGGCGATACAGCAAAAACCCTATAATTAAAAGAAACCCTATTCTCAAAGGTTCGAGAATTTTTAATTCAGCTATAGTACCTTACAAAAATGAGTTTGTGGGAATATTTAGAGTGGATCATAAAGATGGGGTACCATTTTTGCATTCTGGCAGAAGCACAGATGGCATTCAATGGCATATTGAAGAAGAAGATATAAAATGGGTCGATATTGATGGAAAACCATTCCCGGTAAATTACGCTTATGATCCCAGACTGACAAAAATCGATGATTCCTATTACATAACTTTTTGTACAGACGATCATGGCCCCACTATCGGTATAGGCACAACAAAAGATTTTAAAACTTTCGTCAGGCTTCCAAATGCTTATGTTCCTTTTAACAGAAATGGTGTTTTATTTCCAAGAAAGATAAACGGAAAATACATCATGCTAAACAGACCAAGTGACAATGGCCACACCCCTTTTGGTGATATATTTCTCAGCGAAAGCTTTGACATGATACATTGGGGAAATCACAGATATGTCATGGGAACAAACAAACAAAACTGGTGGGAAAATTTAAAAATAGGAGCTGGTCCTGTCCCAATAGAGACAGACGCTGGATGGCTTCTTATATATCATGGTGTTACACTCACTTGCAACGGCTATGTGTACAGCTTCGGTGGAGCCCTTCTTGACATAGATAATCCAGACAAGGTTCTTTACAGAGGAAAATATTATCTTTTAACACCCGAAGAAGATTATGAGACATCTGGCTTTGTCCCAAATGTGGTTTTCCCATGCACGGCAATCTGCGATGTTGAGACGGGAAGACTCGCTATATATTACGGGGCAGCCGATAGTTACATCGCGTTGGCATTTGCATATATAGATGAAATTATAGATTTCATCAGGAAAAATCCAAACTGAACTTCCACAAGGGGGTGTTTGCATGAAAAAGTTTCTGGTTCTATCCATGGTTCTTCTGATAACAATTGCAGCCTTCGGCGAAACATTTGAAAGAAGCAAAACAGTCTATGTTGGAGGAGGTATGTGGTCTCCACCATCAAACTGGAATCCGTTCACATCATGGAACGCTGTGACTGGGACTATCGGATTGGTTTATGAAACACTGTTTCTGTATGATCCATTATCAGGTGAATTCGAACCATGGCTTGCGGAGAGTGGTAGATGGATTAACAGCAATACGTATCAGATCAAACTCAGAGAAGGTATCTCATGGCAGGATGGAAAACCACTCACGATCGATGATGTAATTTTCACTTTCGAGATTGCCAAAAAGTACACCGGAATAAACTACAGTCCTATCTGGGAGTGGCTCGAGAAAATCCAGAAAATTGATAACCTCACTTTAAATTTCGTATTCTCTGATCCAAGATATCAAGAATGGGGACAACAACTCATAAGTATAGCAATCGTACCCAAACACATCTGGGAAAATAGAACTGAAGAGCAGATATTACAGGGTGCAAACGAAAAACCTGTTGGCTCTGGGCCATATTATGTTGAGAGCTGGGCTGATGACAGAAATGTGTACAGGAAAAACCCGCAGTGGTGGGGCATCAAAGTTGGATACGATCCAAAACCTGAAAGGGTTGTAATTCTCAGGATTCTCAGCAACAATGTTGCCGTAGGGATGTTGATGAAAGGTGAGCTTGACTGGAGTAACTTTTTCTTGCCGGGCATACCTATACTGAAAAAATCGTATGGAATCCACACATGGTACTCGGAAGCACCTTACATGTTACCAGCTAACACGACAGGCATATTTCTGAATGTCAAAAAATACCCTCTCAATATCGCTCAATTTAGGAGGGCTATGGCTTTTGCCATTGATCCAAATAAAATTGTTGATAGAGCTTTCGAAAAAATGGTAGAACCATCCAACGCAGTTGGCATCATGCCAATTCCCGGCTGGATAAAGTATTATCCATCTGAAGTAGCAGAAAAATATGGTTTCAAATATGATCCACAGATGGCTAAAGAGATCCTGGATGAACTTGGTTTCAAAGATGTGAACGGAGACGGACTCAGGGAAGATCCAAATGGGAAGTCGTTTAAGCTAACGATAGAATGCCCGTATGGCTGGACAGACTGGATGGTTTCAATACAATCCATAGCAGAAGATCTGAGAAAAGTGGGTATAAATGTGGAACCATCTTATCCTGATGCCTCCAAGTATAATGATGATTTGTATGGTGGAAAATTTGATATCATATTGAACAATTATGTCACAGGAGTTTCAAGCACCATATGGTCATATTTTAATGCCGTATTTTACCCTGATGCTGTTGAATCAGAATATTCATACTCTGGTAACTTTGGAAAATATGAAAACCCTGATGTAGAGGTTCTTCTGGATGAACTCAACCGAACACCCTTCACAAATGAAGAGAAAATAAGGCAAACCGTTGCACAGCTCTCAGAAATATTGCTCAGAGAATTGCCGTTTATTCCTCTCTGGTATAACGGAGCATGGTTCCAGGCCGTAGAAAACGTTTGGACCAACTGGCCAGATGAGAACAATCCTTATGCATGGCCTATCTCCTGGGGAGGTCACTGGCAACTCTGCGGTGTAAAAGTGCTTTTCAACATAAAAGCAAAATAGTTTCAGGTTTTTCCCCTGCCCGGAGTTCTGGGCAGGGTTTTTAAGGAGGGAATCTGTTGAGAAAATTCCTGTGTAAGAAAGTCCTCATATACATCTTGACATTCTTTTTCGCTGTAACTATAGATTGGGCTATTCCCAGATTTATGCCAGGTAATCCCATTCATTTTTTGATATCAAGATTTGCCACTTTGCCTGAATCTGCAAAGGTTCTCCAGAGTTATTTTACACAAGCTTTTGGGCTCGATAAACCTTTATTCGAACAGTATATTAATTTCTGGAAAGCATTATTAAAAGGCGATCTTGGTACAAGTATATATTTATATCCTCAACCAGTTCTGAAAGTCATTCTTCGCGCTCTTCCTTACTCTATCGGATTGCTTCTGCCAGCCATCCTGGTCAGTTTTCTCATAGGAAACAGATTTGGTGCTTTTGTTGCTCGCAAGAAAAAACTCGATAATGTTGCTTTACCAATTTTCTACACTCTGACGGCTTCGCCATATTTCTGGTTTGGCATATTGCTTGCGTGGTTATTTGGCGTAGTACTGGAGATATTTCCTATTGCAGGAGCTTACAGCTTTGCTCTCACACCATCTTTTTCCTGGAGATTCATTACAAACCTTCTTTACCATTGGGTACTGCCATTTGTCTCATTAGTACTGGTCATGCTTGGTGGATGGGCAATTGGTATGCGAAATATGATTATATATGAACTTGAAGCCAATTATTCGAGATACTTAGAGACCTTGGGAGCTTCTCAAAGATTGGTTAGACGGTATGCTTACAAAAATGCGATACTTCCTCAAATAACAGGACTTGCCACTCAATTAGGGACAGCAGTAGCTGGAACGTTAACTACTGAAATCGTTTTTTCATATCCGGGTATAGGTTATCTACTCATGCAGGGAATATTAAATCAGGATTATTTTCTCGTGCAGGGATGCTTTCTGTTCATAATACTTGGTGTTTTAATTGCCAATTTTCTGGTTGATATCTTTTACGTTGTAATTGATCCAAGAATCAGAAAATCTTACACAGGTGAGGTTTGATTCGATGACAAAAAAAGAATTCGTATATTTTTTCCTCAGAAATAAAAAAGTGATCTTTGCTATATGCACATTGAGTATTTTAAGTATACTGGCAATCTTTGGTCCAAATTTAACCCCATATGACCCGCTGGAGTTTGTGGGAGCACCATACCAGCCACCAAATAAAAATCACTGGCTCGGAACCAATACTTTCGGCCAGGATTTGTTTGCACAGATTGTTTATGGATTGAGAAATTCGCTGATTGTTGGGCTCCTCGGGGGAGGTATTGCTACAGTAATAGGTCTTTGCATTGGATTCATAGCAGGGTATAAAGGTGGATGGTTTGATGAATTTTTGATGATGCTGACTAATATTCTTATGGTAATACCAACCCTCGCATTGTTGATAATAATAGCAGCTTACCTGCCGTACAGGGGCATTTTCATACAGAGCGTGATTATTGGATTGACAGCCTGGCCATGGACTGCCAGGGCAGTGAGAGCACAGACGTTATCTTTGAAAACAAGAGAATTTGTCGATCTTGCGAGAATAACCGGCGTAGGGTCAGTGAAAATTATATTTCAAGAGATAATGCCAAATATGATGTCTTATGTTTTTATGGTCTTTATTCTCCAGTTTGGCGGCGCAATTCTTGCAGCCACAGGGCTGGATTTTATAGGGTTGGGGCCAACAAGAGGTATATCTCTTGGAATAATGATGCAGCAAGCTACATTGTGGAATGCAATCCAGTTAGGAATGTGGTGGTGGGCAATTACACCGGGAGCTCTAATCACTCTTATAGTCGCTACACTATATATCATGAATACGGGACTTGATGAAATCTTTAATCCCAAACTGAGGGAGATGTGAGAGTCGTGTCAAAGCAAATATTGCAGGTGAGAAACCTTAAAATATATTACAGCACTCTCTATGGTTATGTGAAAGCTGTCGATGATGTTTCATTTGAGGTTAATCGCGGAGAAATTCTCGGTGTTGCGGGAGAATCTGGTTGTGGAAAATCCACACTTGGCACCGGGTTGATATTTTTGAAACCCCCCATGAAATACATTTCTGGAGAAGCGTTACTTGATGGAAAAAATATTATGGGGTTGCCTGAAAAAGAGATGAGAAAGATAAGGTACGAAAAAATTTCACTGATTCCACAATATGCCATGGATGCTTTGAACCCAACAAAGAAAATCAGGCACATCATAAGGGATATCCTTAAAGAACACAGATTTACCTTTGAATCCAGAAGAGATATAATCCAGGAAAGGCTTAAAATAGTAAACCTGAATGAAAAAGTCATAGAGATGTACCCGATAGAACTATCTGGTGGCATGAAACAAAGACTTGCAATGGTAATCGCCACATTGTTAAACCCGGAAATACTTATTGCAGACGAAATAACATCTGCTCTGGATGTAAGTACACAGCGTGCAGTTTTGCAGATGCTCTATGAAATGAGAGAGAAAAAAATCATGGGTTCGCTCATTTTCATAACCCATGACCTATCTGTTTTGAAGCAAATAGCAGATCGCGTCCTTATAATGTATGCAGGAAAATTAGCAGAGTTATCACCAATAGAAGATGTTATTCGAAAACCACTTCACCCATACGCTAAGCTGTTACTTGGTTCACTGCCAAAAATAGGTGTTAGATACTATCAAAGGAAGCTTAAGGGTATAGTTGGTTATCCTCCAAATTTACTTAATATAGATTCAGGTTGCAGATTTAAAGACAGATGTCCTATGGCCTTCAACAAATGTGAAGAAGATCCACCTGTTTTCAAAATTGATAGTAGAAAGGTTGCCTGCTGGCTCTATGAAGAAGGTGATAAAAATTGACCCTGCTTTCAGTGAAAAATCTGGTGAAAGAATTCCCATTAGACTTTTTCGGAAGGGAAAAATTGAGGGCTGTAGACAATATTTCTTTTGACATAGACGAATCGAAGATCGTTTCTCTTATTGGTGAAAGTGGTAGCGGAAAAACAACAGTTGGAAAACTCATTCTAAAACTTCTTAAACCAACATCGGGTCAGATTCTTTTCCACGGAGAGGACATTGGCAAATTTTCGAAAAATCGCAAAGAATACTATAAAAAAGTTCAGGGCATATTTCAGGATCCATATTCTTCTTTCAATCCAATCTACAAAATAGATAGGGTTTTTGAAGTGGTCTTTGACGAATTTTTTCCACATGTGAAAAACGCACAGAGAAAAGAAAAAATAGAAAAAGTACTCACTTCTGTGGGCATGAACCCGTCTCAGATTCTCGGAAAATATCCACATCAACTGAGCGGAGGGCAGCTTCAAAGAATATTGATCGCACGAACTTTATTATTGGAACTTAATATTCTCATTGCCGATGAAATAATTAGCATGCTTGATGCTTCTACGAGAATCGATATATTGAATTTACTGGCGAAAATAAAGGATAAAACAGGTATGTCTGTAATCTTCATCACACATGATCTGTCACTCGGATATTACATAAGTGACGAATCTTTTATCATGTATAGAGGAAACATTGTCGAGATGGGAGACACACAAAAAGTTTTTCACAATCCATGCCATCCATACACTAAAATGCTTCTTGAATCAATTCCAGAAATAGACAGAAAATGGGACTTTCGAGAACATATCAAAATAGAAACTATTGAAGATGAATCAACAGGATGCAAATATTTCTCCAGATGCAATGTAAGAGAACATAGATGTCAAAAACAAATACCAGAGTTGATTGAAATAGAGGAAAATCACAAAGTTATGTGCTTCAAGTTTTATGGTTGACAGGGGGGTAAAAAATGGAGATGTTCAGCAGCAGAATAAGGGAAGGTAATTTTGTACTGAATGAGAAGAATTATTCAATAAAATGGACTACTAAACAGATTGAAAATGGATGGAAAATAACAGGATTCATCAAAGGAAAACCCGGGAGAATTGAATTCTTCAAAACCTATTCTTCGAAAAAAATTTTGATAAACAACTGGCAATCATGGGGGCCATGTAAAGTGATCAATACAGACCATCTTAAGTTGCCAAGACAGATAGATGATAACTGGCAATACACTACCTCCCTGTTTCCAGATATCTTTGAGAAACAAATTCAAAGCGACTATTTCATACTCGAAGAAAATAAACTGTACGGCTTTCTCAGTTCAAGAATTGCCCACCCATTTTTCACAGTTCAGAAAAATGCTATGACAGCCTATATAGACTACTTCGATGCAGTATTTGATGAATACGTTCCTTTAGAAACATTCGTTATTCTGGAAGGTGCTGATGAATCTTTTTTATTGGAGAAATACGGTGAACTCATTGCAAAAGAAAACAATGTTTCTATTAGAAAACAAAGCATAATAGGATGGTGCAGCTGGTATCAGTATTTTTTGAATCTGACATGGCAGGAAATATTGAAAAATATAAACCTTGCCTCAAATTATCCTTTCGAGGTTTTCCAGATAGATGATGGTTATGAAAAAGATATAGGAGATTGGTTAATAGTAAAAGACGGCTTTCCTCAACTTTATCAAATGGCAGAAACTATAGCAAAAAGTGGGATGAAACCGGGCATCTGGATAGCACCGTTTTGCGTTTCAGAAAGCTCAAGCATTTCTCAAAACCATCCAGACTGGCTTGTAAAAGAGGAGGAGCGGCCGAAAGTAGCTTTCAGAAACTGGGACCATCAAATATTCTCCTTGGATCTTTCTAAAAGTGAAGTAAAAAAATGGCTTTACGAATTATTTTCAACACTGAGAAAAATGGGGTACCTCTATTTCAAAATAGATTTTCTTTTCTCAGGGGCAATTCCTGGAAAAAGGCATAATGGATCAACTCCAATACAAGTATTTAGAGAAGGACTTGAGGTTATAAGAAAAGCAGTAAAAGATGCTTTCATTCTCGGCTGTGGATCACCACTTCTACCGGCTGTTGGATTTGTGGATGGCATGAGAGTAGGTCCCGACACAACACCTTTCTGGGGGGAAAATGTACCAGATGAGGGTGCTCCAGCTGCAAAATGGTCCTTGAGAAATGCAATAACAAGGCATTTCATGCACAGAAAACTCTGGTTGAATGACCCGGATTGTCTTTTGCTCCGTAGCGAACAAACCAGCTTAACACTCAACGAAAGAGAGCTGTATGCCTACACGTGCGGTGTACTTGACAACATAATCGTAGTAAGTGATGATTTATCTCTGATTGATGATCAAAGCAAAGAAATCCTCAACAAAACTTTGAGATTAATATCCGGGAGTGCGTTTGTGAAAAACATTATGTCTACAGATGGTTATGAAATCATCTCACGTGGTACTAAATCAGGTGATGTGAAGCTCTTTGTGGATCTGGAAAAAAGAATATTTTCCCTTGAAATAAAAACAGAGAGGTGACAAAAATGTTTGGTAAAGATTTTCTTTTCGGTGTTTCTATATCCGGATTTCAATTTGAAATGGGCGATGAAAAATCCATAGATCCAAATACCGATTGGTTTGCCTGGATTCATGATGAATTGAATCAGTTAAATTACGTGGTAAGTGAAGATTGTGTTGAAAATGGAGTCAATTATTGGTCAAGATATGAAGAAATTCACAAATTATGTGAAGAATGCGGATTAAATTCAATACGAATTGGCATAGAATGGTCGAGAATTTTTCCCCGGCCAACCTTTGACACAAGAAGTGACCAACTCCAATCAATCGCTGATATGAAGGCAGTTGAGCATTACAGAGAAATCGTGACAGATGCCAGAAAAAAAGGGCTAAGAGTAATTTTAAATTTAAATCATTTTACTCTTCCCATATGGTTGCATGATCCAATTTACGTAAATCGAAACTGTGATTTCTCCAAAAATGGGTGGATTAATGATAAATCGGTGGAAGAATTTTCTAAGTATGCAGAGTTCTGTGTGAAATGTTTCGATGATCTGTGTGATATGTACAGTACAATGAATGAGCCAAACATAGTTGCGCAGCTTGGATATCTTTCAAGAAACTCTGGCTTTCCGCCATCAATAATGAGTGTGGAGTTTTACAAAAAGGCTATCGAAAACCAGATAAAAGCCCACAAATCAGCATATAACAAAATGAAGCAACTCACTGAAAAACCTGTCGGAATAATATACGCAACAATATGGTACGAAGGAGATGAATCAGCTGAGGAAGCTATGAAATTTGCCA